>ONEZ01000009.1 GCA_900316995.1 uncultured Bacteroidales bacterium | reverse complement strand
GGGTTCAAGTCCCGCTTCGGGTACAAAAAGAGAGCAAATGTTTAGTTGCTCTCTTTTTGTTTTATACTTTCATGATAGTTTGTTCTTCCCTAAAAATCGGACAGGTAAGAATTGTCTATCTATGGAAATTAAGTTGGCTCACAATAAAAGTTGCGTACTCAACATAAGTTTTTCATGAACTTGACTTTGTTTGTGTTAAAATCTAAGTAGAGAACCTCCTTAACACCTTTGTAGGTTATAGGTATCTCACCTCCATGAATTAAAAAAAGAATGTCTTCGTCGCTAAGATTGTATTTCCTTTTGAGCGTGTCTGTTCTTAAGAATGAGACCAGTCCGCTTATCTTATGAATGTAAAAGATTCCCTTATATACTCCATACGGGCTATATATTTCAACTGTGTTTCTTAAGATTCCAGTTCTTTGCAGTTCTTCTTTCTCTTTTGGTGAGAAAGAATAATCCATGTAGCTGTCCTTTATTACGGGCTCCTTTTGTTCCGCAAAAATCTTTCTGGATAATCCATCAGGTGTTTTTATTTCTTCAATGTGAATGTCCAGAGCAAGCAGTATGCTGTATATTAAGGGAATAGTTAGTACGTCAAGATTCCTGCTGAGCAGTAGCGAAAGAGTTGCCTGCGATATTCCGGTTTCCTTGGAAAGGGAGTACGCCGTTATCTCTCTTTTTTTCATTTCATACTCAATTAGTTCTATAAGATGCTCCTGGTATCTCATATAGGCTCGTGTGTACTGGTTTCTGGTATTTAGCTGACTGCCCATGGTGTTATGATTTATACGCAAAAGTAGAAATAATCAGTAGAAAGAAAAAATAATTTAAAATTTTTATACTTTAATTTATTAAAGTAAATAGAAAAGTATTACCTTTGCATCGTCTTCGACTACTATGTTCCGTATTAAAGGTAAGCATGGTATGACAGAGGTGGCATATAATTGATTTTGTATATATGCCACTTTATCTGTATCTTTGCAGTGTAAAACTATGGTCAGCGGACCATACTTGAAATATAGATTTTTATATTGAGTTTGTTTTATACTTGGTCATGAAACTTCGACACTTTCAACTGTTCCAAAGTACAAAATTAACCTCAATGCTTGCACATCAGTTACATGCGTAATATTTACGCAGTAGCGGTGTGTGATATGCGTGAGCTTACTTTTTGTATGGAACAGGGTAGTCGAAGACCTCATGACTTACAAGAGTATGTTCACGCTTTTTATGTTTAACTAAATAATAATGTCATGAATTCAAAAATTCTAAAAGTTTTAACAGTGTTTATTACTATCGTGGTTTTATCCTCTTGTGGCTCAACAAAGCAAATAGCCCAAACACAGTATTTTAAACTTCCGTACCTTGGATTTGATACAGAGTCTCAGGTTCAGACAAAGTCAGAAATTAGTATTAAGGTGACACGGACTGGCATTGAAAATTCTAAGTTTATTGCAAGAGATAACTACGTTCAAACCATTTCGTATCACTATTATGGAGCATATAACACCTATGTAAGAACAGCTAATGTTAGGGTGGTCCCATACTATAATTGCACAGCTATAGATTTGGAGATAACAAATAACACGGGTCATATTTTGAAATTTGAAAACTCACTATTTGTTTTAGAAACACCAACTGGTCAGTCTGTTTATAGTATCAGCAAAGAAGACATAGAGAATAAGCCGTCTATTTTACCGTATTATGATTATTTGCTTAAGAAATATTCAAACCCCATTGTATCTACATTTGATGCGGCCATTATTAATGTGGTCAGTCATGAAAATATTTTAAGCAAGTCTGATTTTATTTTGCCTGGTAAAACATTAAAAACAGTTGCTCTTTTTCCAGTTGCAAGTGAGGGATTTGATTCTGGAAAACTGATATTCTATGATATACCTGTAAAGACAGATGCAGCAGGAAACACTTCAGAAAAGACAATGTTTGAATTTGACTTTAAGCGAAATATAACATTTGTAAAACTGGTATATAATGAGGCTGAAAAAAAGTATGATAATAAATTTATAAAAATCTCAGAGGAAGAATATAATTTAAATAATAAACAAAATAATAACTAAGACAATGGAAGCAAAGGAATCAATCGAATCAATTGAAACGAACAAGAACCGTTCTTATTTTGATGGTGGTGTGTTAGCCAACCTCGGTTATGACTTATTATGTTCTGCTATCACAGCTATTACATTTGGAATCTGCTACCCGTGGGCATTTTGCATAAAAAAGGAATGGAGAACAAGACATACTGTAGTTGATGGTCGCAGGCTTGTTTTTGACGGGACAGGTGCACAATTGTTTGGAAACTGGATTAAGTGGCTGCTTCTCATGTTTGTGACTATCGGTATATACTCTTTATGGGTGTCAGTAAAGATGATGCAGTGGGAGGCAAAACATACTCACTTTGTAGAAGACTAATAAAAGGGGCTCTTTTAAGAGCCTCCTTTTATTAATATAACAAAACAGAAATAATAACTTTATGGATGATAAAATTATACTGAGTATGTACCAAGGTGGAATGCACCTTACGATGGAGACAAGCAGGAGAATATTAGAGAAAATGACGGAAATAAGGAAAAGGAATCCACAGCAGTGGGAGAGGAAAGATTTGGATCTGATGGAACAAGCAGAGAAGGATCTCGGAATTATATAGACTTCTACGTGGAAAAGGCTATAGCCTTTGGTGGCCACAACGTGGTGGACAAAAACAAAATCTTGGACATGCTGTTAAGCGGTCCAAGATTCATGGGACGAATACCAAGCGAGCGGAACGGTGCAGTTTCAGGCAATTCATCATCCAGGTATCTTGATGCTTTGACAGGTTCTTTGATGTGGCTGGCGGTGTGCTTGGATTATAGCAGATACAAAAATATTTGGTGCGTTTAGGTCGCATATATAAAGTATTTAGCGTATATTTGCACCATATAAACACCACATTATGTCACAAGTAGCATTTACAGTAAGAATGGACAGTGCCACAAAATCAAAATTTGAGGAACTGTGCGAGAAATTTGGAATGAGCATAACAACCGCAATAAACGTCTTTGCTAAGTCTGTAATACAAACAAGAAGCATTCCGTTTGAAATTAAAGCAGACACACGTCAAGATATTATTGACAAAGGCAAACTGGCGATACTCAAAATGAGAGAATCTGCCCAAAGGAATGGCTTGTCGGATATGACATTGGAGGAAATCAATGAAGAAATTCGTTTAAGCAGGGAAGGCAAATGACGTACAAAGCAGTAATAGACACTAATGTCATTATCTCAGCACTCTTAACAGGGAATGCAGATTCAGCAACGTTGAAAGTCCTGAATTATGTGGCAGATGGGAAAATTTCCCGCTTTCAACCAAAATTGTGACACCAGCTCAAATGGTGCAAATTATTGGATTGACAGAGCGCTAAAGAGAAAACAAATGGAAACAGAACAAGTTATAGTAAGTTTATATCAAGGTGGAATGCACCTTACAATAGAGACGAGCAGAAAAGTGCTGGAAAAGATGTCAGAGATAAAAGCCAGAGACCCGCAGAAGTGGCAAAGAAAGGATATGACCCTGATGAAGCAGGCGAAGCAGGAGCTCGGAATACTATAGACTTCTACGTGGAGAAGGCTATAGCCTTTGGTGGCTTAGCACATACGAGCAGAGGCGCACTCTACGTACGCTAATGGGAAAGATGCGTTGATTACGGTGCTACGTTTTATGTTCCAGCCATTTGACTTCAAGAACTCTTGGTAGCTGTCAACAGTCCAGTTGGCATACTCCTTAAACCCTGTTAGTGCCATAAATTTTGCTACAATACGCTGCCAAATGGTGTTATCGCCGTGTACATAAGTTGGTGCAATCAGTATTCCGCCTGGTTTCAATACACGGCTTATTTCTCTTAATGCCGCAGTTGGATTAGGCATAATGTGGAGGGCATTTGCAATAAGCACTACGTCAAATTGTGATGCTGAGTAAGGCAGTGCAGTCGCATCCGCTTGTGCAAAGTCTAACTTTATGTTCTGGTTTTTCATCTGCTCCCACCTCTTGTCTTTCTTTGCAACTTTCAACATCTGTTCGGCGTAGTCTGTGGCAAGGAATGTATTTGCAACCGATGCGGTGTTGAATGCTATGATACCTGTGGCGGTTGCCAGTTCAAGAACATCTTTACCCTTGATGGTTTCACGTATCAATGCGTACATTTGGTTGTACGCCTTCTTCTCCATCCTTCTTGATAGATTGTAAAACGGTGCAAACTTATCCCAGTAGTTTTTCATTGTGAATAATTTTTGTTGCAAAATTATATTACCAACCCTTAATTTACAATCCCATAAGATTGGGATTTAAACACTTATTGTTCTTTTTCAAGTTCCTCCTCCGCCTTGTCCAGCAGGTCTAAATCCTTACTTTTCCACAATTCCGGATTCCGGCTCCTTATCTCAGCCATCTTGTCTAAAACTCTCTGTGTTGTCTCTACCGTAAGGTGCATCCCACCCTGACGCATACTTAATATAATTTGTTCTGTTTCCATTTGACTTATCTTCTATGTTATTTAAGTATTCAAAAAAAGTATGCTCTGCAAACATAATGTTTCCAGAGCATAATTCCAAATTTCAACGGAGTGTTTTATCCCAGGAATGAGATAAGGATACCGGCAGCCACGGCACTGCCTATAACGCCAGCCACGTTACTTGACATACAGTAGTTCAGTACGTGGTTTTTAGGGTCATATTTGAGGGCTATGTCATTTGCCACACGTGACGCCATAGGCACGGCGCTAAGACCAGTTGCGCCGATGAGCGGATTAATTTTCTTCTTGCTGAAGAGGTTCATAATCTTAACCAGCATAATGCCGCCAAAGATTGAGAATCCGAATGCAAGGAATCCGCCAAAAACAATACCGATAGTGGTCCAGTTAAGGAACGCCTCCACTGTCATGGTGGCGCCCACTGAAAGACCTAAGAATATGGTGGCAGCATTCATAATGCCGTTAGATGCAGCGTCAAACAGACGTGATGTATTGGCGCCAATCTCCTTGATAAGGTTACCAAACATCAGCATGCCCACAAGAGCCACAGCATCAGGAACTATAATAGCCACAATGGTGGTAACTGCTATAGGGAACACAATTTTCAGCACCTTCATATTTTTGAACTCTTGTTTGGAAGGGTAGAGTTTGTCCTGCTCCTTCATGTTTATCATAAGTTCTTTCTTAGAACAGGTGAGTTTTACCACTAAAGGAATGATAACAGGAACAAGAGCCATATATGAGTATGCTGCAATAGCAATAGGACCGAGCAGATGCGGAGCCAGTTTAAGGGTGGTGAATATAGCTGTAGGACCGTCAGCTCCACCTATAATAGCAAGAGAACCAGCCTCCTGCATTGTAAAAAACTGAGATGCCACAAGCAGAACCGCAAAGATACCAAATTGCGCGCCAGCACCAAATATGGCAAGTTTTAGGTTGCGCAACATAGGTCCAAAGTCTGTAAGCGCACCCACACCCATAAAGATGATAGGCGGTAGCAAACCGGATTTAATAAGAGCGTAATAGATGTAGTTCATAAGCCCAAGGTCATGTGCAATCTCAGGCAGAGGCATCTCATACACGTTCTTAGAGACCATTACACCGTCTTTCATATAGTGTACAAGCCCCTCTCCGTCTGCGCCAAGTACGCCCATGCCGCCACCAGGGAAGTTTGCAATCAGCACTCCAAATGCGATAGGAACAAGTAAAAGTGGCTCAAACTGTTTCTTGATTCCAAGGTACAGCAGCAGGAATGCAAGGCAGTACATTATAAGAAATCGAGGATCAGCGATGATATCGCTGATAGCCGTCATATGATATATTTTCTCAAAAATTTCCATACTGTTTAACCTTTAATCTTCATCAATACATCATCTTCTGATACAGTGTCGCCGCTATTGTGGCAAATCTCAGTGATAACGCCGTCATTCTCTGCGGCAATGGCGTTAAAGGTCTTCATGGCTTCAATATAGCATACTGTCTGACCTTTCTTAACTGTGTCACCAACTTTTACAGCAGTGTCTGACGCTGATTTCACAAGATAGAACTTGCCTTCAAGCGGCGATGTTAGCTCTGCGCCCTCTCCAGTGCCAGTTGCTACCTGTGCTGCTTGAGCGGCTGGCGCAGGAGCAGAACCATCATTAGCGCCAATGGTAACAGTGTATTTCTCTCCGTTAACATCAACGGTAACGGTTTGAGGAAGAGCAATTCCGCCCTTAGCGGCACCCTTGTCGGCCTTACGTTTTGCAAGGTCAGCCTCAAAATCAGCCTTAGCCTGACCAGACTTGTAAAGACGGTACTGCTGTGGGTGCATTGCAAGCTCAAACAGTTCCTCGTCATCCTGTCCAAGGTCCCAACCGTTATCCTTCATCTCCTTGCGGAATGTGTCAAGCGCATCCGGATAGTTGCTCTGTGGATCTTCATTATGGAACTCACGTCCCTCCGCTTTAGCTTTGTCTATAAGTTCAGGAGCAAGCGGACCAGGGAGGGCGCCTGATTTACCAAGCATCATGTCCCAGATGTCATCTGCAATCATACTCCAGCGCTCCTTACCCTTCTCCATCTGCATTACGTTCATAAGAGCCATGTTCTTAACATACTGGCTGAAAGGAGTAACAAGGCAAGGATAGCCCATCTTAGGCCATATATATGAAACCTCATTGAACAGCTTGATGAGAAGTTCATCCTGTGTCATGGCTGGCAGGTTGTTCTTTGCCTTATATTTGTTGATGCTCTCAAGGTTTGTTTCAAGGTCTGTCATAAGAGAACCCATCATGCCGCCTGGAAGTCCAGGTGCAATGAGCAGTGAGTTCATCAAGCGGTTACGAGAAGGAATGTAGTATCCAAGAAAGTCATCCATCATCTCTTGTATAAGTGTGCGGGTCTCCATATAGGCCTCCATGTTAATTTCCGGCACCTTGAAACCTGCATCTTTGAGCATAGCTTGAACAGCAAGAACATCAGCATGGCCTGTACCCCACGACAGAGGCTCCATACCCACATCCACATAGTCACAACCAGCCTTGCAGACCTCAAGTATAGAAGCCATGCTAAAGCCGGGACCTGCGTGTGAATGGTACTGGATAGGAATTTCAGGGTATTTGGCCTTGATGTTAGCCACTATCTCGCCCAGAGACACTGGACGTCCAATACCAGCCATATCCTTAAGGCATATCTCATCTGCGCCAGCCTTGATAAGGTCAAATGCAAGGTTTGTGTAGTACTCAACCGTATGGAGCGGAGAGAACGTTATGCAAAGGCTGCACTGAGAAATCATGCCGCCAGCCTTGGCGTAGCCTATTGAAGGAATGATGTTGCGCTTGTCATTGAGTCCGCAGAATGTGCGGGCTATGTCAGTGCCCTGTTTCTTCTTAACTACATAGAAAAGTTTTCTGACATCGCTTGGCACAGGGCTCATTCTTAGTCCGTTAAGACCACGGTCAAGCAGCTGTGTCTGAATGCCTGCCTCATGGAAAGGCTTGGTCCATTCTCTTACGGCCTTGTTTGGATTCTCTCCAAACAGCAGGTTCACCTGCTCAAAACCGCCACCATTGGTCTCTACACGAGCAAAACAGCCCATCTTTATTATAGATGGAGCCACCTTTACAAGTTGGTCAACACGTGGAACGTATTTTCCTGCGGCCTGCCACATATCACGGAATACGAGGCAGAACTTTACTTCTTTCTGATTCTTTGCCATATCTGTAATTGTTATTGTTTTTCTATCTTTTCCACTTTACCCTTGCCGCCTGTAATCATTTGTACAGCAGTCTCTATTGCTTTTGCAATTTGCGGTGACACTTTGGCTGGTTCCGCCTTAGGCTGTGGTTTCTCCTCTTCAGGTGCAAACTTATTCACTGCGGCTATAAGCAGTTTGCCGAGAAAAATTATCAGCAGCAGAACTGTGAAAACAGTTGCCATTCCTATGCCCATGAGAGCGAGCGCCTCTTGAAAATTTTCCATTTTTATAGGGTTTAAGAGTTTATTTTAGCGTTATTATGTTTGAAAAATGTATATATGCAAACCTTTATGCAATATCTTTGCAAAATTAGTAAAAAAATACAGAAATTGCAAAAAAAACTTTTAACTTTGCACTTGAGATTTAATGTAATACCTATTGCAACGTAAGACTCAGCCCTTTTGTAAAGGGCTTCGGCCCTCCCATACGGGTCTGTGACCCTATGGGTCCCTCCCGCTATACGTCTCCGCGGGTGGAGACGCTTACTTATGCAACAGATATTACATTAACTCTCAACTTTATTCACTTCGTTCATCAACACGTCAACTCTCAATTTTCAACTAATAATGATTGGAATAATAGTAGCAATGGATAAAGAGTTCGCTCTAATGAGGAACTCGCTTACAAATATCACCACCGATGAGAAGGATCTCTGCATTGGCAACACCGATGCTGGCAAGGTGGTGCTGGTGAAGAGTGGTATAGGAAAGGTAAACTCTACTATTACTGCCTGCACTATGATAAAGGAGTATGCTCCAGAGTATATAATCAACAGCGGCGTGGCTGGCGGAATTGACCGCTCGCTTAACGTAGGTGATGTGGTGGTGGGTGAACATACCGCATACCATGATTTCTATGTGGGAGATGTGGCATCGCAGGATGAACTTGGATTTCCCGCACTCATCCCGTCTGATGCAGGTCTGCTTGCCAAGGCAAGGAAAGTTGCCAAGTCTAACCCGTCTCTAAAGTTCGGACTGATATGTACTGGAGACCAGTTTATTACTAACAACGATGCTCTCATGACCATAAAGAACAAGTTGCCAGAGGCTCTTGCGGTGGATATGGAGTCTTGCAGCATAGCCCACACATGCCACCGTTTGGGCGTGCCGTTCATGAGCATTCGTATCATCAGCGATACTCCGTGGGTTGACCATCATGCCGCCCAGTACAATAATTTCTGGGCCACCGCCCCTGAGAAACTGTTTGATGTGGTGAAACGGTTAATCGGTTAATCGGTTAATCGGTGAATTGTATTAAATTAAACTAACTGTCAAATGTCAACTGTCAAATGTCAACTGCCAACTGAATATGAACCAATTCTATGCTCCAAATATATTAACAGACTCAGTGTTGCCGGAAGAGGAGTCTCACCATGCGGTTAAAGTGCTGAGGCTTCAGGCTGGTGACAGCATCGTGGTGATGGACGGGCAGGGTAGTATGTATCACGCCACCATAGCTGTGGCTCACCCTAAGCATTGTGTGGTAAACAGCCTTGAACGTCTGGATAATAAGCCTGTAAGAAATTACCGTTTGCATGTGGCCATAGCCCCCACAAAGAATCTTGACCGCCTGGAGTGGTTTGTGGAGAAGGCCTCAGAGATAGGCATTGATGAGATTAGCCCTATATTCTGCACATTCTCAGAGCGCAAGGTGCTCAAGACAGACCGCATAGAAAAGATTCTGGTCTCTGCCATGAAACAGTCTATGCAGCCAGTGCTCACCAAGCTCAATGAGCCGTGTAGTTTTAATGATTTTATAAAGCGCATTGCCACTCAGGAAGGGCAGAAGTTCATAGCTCACTGTCATGAGGCGGAAAAGGTCATGCTTGCCAAGGCTATAGAGCCTAAGCAGAGTGTTACTGTAATGATAGGGCCTGAGGGGGATTTCAGTGATGAGGAGGTAGCCAAGGCTCTGCAGGCAGGCTTTACGGCTGTAACTCTCGGAGATATGCGCCTCAGAGTTGAGACTGCCGCTCTCTATAGTTGCAGTTGTGTGGCGGTTGTAAACCAGCTTTAAGCACCTATGGTATAAAGTAAAAAGGCTTGAGTTCTGAAGAACCCAAGCCTTTTTGTGTTATGCTGTAAACTTATTACTGAGCGTTTTTCTTTGGAGCAGGACGGCCTCTTCTAACTTTGTCTGATTTAGGAGCCTTGAAGAGGATAGGCAGCTGGTAGATTGAAAGTACGTTAACACCACCGGCCTTGCCTGGCTCCCAGTTTGGCATAAGTTTAACTACGCGCAGTGCCTCTGCATCGCAGGCTGGAGTAAGACTTCTTACCACCTGTGGGTCTGTGATTGCACCGTCAGGCTGAATCATGAATTTAACCACAACATAGCCGTTTACCTTTGGATCTTTGTTCTTCTCTTCCTCTGGATAGTTTACGCTTGCTGCAAGATATGCGTCAAGAGCCTCTTGGCCACCTTTGAACTGAGCCTGAGTCTTCTCCTGTTCTGTAAGTTGGTGAACTTTGGTGTAGATAGCTACATAGCCGTTTTTAGCTTTAGCTTGAAGGTCTTCCGGAGCCTCTTCCTGTGTTACCACGGTAACGCTCTCAATTGAGCCTGCGTCAAGAGCCTGAGCCTCAGCCTTGGTTACGGTCTTACCATTGATTTGGTAAAGGGCGTTGTCTGGAGCCCACTTGATTTTCTGAACCCAGTCCTCTGCAAAAATAGCGCTGGAAACGAGAAGTGCCATTGCGGCAAAAAGTAATTTCTTCATCATAGTTTTTATTTAAATGTTTAATATACTTGTTTGTATGTACACAATATTCAGCCTACAAAGGTAGAAATATTTTTTTATAATTGCAAATAATGCGCTTTCTGGTGTTTTGACGGAGGCTGCTAAGAAAGGTTTAATTGTCAGTGCAGATAAATGGAATTGCATGTTTCACAGAACTTTGGAGCTGAATTCTTTTGCCATAGTCTGCGGAATGCCTGCATCTTGTCTGAATTAAGTACTTTCATAACTCCGCCGTCAGTGAACACATTACCAAAGTTCATCTCCTTGGGAAACGGCTTGGCGCAACATGGTACAAGGTAACCGTCCCATGTTATGTACTGGTGATGCCATGGGAAGATACAATCTCTGAACCCTTGTGAGTTGAAGTCACTACTATATGTCACCCCAGGGAACCTCTTTCTCAGGAGATGCAGCTTTTCTAAACATTTGTTAAACTCCTGACTTGTAAAGAACTGTTTGTTGCTTTCCGCTCTATCAGGCACCGATGCGCAGTTCATTCTGTTAAAGTTCACGTACTTGATGCCAAGCTCGGAGGCAAGCATCACTATATTTTCCACATCGGTGTAGTTATCAGGAGTAATCACGGTGTTAATCATAAATTCAACGCCATGCCCCATAGCTACGGTCTGCCGTATGTTCTCCTTTATAAAACCAAAATCAGTGTCCGGGCGTATCTTCTCATAAACACTCCCAGTACCATCTACAGAGAATTGAATATTGTCAACGTAAGGAATAGCCTTGCTCACACACTCTAAGTAGCCTTTGAAGTGCGCATTAGTAGATACGGTGATAATAATGCTCTTACGTTTAGATTTTATGTATTTGGCCACCTCTTCAAACTGAGGGTAGAGAAATGTTTCACCCAGTCCCGTAAGCCCTATGCTGTCAAGATACGGATATATCTCATCCACTATCTTGCAGACGTTCTCCAGCGGCATAAACCCTTGGTCCATGGTTTTGCCAAATACATACTCTCTCGGACATGTTATGCAATGCAGGTTGCACCTATTCCCCAGTTCAAGCATCAGACCTGTAGGGTACGGCACCTCTGTCTGCTTTAGTTTGTCAAAGCGTAACAGTTTAAGCCTGTTACCAATATACAAAAGCATGGTGCGGTTTATGCGTGTGCTGCGTAGAACCTTTAAAGCTATAGATAGGTGTCTGTTCACGATTGCTTAAATATTAGTTTTTCATCGAATTCAGTTTCTATTTTTTTGCGCGCTGCAAGCCCCATCGCTGTACGTTCTTCAGGTGTCTTTATTCGCTCTCAAAAATCACCTCATCACGGTTACAGTTATCTGTAAACTCATACTTTATGGTGCGCGCAAGCCCCTCTTGTATTGTATATGGCGGAACAAAACCGCTGTTCATTGCTTTGCTACTGTCAAACTGTGTTACAGCGCAGAACTTTTTGACACGCACACTGCTCACTGTTAACTTCTTGCGGAGGATAAATGCAAGAAAATCAAAACAGTAGCCGCCAACCATGCCAAGCCAGTATGGAAAGTGAGTTTTAGGTATGTGCTTTTCAAGGGTCTCTCCCACAAGTTCAACAAGCTGATTCATGTTCATATCAGGCTTGTCAATATAGTTGAAAACATTGTAGCCGTCTTTCTTGTTTTCAATTAGGAACTTTATAAACTCCACGATGTTACCCACATAGCACATTGATTTTACATTCTCTCCCTTACCAACCATCAGGAATCTTCCGCTTGAAATTTGTTTAAGCAGGTTATATACGTTTCCACGGTTACGTTCTCCAAATATGACGGTTGGGCGCAATATGTTCACGTTTACGTCAGGGTTCTTCTTTGCCCATGCTTGAAGCAGTTTTTCAGCCTCCCACTTAGTCTTACCATAGTGGTTGAATGGGTCTGCCGGATGCTCCTCATTAGGGTTGTTCTTGTTAAGACCGTAAATGGCCACGGAACTTGTAAATACAATGCGTTTTATGCCATTGTAATCCATGGCAGCAAGAACGTTTTTCATGCCATCAACATTCACATCGTAGTAGAGTGATACAGGAGTAACGTCATCCCTATGCTCAGCTGCAAGGAGAACAACAAGGTCAAATCCCGTTAGTTCCCTTTTCATAGCCTCAACATCACGCACATCAGCTATGTGTGTTATATCATTGAAGAATGAACTTTGCTGCTTGTCAATGTTTGTTACATTGTACAGATTTTTAATTTTCTCAATAAGTCTGGTTCCCACAAATCCAGAACCACCTATTACTGCGATTTTCATTTTTTTGCGTACTTTTTATAAACAGAAACGTAATGGCTCTTCATAATGTCGAGCGTAAAATATTTTTCATAAGACTCTCTTGCTGATAATGACATCTTATCGTATAGATTCTTGTTTGTGTATAATAGTTTAATCTTATCAGCAAAAGCCTGCGGATTATTTTCAACAGCATATCCATTATTATGTTTTAATATATCTGGAATGGAACCTACAGCCGATGCTACCACTGGTTTGCCGCAGCAAAGTGCCTCTATAATTGAGATGGGCATCCCTTCAAAATTTGATGAAAGCATAAATACATCAGCTTGTGTGTTCAAATAAGCGGCATTGGGCACTTGACCTAAACAGAAAACATTTTCAGGCAGATTTTCAATATCATTCTGATTGCCCACCCAGAAAAATTTAATGTCAGGAAGCAGCTTTGCTGTCTCCACAAAGATATCAAATCTTTTTGGTGCGGCAAGGCGTGCCACGCATAATACCTTGAAACCTGCATCACATAGGAGTTCTTTAGTGTGTGTCTTCTTTGAAGATTCTGTCATATCTGCTATGCCATTGTAGATACATTCCACATCACCTTTAATGCCCTCTAAGTGAATGTTGTTGGCATCATAGTCACTTACTGCAATTATGTGCGCTCTTTTTGAAAGCATCTTTTCAAGAGGAAGAAACTTTCTGTATGCAACTCTGATTGAGTCAAATCCGTGAACTGTGTAGAATGTTTTTTTTCTGGGAAATGCAAGACGCCCGAGCAGCCCTATCTTGGATGAATGCAGGTTTATAATGTCAGGCTTGTATTTGATGTAATAGTAAACAAGTTTTATCCACACAATAATATCAAGCAGGGAGATGCTTCGTTTTAGTTGTGGAATGCTTATCTTTCTTATGCTTGGGGAGAGTGCGTCCCACATGGCGCCGTTGCCACCTGCAATTACAAAAACTTCATCTGTTTTTGCTATTTCATTAGCAAGGCTTGTCACTACAGACTGGGCTCCTCCTAATTCTGATAATGTAATGACTTGAAATATTCTCATCTTTTGTGTAATATTGAACGTAACATGTAATATCTTCTTAAAAATTTCACCCATAATGAATTGGGGTTATTGTCTGCGCAAGGAGAGGCATTGCCTCCGTGCCTACGGTATTGTATCAGTTGTTCTTTTATTATTCCCACGGAACCTATCTTATAAGCGCATAGCCCGATGTATGTGTCGTGCTCTACATGTATGTCAGGCATAGGCATCGCAGAGTCAAGCACACTACGTCTGAATGCCATACAGCATCCCATAAACGGTGATTTTACCAATGTGCCCACAATACCTTGTAATGGTTTCATATAATCAAGGAACGATGGTACTGTAACGGTTTTGCCATCAAACACCTCGCAATCATGTACTATACATACATAATCTTTAAGAAGTTCTACGCATCGTGACACTTTGTTTTGTTTCCATACGTCATCTTGGTCGGCAAGAAAGATAACATCGCCATGTGCATGGCTTAGAGCGTTTTCAAAGTTATAACGTATGTTGTCCATCTTCTCAAATACAGAATACTTACTGTGGCTGGCACGCTTTGTCAGTGTGAGCACCCTAATCCTTGCGTCTTTAATACTATTTATCACAGCCAGCGTGTTGTCTGTTGAACAGGCATCTGATACAATAACTTCATCGTTGCTGTCAAGCTGGCTGAGAATGGATTCTATCTGCTCTTTGATGAACTTTTCTCCGTTATATGTGGCTATGCAAACTGATTTCATCTGTGTATCAAGTAACTAATTCTTCTATAAATAAATTTTGGAAGTGAGATGGATAGTATCTCGTGTGCTTGCTGATAGTTGGAATAGTTGTTTTTTAAAACACTTTTTAAACTGACTGCTTTCCTGTACCAATAGTGCAGTCTGTTCTCTACTTTTGTAGCCCCTACTGTGTTCCCGCCATGCTGACGGTAAAGAATGTCTGCATACGGAGAAATAACAACTCTGCCTGATGAAGCCAGTGCTTTAAGTGCTATCCATGCGTCATGCATTGTGCAGTGTATGCCAAAAGGCGTTGACACTTTTTTTGCTGCAATGTTGAACAGCATTGTGCAGCCAGCCACGTAGTTGTTTACTGACAACTTCTCCGGTGTGTTAAGTATGTGTACGTTCGTTTTGGTAGCTTGCCAGAAAGTTATGCCTAAATCATTGAGATCTCCATCAACAAGTCGCAGGTCTGAACAAACAACGCATGGTATGTCTGAATCTTTGCCCACTGCTTTCTCCAGAGTTTCAACTGCGTGTTGTATCTTATCCTCCAGCCATACGTCATCCTGGTCGCAGAACATGTAATATTCAGCGTCAGCGTTGGTTAGCAAGGTTTCAAAACTTTTTTTGCAACCAAGGTTATTTTTGTCATCAATGACTGATATTTTGTCACTGTATGAGGAAGCAATTTTATTTAGTAAAGCTACGGTAGCATCGGTAGAACCATCGTCACGGATTGTTAAGTGCCAATCCTTATAACTTTGGCTCATGATGGATTTAATCTGTTCTTCAATGAACCTTTCCCCATTATATGTTGATAGTAGAATCTCAACCATTGCAAATGCGTAGTTTTAAGAAAAATCTGCACTTCCAGTAAAAATATTTAATGAATGCAAAAGAGCCGGCAAAAACCTTGTAAAAATTATAGTCGTTGATATATTTGCGCAGCCTTCCATTTATTGATGTATCGGCAGTGGCACCCAATACATTGCCGCCATGCTGACGGTAAAGTATGGTGGGTGTGTAAATTGTGCCCACTCTGCCTTTATTCAGCAGTGCAGATTGTGCAAGCCATGAGTCATGCATACTTATGTTTGACGGGAATGGTATGGCAAAGTTTCTTGCCGCTCTGTTCCCTATAAGGGTGCATCCTGTTATTGCATTGTATAACAGGGCGTAATTAATATTGGAATATATCAATGATGGTTTAAGGTTGAACATTTTGAACATAGACGGCTGTATTGTGTCAAGATTGCTGTCAACCACTGTCAAGTCTGTGTGAACCACTATAGGGCAGTCTGTCCTTGTTGTAGATTCCATCTCTTTAATTTTGGCAATGGAGAGCTCCAATTTATTACTTAGCCATACATCGTCCTGGTCACAAAACATGAAATAATCTGAATTAGAGTGTTTGAGTAGTGTTTCAAAAGATTTTATCACCCCTATGTTTTCACTACTTTGTATTTGTATGATATTACTATATCTGTCTGTATAACTGCGTATTATATTTTGAGTGTTGTCTTTTGACCCATCATCACGTATGATGAGAGTCCAGTCTGTATAAGTCTGGTGAATAATTGAATCTATCTGCTCCTTCAGATATTTTTCTCCATTATATGTAGAAAGTAATATATCAATCATTGTGACATATATTCGTTCTCCCAGAAAAACTTAGCTTTTTTTATTGACTCTTTAGAGACCTCATCTTCTGTTTTATCCTTCAATATAAATATAGTTTGAACTCTGTTTACTTTTGATATAGATTTATTTTCTGCCAAGTACAGACTTAGTGATGTTTTTATAGTATGGAGAAATAGCAGTGTGATGAATATCTGTCTTAAAATCTTAGAGCACCGTTCTTCTGCTAATATGTTGAAAATATATACAATGAGCATTGGCATAAAGTATGAACGCAATCTGTTAAGAAGGAACCAGTATTTGTAGAATACAGCTATGAATAAAGCAGATATAAAAATAAACAACCCCATCCACTTATTATCATCTGCACACTCTCTTTTGTTTGTGAGAAGAATGATAAACATTAACAGATATATTAGTAGTACAAACTGCAGATTTTTTCCTAGAAGCAGGTGGTGCTCTATGGATCTGACCATATTAGTTGGTAGGTTAAGTACTGATAGCGATTGGGTTAAAGGAATGAGTTGTATAATAAAAAGTAACGCTATTGGAATTAGATATAAATGTGGTTCTATCTTTACATTTTTGCAGTACACTACCATGAATAGAATAAATGAAAAGAATATTCCTGATTTGTGTAAAAACGATGTGAGTATAAGTGCCAGTATCATAGGAATATCCTTGTTCTTTTTTGCACAGAGAAAAGCAAAAATAAAGAATGTTACTGCCAACGATTGTCTCAGCTCAAAAAACATAAGATTATATTCAAATGTTACAAGTGATGTAAGCGCAAGAGTCCTATATTTTGTGAGTGAAGAAAACAGAATTCTTATTGCAGTGAAGTATAGTATTGTAACTACAAACGTCATTCCCCAATATGAGACCCCTAATTTTTTCAGAAGGAGACAGAACAAGGAGAAACCAGGTTCGATGTATTGGTCTGTATCAAATGAGAATGTATTTTCAATGTCGTTATATGTGAAGAAATAGAGTGCTGTATCTGGCCCGTAATAGTATTTAATTGAGACAATAAAAAAGACTACAAAGAATGCGATGTTGTATATAAGCTTGTTGCTCCTTTTGTTTCTTGTGGTAAGTAACTCCAATATAACAAGAGGAACAAGACAGGATATTGTGATAAACATTAAACTCATGTCAAGGCGTTTTTTTGTAGTTGTGATGTTGTTTTAAGGGCGTAGATGCACATGAGCACGCAAACCATACTCTCCACTATTACAATTGCAATTGCAGCACCTTCAGCGCCCAAATAAATTGATAAAATTGTAACAGATATTAATGCAACTACAGCTGCAATGACATAAATGTTTCTGAATATAATTTTCTCCTTTTGCCCACCTATGGCAAGCAACCCAAACTGACCAGCTACACCTCCAATTCCTATTGCAACTGGCAGAATAGACATTATTTGTAATATAATACCTGAATCCTTAAAGTCTTCACGCAAAAATGATATTGCGTAAGGCCCGCCAAAAAATGTCAATATTGAGAAAATAGACATTGACGCAAATGAGAATATCAGTAATTTATTGAATAGCTGTATGGCATCCTCCTTGTTAGTAACAGCTAATCTGCTTATGTAAGGGTAAAATACTTGTAAAACAGGAACCATTAGCATGTAGCATAAAGCTCTTATCAGTCTGTCTGATGAGGTGTATATACCTACTTCGTATGGATTTGATATATAACCCAGAATAATAGCAAACAGTGCTGTGTACATGCTGGTGGCAGCCGTAGAGATAAATAGTGGAAAACTCTCTTTGATCTCATTCTTTATCAGTGCTGTGTTTATAGGCAATAACTTGACCCAATGCTTCTTATATACCATAATGAGTGAAATTACTGCCGCTACAACAGATACCATACTTTGTATCAAGGCCGCAAGAAGATAGTCATCCTCATGTTTCACTATCAGGAATGTAAAAGGTAGTATTGAAATTTTTGCAATGGCGTTAATAATTGAAATCCATTTTATTTGTCCTAAACCTTGAAACAAGAAAACAAATAAGAAAGCCTGTCCCACTACAGTCAGAAACATCACGTAAAGAGTGCTGCTATAAACCTTGAATTGTGGAACAAAAGAAAGTGCTACAACAATGGCAAAACAGATGGTTAAAAGAAATAGTTTTGCATATACTGTTGCGGAGAATATCTTGTTAAGTTCTTCTTGGTTATCTTTTGCTAATGCAATCCTCTTGGTGGCACTCTGATTAAACCCAAAATCCACTATAAGCATCATGTATTGTATGGCTGCCACTGAGAACCCTATGTAGCCGTATTTTTCTGGACCCAAGGTCTCCATAAGATACGGTAGCACTAACAAAGGCACCACGTATGTTAGCCCTTGTAGAATCACAAGGTAGAGAACGTCCTTTACCTCGTGGCTGTTATCCTTTATGAAGCCTTTTACTCCCAAATACACAATCTTTTAGTACGCTCTTGCAAACACTACTCTCTGTTTTGACGGCTTGCCTGTAACCATGCACTTGCCCGGGGTCTTGTCTCCTTCAAGAGGAATGCAGCGTATTGTTGCTTTGGTCTCCTCTTTGATTTTCTCCTCTGTTTCCGGAGTGCCGTCCCAGTGGCAGAGCAGCAGTCCGCCCTTCTCAATCTCCACCTTGAACTCATCGTAGGTGTCAACATTGCGGGTTACAGACTTGCGGTAGTCAAGCGCTTTCTTAAAGATGTTCTTCTGAATGTCTGCAAGAAGCTCCTTAACATAGTTCTCTATGCCGCTTATACTAACGGTCTCTTTCTCTTTGGTGTCACGGCGGAACACTTCAATGGTGCCGTTCTCAATATCACGTGCTCCAATGGCTAAACGTACAGGCACACCCTTCATCTCATAGTCAGCAAATTTGAATCCTGGGCGTTTGTTATCTGAATTATCATAGCGGAATGTTATACCTTGAGCTTTTAACGCCGATGTTATCTCAGCCACCTTGGCATCGATGATGGCAAGCTGCTCCTCATTCTTGTATATAGGAACTATAACCACCTGATACGGAGCAAGATTTGGAGGCAGAATGAGCCCGTCATCATCTGAGTGGCTCATTATAAGCGCACCCATTAAGCGAGTGGAAACACCCCACGATGTAGCCCAAACAAGCTCCTGCTTGTTCTCCTTGTTAAGGAATGTGACGTCAAAGGCCTTGGCGAAGTTTTGTCCAAGGAAGTGTGATGTACCTGCCTGCAATGCCTTGCCGTCTTGCATGAGAGCCTCTATGCAGTAGGTTTCAAGTGCGCCTGCAAAACGCTCGTTTGCTGATTTCACACCCTTGATAACTGGAATTGCCATAAAGTTCTCTGCAAAGTCAGCATACACATTCAGCATCTTCTTTGCCTCTTCCTCCGCCTCCTCGCGTGTGGCGTGGGCTGTGTGCCCCTCCTGCCATAGGAACTCGGCTGTTCGCAGGAACAGACGGGTGCGCATTTCCCAGCGTACCACGTTGGCCCACTGGTTGCAGAGTATTGGAAGGTCACGGTATGAGTGAATCCAGTTTTTGTATGTGCTCCAGATAATGGTCTCAGAGGTAGGACGTACTATGAGTTCCTCCTCAAGCTTGGCATCGGGGTCAACAACCACACCGCTGCCGTCTGGGTTGGTTTTCAGACGGTAATGAGTAACCACTGCACACTCCTTAGCAAACCCTTCCACGTGGTCAGCCTCCTTGCTAAGGAATGATTTAGGAATAAATAGCGGAAAGTAGGCGTTTACGTGGCCTGTCTCCTTGAACATGCGGTCCAGCTCATGCTGAATCTTCTCCCATATTGCGTATCCGTATGGTTTTATAACCATACAACCTCTAACAGCGGAACTCTCTGCAAGGTCTGCTTTAACTACCAAATCATTGTACCACTGTGAATAGTTCTCACTGCGTGGTGTAAGTTCTTTTGCCATAATGCTATTGATGTATATTTAACAAACTGCAAAGGTAAGAAATTTTGGCCAATACAAAACCATTATTCCTTAAAAGTATTGTTTCCCCTGCCCTGCATGGTTACTTGACACGCGGTGAAGATAAGCCTTAGCAAACTTGCAGCCGCCACTGCCATCACCACAAATGTGTAAGGCATTTGGCTTGCCACGGGTATGCAGAGTGCGAATAGTGCTAAAGACGCATACCTGCTGTATGGTATCTCCTTAAATCTTTGTGCCGGTACTAACACGAGGCTTATTATTCCATCACTCATAAAATCAGCTGTTAACGCTATGGTGAGTATTATGGTGAGCACGTATGCGGGTTCCACGCCTGAACCGCCAAGGAGCTCCACCACAGGTTTCCCTATCAATATTGTTACCAGAAGAATGAATATACAAAGAGCGCCCTCGCTTTTCAAAATTTTTTTGGCTGACGCTCCTGTGCGTATTACGTGTGGCATCAGTGCTGTGTTAACTCCTGCGGTTCCGTAGCCTATGATTTGAGTTATTTTACTTGCAAGGTCATAGAATGTCATCTCTGTCATACCAAATATGGAACCTGTAAGAATGCCTGCAAGCTGTTTGGTCAGTGACTCAGACACACAGTCCATAAATGTGGGCAGGCATCGTCTGATAGATTGAACAGATTTTGATACAGATACAATCCTTATTTTTAACCGCTCGCCGGCCTTTAGGTATATGAAGGAGACAAGAGCGCATAGCAGGGTGCATGAGGTGTATATAATAGCATATCTTGTAAGGTGCTGAGGCTCTGTTACAAGCAGAATTATGAACGGTATGGATACAAGACGCACCGATATTTGGATATAGGCTATTATCTTGGTCTTTTGAATGGCCTGATAGTACCAGTTTGGCATAAACGGGTTACCCAGTATGGAGGCGTATATGATAAATAAGGGCACTCTATACGGCTCTGTATTTGGTATCAGCATTATAACGGGGACAAATATGAGCGTGGATGCCACTATGAGCAGGAGTTTGGCTGTCATAACACTTGAAAAGATTTCTGACCGTTCCTCCAAACTCTTGGCGGCTGAGGCGTCTCTGCTGAATGGCAGGTTGAAGGGCACGCTCTCAATTTGTATTATTGTGTTTGCAATAACAAGAGCAAAAGCATATACACCATATTGCTCAATGCCCAGCATTCTTATCACATAAGGGTAAATGAGCAGGCTGATAATAGCGTTTACAGCCGTTGCCGATGTCCCAAACAGGTAGTTTGAGAGCACAAGCCTGTAATTGCCTAATCTGCGCAGATAGTATTCCCTTCGCATCCGCCTAAGCAGGATTGAAGCCTCGCGTGATGATGAAATCTCTGCTTTGATGGCAAACAGCGCCTCCGCATCGGCGTTCCATTTTGAATACTTGTATGCAGGTGTGTAGTTGTTAAGTATGTTGCCGCCATGCACCACCTCAAGCCACATTGGGTCTGGAGTGCTGATGTATAATACCTTTTGTGACGGCTGTATCTCTGTATGATTGAATTTTAAGACAGATGAGAACTCCCCGTTGGCAGGCTCTACAAGCGATGTGAAATGATTGAGTTTGTATTGTACGTCAAAAAAAGTGTTTTTTTCAGAAAAATACTGTGCGCCGTGTGGAAATGCTATGAAATAGGGGACGTTGGAGTCTTTGACAGAACTGTTTACACAACTGATGTAGTCTGATGCCATGGCGTCATCGCTGTCAATGCGTGAGGTTATGATATGTGAACTGCCATTGTCAATGTATTTAGAAAGCACAGGACTCAGATTATTATAATCATACCACGATGCCAGGTACTCAAAATGCAGCTGGCATCCCACCATCTTGGAGTACTTGCTCTCCAGATTGCGATATTTTGCCGGGGTGCCGCCGTCCCATAGAATTATCCACTTAAAACTTGTGCAGGTCTGTTTCTGTATGCTTGGAAGACAGTATTTTTCAAAAAGGCGCACCCTGCCATCTAACCACGTCTCATCAAGAGCCTGCTTAAACAGCTCTGACTCACGTACATTAAATCTTGTGAGAAGCAAGTGTGTGCATTTCATATTACAAAGTTAGTCATTTTTTGTGTAATATGCCTATATTTGTGGTATTTTCATTAAATTTGCCACTGGAAACCCATGCGACATGAACTTAAAGCGTAAAATATACTCGTTGATATGCCGTCTTTTTTACCGTGAACTCAGAAATGGTGAATATGTGAACGGTAATCTCATAAAGTTTATTTTCTGGCAGAAGATATGCCGTATAAACTCCAAGACGGGGTGGCCGGTTCATTTTACATCAAAGATAATAGCTCCGTCAAGAATAAAGCACTCCTATCTGTTCCGCCCGCTTGGCATGGCGGTGGGTAACTACATTGACGCCCGTAACGGGATAGTGGTTGAGGATAATGTCCATGTGGGCCCTCATGTGTCAATTATCAGCTGTAACCATAATATAGAAGACTATGACCTCTATGATAAGACGGACCCAGTGGTACTGCACCGTAACTGCTGGCTTGCCACTGGTGTCATAGTACTTGCAGGCGTGGAACTTGGTGAACATACTGTGGTGGGGGCGGGAGCCGTGGTTACACACTCATTCCCTGAGGGGAATGTTCTCATAGCCGGAAATCCCGCAAAAGTTATAAAGAAACTGCCGCCGTATAAAGTTATTTATGAGAGATAACAGGCTTAAATACAGGGAGCTGTGTGAGAGCAGACAGGATATTCCGCTGTTCCTGCAATCTTGGTGGATGGATGCTTCATGTGGCACAGACTGGAATGTTCTCCTCTCATACGGTGCCGACGGTGAGGTGAGAGGCTTCCTCTGCTATCATCTGCGCCGCAGGTTTGGCTTGAACGCAATTCTTCCTCAGCTTCTAACCCTATATCAGGGAGTCTGGGTTCTTTACCCCGATGACACCACGTCAGCGCATCGCCGTGTTATGCAGCAGGAGGTTTATGAAGACCTTGCCTCTCAGCTCACTGCTCTGGGTGTAGGAATGTACGAGCAGTCATTCCACTACTCTCAGTTTGATGTGGAGGCGTTTGTGGCTCATGGATACCGCCATCATGAAAGGTGTACATATATACTGGATAACCTCAGCGATGTCAGCTCTGTTATTGAAAACCTCCCTGGCAGAAAGCAGCGCCTGCTCAGGTCAGCCGCTTATAAAGGGCTGAGGCTCTGCTTAGACATGAAGCCTGAAGAATTCTACCGTTTATACAAGGAAGAACTCCATGGAAAGGGGAGAAAGATACTATATACAGAAGAGTATTTCCTCTCCCTGTATAATGCCGCCATGGAGCGTGGGGCAGGGCAGATACTCTCTCTATGCGATGCTGAGGGTAACACTCATGCTGCATTGTGGGTGGTTTGGGACGCCATGTCATCATACACCCAAGTGCTATACATTAACCCTAAATTCAGAAATGACGGCTCCTCTTTTGGAGTGGTTGTGGAGGCCATGAAGTTTTTAAAAGACAAGACTCAGAACTTTGATTTTGCAGGCAGTATGATTCCTGAAGTGGCGCAGAGAAATGAGATGCTTGGAGGCAAAAAGGTGCCGTACATCACTTTGCAGAAGATTAACAATCCAATTTTGAGGATTTGGAGAAGTTTTAAGAGTTGACAGTTGAGAGTTGAGAGTTGAGAGTTGAGAGTTGACAGTTAAGAGTTAAGAGTTTTAGCAGTTTTTCTGCAACAGCTCCTTTTATCACGGCTTCCCACGCTTCATTGTAGGAGCAGAACCAGCGGGCCTCATCCACCTCTTTTTCATTCATGCCGCTTAAATCCTCACTGTCAACAGTGCTTTCAAAGGCAATCATCAGTGTGTTTGATTTGGCAAAATAGTAGGTAAAGAGCATCTTATGAGAAACAAGAGTCATGCCCATCTCCTCCATCATTTCACGTCTGAGAGCCTCTTCCGCACTCTCACCCTTGTTCACGTAACCGGCTAAAAAGTTGTATTTCTCCCTGCCATACTGGCGCATCATAAAGAGTTTGGAACGGTCTTGGTTGAATATTGCTGTAATTATGGCCACATTGAACTGCTCAAACCTGTACTCCCCACATGAAGGGCAGAAAGGTATGAGGTTAGGCTCGCCCTCACAAGGGCGCATCTCCAGTTCCGTTCCACAAACTTTGCAGTACACGTTGTTTAATGTTTAATCGGTTAATCGGTTATTCGGTGAATCGATAACTGTCAATTGTCAACTGTCAATTGTCAACTACAACATAAACGTCCTCATCCGGTGCCTTCATAAGGTACTCCTCACGTGCAAACTTCTCAAGGTCTTTCCTGTCAGAACGCAGCTGGTCAAGTTTCTCCTTGTTGCGGGCAATCTCCTCCTTGTAGTACTCAATCTCACGCTCCAGCTCCTTAATCTTTTGCTTGTATTGAATGCGTTGCACCGCATTGTGCTTCTCCCCTAAAAACAGAAAGAGCAGAAACGCTATTATAACAATAGTGTATTTGTTTATTATCTTGCTGAATATGTCTTTTGCCTTTCCCATTTGCAAGCTTCTTTAATTATGCAAATTCAAGATTTAGCCGGCGGCACAAGTCTCTAAGTTTCTCATTTTTTTTGGCCATGGCCTGTGCCTTGCCTTTAGGTGTAAGATCACGGCTGCTTAAGTGGCTCTCTGCAATTTTGGTTTCAATGTTCACAGTATCATTCTGGAGCCCGTCTCTCATATATTTTGTGAGCCTTGGCAGTATGGAGTTAAGCTGCTCCGCCATAACCCTGCTGTCAACTTCCACAGAAATGATTTTGTTTTCAGCATCCCATGCAGGCTGTTTTGCAAATACAAAGTGCAGGCTCTGCATCTCTCTTATCTGTGAGGGGAAGCTGTTCCACAGCTTTCTGATGCCATCTTCTGTCACCTCCGATGTACGCTTGCGCACCGTTTCCTGAACCTGTTGCACACCTTGTGCGCCCTTCTTTGATAGTGCCGCGCCAAGTGAAAGATCAACTCCTCCGCGTTTTACAGCTTGTTTAAGCGGTTTCTCTGCCTGCTGTTGCTGTGCTTCCACTGGTTTCTGTGGGGCTTCCGTCGGCTGGGTGCTTGACGGTGTGACAGCCCCGGCTGTGAAGAAGGGTAGTAGCGGGCGGCGTTTCCTTAGCCTAATTTTTTTTTTGCTCCAGAAGTTGGCACAACCGGATTAACATCAATTCTACTGTCAGGCGCTTGTTTTTACTCTGCCGGTAGCTCACATCGCAGTCATTAACCGTTTCCAGAGCCTCATAGAGGAACTCCTGTGTGCATTTCCCAGCCTGCTCTGTGTAGAGCTTCTTTATATTGCTGCTGGCGTCAAGAAGCTGTGCTGTCACGGCGTCTTTGCATACCAAGATGTTCCTGAAATGCTCCATAAGCCCCATAACGTAGTTATGAGCGTCAAACCCTTTGGAAAGTATCTCATTAAGCAGCAGGAGCGCCTTGTTCACGTCCTTGGTAAGGAACATCTCCACACTCTTGAAGTAGTAGTCATAGTCAAGTATGTTCAGGTCTTCAATAACCTGTTTGTACGTTATCTTGTTCCCGCAGAAACTAACCGCACGGTCAAATATTGAGAGTGCGTCACGCATACCACCGTCCGCCTTTTGCGCAATAACGTCAAGAGCGTCATCTTCAGCCTCTATCCCCTCCTTCTCAGCAATGCTTTTCAGATGCATCACTGTGTCATGAACACTCATACGGCTGAAATCATAAACTTGGCAGCGTGATATGATGGTAGGTAAAATCTTGTTCTTCTCTGTGGTGGCAAGTATGAATATGGCGTATGATGGCGGCTCCTCCAGTGTCTTAAGAAATGCGTTGAACGCACTTGCGGAGAGCATGTGAACCTCATCTATGATATATATGCTGTACTTGCCTATCTGGGGAGGTATGCGCACCTGCTCTATAAGCTGGCGTATATCCTCCACACTGTTGTTTGAGGCGGCGTCAAGCTCGTGAATGTTCAGAGAACGTTTCTCCTGAAAAGCCTTGCAAGACTCGCACTCGCCGCACGCATCGCCGCTGGCGGTAGGATGGAGGCAGTTTATATTTTTGGCAAAGATACGCGCCGTGGTGGTCTTGCCCACACCCCTTGGCCCGCAGAAAAGATAGGCGTGAGAAATCTGCCCCGTCTTTATTGCGTTACGCAGGGTGGTGACCAGCGCCTTCTGGCCCACTACTGTGTCAAAAGTGGCTGGGCGGTATTTTAATGCTGAAACTATAAACTTGTCTTCCATAGGAGTGGACGCAAAGTTACAAATAAGTTTTGTTTAAGGCAATACGCTTGTTAGTTTTTTTACAAACTTCCAGCACTTTTCCACAGTGCTGATGTGCATGGTTTCAGCAGGGGAGTGAATGTCTGTGATTTTAGGCCCTATGGAAATCATGTCCATATTTGGATACGGCTGTAGAAAGAGGCCGCACTCCAGTCCTGCGTGAATAGCTTTTATTTTAGGCTCCATACCAAACATCTCCTTATAGGTTGCGGCTGCCGTTTTTTGAAGTGCGGAATCCTGCTTTGGCTCCCATCCAGGGTAACTGTCTTCATGAATGGCTGTGGCTCCGTACTGCTCGCCAATTTTTGCAACTTTGCTCGCTATTGCTGAGCATTTCTCTTGGCTGGGGCTGCGCTGGCTTGTGCCAATAACTAATTTGCCATCCGCCTCACGTATGTAGGCAAGGTTTGTTGAAACCTCCACCATGTCAGGTATGCTTGCAGACCACTCAATAACACCGTGAGGGGCGGCGCAGAGAATGCTTGCAATCTTTTCTGTAAGTTTCTTAGAATAGGTGTCGCCGCTTATGGTGGTGGATTCAAGCGTGAGCCGCATATCAGGCTCATCCCTCTTAAAAAGTTCCTCGGCTTTGCTCTCAAATATGTTCCATGCTATGCGTATGTTCTCTTTATCGGCCCATGGCACAGTTATAATTGCTTCCGCCTCTCTTGGTATGGCGTTGCGTTTGTCCCCTCCGTGGATGCCGGCTATGCGCATGTCAATTTTCCCCTCTGCTATAACATCTTTCAAAAAACCTCCTATCAGCTTGTTGGCATTGGCTCTTGGCTTGTGAATATCCTCTCCGCTGTGTCCTCCTTTAAGTCCTGAAACCTTTATTTTTACAGCAAACGGCTTGTACGGAACATTCTCTTTCTCAATATCAAGCCACAGCAATGTGTCCATGCCGCCTGCGCAGCCTATTATGATCTCCTCGTCATCTTCTGAATCAAGGTTTATCATGGTGTCTGACTCCAATTCCCCAGACTTTAATCCCATTGCTCCTTTTAGCCCAACCTCCTCTGAAACGGTGAGCAGCGCCTCAATAGGGCGCTCAATGGTTTTGTCAGTCATCAGCGCCATAATCATAGCCACACCGATGCCGTCATCGCCGCCAAGTGTGGTGCCGTCTGCCTTCACGGTGTCACCGCAAACTATGGTCTTAATTGGGTCTTTTGTAAAGTCATGCTCCACATTTGAGTTCTTTTCGCAAACCATGTCCAAATGAGCCTGAAACAGTAGCATTTTCCCTTTTGTGGCGTCGCCAGCCTTGCGCAGTATCAAATTGCCTGCGTCATCCACTTTGTAATAAAGGCTGTTAACTTTTGCAAACTCTATAATGTGTTCTCTTACAGCGGCCTCATTGCCTGAGCCTCTTGGTATTCTGCTTATCTCATCAAAATATCTCCAAACCTCCTTAGGTTGTAAATCCAGTATTGTCATAGCTTTTTCTATTTTCTCAGTGGTGCAAAGTTACAATAAATCCGTGTAAAATGACTATTTTTACAGGATTTCTGCAATAGTGAGTCCGTTTTGCATGCCAACGCAGTAGCAGGTGTCAACGGAGCCGTCAGTGTGGGTCAGAGACTTCCAATATGTGCCGTAAAATTATTTGGACGAGTAGGTCCTATTCTTATTGCCGCCGTAAGCCTTTATGTAGTTCATCTCAACCAGATTCCGCAGATATCGCTTGGCTGTGGTGGGCGGCAATGCAAATTTTTGCACAATGTTATTGGTTGTGATATGGTCTTTATCAGCCATAAAAACTAAAATATCGACCATTTTTCCCGCCGTTTCAGGTTTTATCGACCATTTATCGACCATTTCTTTGATAATGGTGAATTTATCGGCCGCTGTTGTCTCTGTGTTTTTCTTGAATTGTTCAATGTCCCATTGGATGTGCTTGCAGTGCAAACTTGCCATACAGTTGATGAAAATCTCTGTATCGCCTTTCTCCCTTGAGTCAATGAGAGCTTGAATATACTCTGCCTTGTCCTCCTTTAGAACTTTTGTGGGTAATACGCCATACTCCATTTGAATCAGGTTCATCAAAAGGCGGGACATTCTGCCATTGCCGTCTGCCCATGGATGGATTGTCACCAATTCATAATGTGCCCAGAAACTCAAATCATATATGGCCGATAAATTTTGTGTGTCAATGCTTTTGCGGCGATTGTTAAGCTCTTGGCAGAAACTTTCCATCTTTGAGGGAACTTTCTGATATGACATGTAGGATTTTCCTCCCGCACCAGCTGTTACATTCAGCTTCCTCAATTCCCCTTTTGCCGCGGAAAAATCTCCCCCTAAAGAGTGGTATTCACTGCCAGTGTGTTCCATTACTTTAGATGCAAGCGTAATCAACCAATTAACTGTTATGGGCTCATGACGTCTTATCCACTTTATGCCGTAGTCGTATGCCGCTTTCAGGTCAAGGTTCATCATCTGCTCTGCCAGTGTGCGTTTGCTTGATGTTATGCCCTCATCAAACAGCAGTTGGGCCTCCACCTCAGTTACTGTGCTGCCTTCTATAGCGGTGGAATGTGTGATAATAGAATACAGATAGAACTTTGAATAGTCTATCTGCTCCAAAATACCCAACTCTCTGTGCAGCTTGAGTAATTGTTCTAACTTATTGCCGTTCTCCTGAGTCATAATTTTTTTCGGATTTGCAAAAATAAGAAAATTACAGAACTTCTGCAATAGTGAGTCCGTTTTGCATGCCAACGCAGTAGCAGGTGTCAACGGAGCCGTCAGTGTGGGTCAGATTGTCAACGTAGAGGGGTTCGCCCACTATGAAGGTGCGGCAGCAGAAGGTCTCCCCATTGCTCCATGAGGTGTTCTCCGTTTCTATGATTTCAAAAAGATGGTTGCCTTTGTAAAGAAGTGTGCTTATTCTGTCAGGAAGCCAGGCGATGCGGACTTTGTCGCCAGCCTGGAGGTTCTGTGTATGAATTGAAGGCCTTGCAACCAGCCCAGACTCCTCCTGCAGTTTAGCTCTTTCTGCGCTGAGGAAGTCATTCCAGCTGTTGTGCCCTACATACTTGGCAAGAAGGTCAAGGGTGCTGTGGCGTATGGTTTTGTACTGCCTGAGGTAACCCCATAGGCGCATCAGCGTATATTCATTGAGTTGGCCGTCAATAACATCATTTATGTGTGCGGTAAGCGCAAGAAAATCAGAAGGCGCGGCTGGCTTTATGCCCTCCCGCTCCTCAACCCTGCGCTTGAGTAGTTCAAGCTCCGGACGATGACTTTCAACTGATGATTTCATCTGCTTTATTGCGCCTTCATTTTCCATACAAAAGTAGTGCTTGATTGTTTTACCTGCAAAGTGCTTGTGAGTGCTTGTTGAATCTTTCATGCAGAGGAAGCATCTGCTCACGTGGTAGCGAGTATATGGATACTTTACCTGATGACATATCTTCCAATATCAGATAATGTGCCTTATGGTACTCAATGTAATCATTATAAAAGAGTATCCTCTCCACTGAGTCTGCTGGTTGCATTGCCTGACGTATGCTGTCAGTTGATTTTGAGAAATCCACTTTGTAAATAATACAGAACTCTCTGTATTTGCAGGTGTCAAGGGCAGTTGCGCAGATGGTATAGCAGCTGTCATACTTGATGTGCGCCTCTTCCACAAGTTCCCTAAAGGCAATATCCTTTGCCGTGGGGTGTGGAATCATTGAATACACCAGCGCACCAGTCACCACCATTATTAGCGCCGCCCAAGCACATGCTTTTCTTGCAACATCATTTCTTCTTAATGCCTTGCTCAGCTCACCTACAGATGAGTATCTCTTTGACGGCTCTTTTCTTTGACATCGTGCCTTGACACATCTGTATCTGTGAGGGAAAATCTCATTTATAACGCACCCAAGAGACCAGATGTCACTGGCAAATGTAACAGGCCCTCCGTTAATCAACTCCGGCGATGCGTATTTGTTAGTACAGCCGCGCCCTTTCTGTATGTAGGCATCGTTGTCTGAAAGGCCGTAGTCTATAAGTTTTATATGATGGCCGTTATTGGTGATAATGATGTTTGACGGCTTAATGTCCTGGTGTATAATCTGCTTAAGGTGCAGCTCTCCTATAGCCTCCAGCAGCTCGTTCAAGACTCTGGATTTCTCAGTGGCGGAAGGCCTCTGCTTTAACCATTCATTAAGCGTAATGCCGTCAACATACTGCATCACAATGCATAGCCCAACGTTTGGGTCATTGATCAGCTCGTAGCACTCAGCGCAGTAGATGCTTGTAACATTCTTATGCAGGTCAAACTCACGGCGCAGTATGCTCTCATACTTAGCCTTAGCACCAGGCTCATTCTTCACCCCTTTAAGCGCAAACCATTTGCCATTTTTCTGAACCTTATATAGAATACTGTAGCCGTTCTTAGATTCATAAATGACAGAATAGTCCGTAAAGCCGCGGCTCTCCTGAGGCTTGCTCTGCTCTGGAACTCCTGATGTGCTCATAGTCTGATTTTGTTACGCTTTTCAAATTACAAAAATAGTGACTTTTACATAAAATCCCACATCTATGTCCGGAAATAAGCACTAACAAGCACTTTGCTTTGTGTTTCAGCATCTTGTATCTTTGCATTAATGTTAATGCTAAGGTTGGTAAGTTCAAAACGTAGCGGATAATCAGAGTCTTGTTATTTGTTGTAAATCCACTTGCATTGCCTGTGAAATTTTGTAAAGAGTGACAATGGTAGGGTTTGTTCTGCCAGACTCTATTCGGCACATGTTAGAAGTTTCAAAGCCACACCTTAACGCAAGCTCCTGCTGGGATATGCCTTTCTCATCCCTGAGTTGCTTGATTCGTTTGCCTATAATTACGCAAAGTTCCTTCTCTTCCATAGCCAAGGTGTAAACTTTGCAGGCAAATTTACTTCTTTACCATTGTAAATGCGTTATCATAAATGATAACTACTACACACACAATCAACATTTTAACAAAAACAAGCACTAATAAGCACTTTGCTTTGTGTCTCTGGTTAAAATATCTTTGCAAACACAAGTAAACACTAACAAATGTTAAAAATTTAATTGTCATATATGATAATTAAAAATGTTTTTATTAAATTTGCAAAATGCTTATCATAAATGATATAGGCTGATTATAAATAGCAATGGGAGTATGCCGAAAATCCTAAGAAGAGTAGGTGAGATAAAATATTTTAGTTATGAGTATATTGACACAATTAGGACAAGGAGATAAGTATTTTGAACGAGAGATGTTAAGGGTCGTTGATTTTTGTTCAAAGTATAAAATACCATATACCGATATTGAATTTCAGGGGAAAAATAGAATCATACGAGTCCCTAATGGTAGCATTGTTAACCTATGTTGTTATAGAGGTTCTAAGCTTCCTGAAGGTGTAGTTTTTAGTGATATGCCAGATGGTACGTTTATTTGCTCCTATAGTTTTTTAGAGTCTATGGAAGGCTTCCCAAAGCAGGTGGGACAATTAGATATAAGTTATTCGGGTGCTCTCAAAAGTATTGAAGGTGCTCCAGAACTGATTCGCAGGGATTTTGTGGCAATTGGTTCAGGTTTGTCAGATAAGCAGATTATTGATTTTAACAAGCAATGTTGTGTAAAAGGTAGAGTTGTATATGAATATGAAATTGCTAATTTGCAGCGTAGTGAGTACAACGGAGTTGTAAATGTAACAAGTCCTAGAAGTCCATTACCTAATGTTGACAACGGAAGATTGATTATTCCCTATGGAACTACGGAGATAAAAAAGCGTGAGTTTATCAGCCGTTTGGAGATTGAACATGTGTCAATCCCAGATACTGTTGAGTCTATAGGGGATTGGGCTTTTCTAGGTTGTGCTAACCTAAAATCAGTTTATATACCTGACTCTGTTAAGAAAATTGGGGATTGGGTTTTCTTTGGTTGTACTAACCTTGAAGACGTGAGGATGACGGATGCTGTTAATAAAAGTAAATCAAATGCTTTTGTTGATGTGCCCACTAAAAAATCGGACAATAGTGTAGACTATAAATAACAATTCGGCATAAAGTGGTCTTTGGGGTTTGCATTTTGCTCTGCTGTCATTACAGCTGTGTCGTTTATAATACAAATTCTATTTTAATGTAATTGTTGTAATTTTTAATTTCAATATTATGAAAAAGTTTTTACTATTTTTTGTAGCGATGCTACTTTTTGTGCCGCAAGGTGTTTTGGCCGAATATATTTATGTATCAGCCTATGGTATCAACTATAAATTTAATAGTGATTATACTGAAATATCTATTGTTGGAATTTCCGATGAGTACCACTATGAGGAATTAGTTATTCCAAGTAGGATTAAGCATTATTATCATAGTGGTAATTATTATAGTGGCCCTCAATATGGAGAATCCTACACAGTTACCTCAATAGGAGACGATGCCTTTAAGGGGTACACAGGATTAACTTCAATAGAAATTCCTAGTTCTGTAAAATCGATAGGAAAGAATGCCTTTAATGGATGTACTGGTCTCACCTCAATAGAGATATCGAATGGCGTTACATCAATAGGAGAGAGAGCCTTTTCAGGTTGCACAGGACTGACTTCGATAGGTATACCCAATAGCGTTACATCAATAGGGGCGGATGCCTTTTCAGGTTGCACAGGTCTCACCTCAATAGATATACCTAATAGTATTACGTATATAGGTGGCTTTACAGGTTGCACAGGACTCACATCAATAAATATACCCAATAGTGTTACAGAAATAGGAGCGGGTGCCTTTAGAGGATGTACTGGACTGACTTCGATAGATATACCAAATAGCGTTACATCAATAGGAGAGTCTGCCTTTTCAGGTTGCACCGGTCTTGCCTCAATAGAGATACCAAATAGCGTTACGGAAATAGAAAATTCTGCCTTTTCAGGTTGCACCGGTCTTACCTCAATAGAGATACCGAATAGCGTTACATATATAGGGTGGTATGCCTTTTCAGGTTGCACCGGACTTGCCTCAATAGAGATACCAAATAGCGTTACATATATAGGGGATTTTGCCTTTTATGGATGTGCAGGTCTCACATCAATAGAGATACCGAATAGCGTTACATCAATAGAGCGCGGAGCATTTTATGGATGCACAGGACTTACCTCAATAGATATGTCGAATAGCGTTACATCAATTGGAATGTATGCCTTTTATGGTTGCACCGGTCTTACCTCAATAGAGATACCTAATAACGTTACAGGGATAGCAAAATATGCCTTTGAAAGTTGCACCGGTCTTACCTCAATAGATATATCTAATAGCGTTACTGTGATAGGAGAGTCTGCCTTTTCAGGATGTACTGGACTTACCTCAATAAAGATACCTAATAGCGTTACATCAATAGGAAAGAATTCCTTTAAGGGATGTACAGGGCTAACATTAATAGAGATCCCTAACAGTGTTGGTCGTATAGGAGAGTCAGCCTTTTCAGGTTGCGCCGGTCTTACCTCAATAGATATACCGAACGGCGTTACGGAAATAAGAGAGTCTGCCTTTTCAGGTTGCGCCAGTCTTACCTCAATAGAGATACCGAATAGCGTTACATCAATAGGAACGAATGCCTTTAGGGGTTGCACAGGACTTACATCAATTGTAGTGGATGAAAATAACAAAGTGTATGATTCCAGAAATAATTGTAATGCAATTATAGAGACGGCTACAAATAAATTAATTTTCGGATGTAAAAATACAACGATACCTAATAACGTTACATCTATTTGGGATTTTGCCTTTTGGGGTTGCACAGGACTTACATCAATAAATATACCGAATAGTGTTACATCAATAGGAGTGTACGCCTTTCGTGGTTGCTCAGGTCTAATCTCAATAGAGATACCAAACAGTGTCACATGTATAGGGAATGAGGCTTTTTCTTATTGTACAGGCTTAACATCAGTAACAATACTTAGTAGTGTAATGAGCTGGTACTATGCCTTTTACGAGGAAAGCCCAAATATAAAAAAAATTATTTGTATGATTGAAGAACCAGATAGTTGGTACTATTTTTCTAAATTGGATTATAAAAATTGTAAACTATATGTGCCATGTAAGGCGTTAGATGTTTACAAAGAAACAAAAGAATGGAATAAATTTGAGCACATAGAGTGTATAGATGTACTGCATATTGACGAACCTTTAGATGATGTTGTTATTACTGAGTCAAGCTCTCAAGTCGCAATCGCGTGGCCGGTTGTTGACAATGCAAGCTCCTATGTTATAGAGATAAAGAGCGGTGACGATGTCTTTTGCGTGGTCACATTCAATGCCGATGGAGAAATCATAAGTGTAAAAATGCCTTCAGGCTCAGAACGTATGGCTGGAACTAGGGATGCATCGGCAGCCTACGGATATCAGTTCAGTATAACAGGTCTAACACCAAAAACAGAATATAATTATACAATAACGGCTTTAGATGCAGATGATAATGTTTTAACTATTAAGTCTGGTTCTTTTGTAACCGCGGAAGGGCCTGTTTCAACTGATGAGCAGAGCGCAGAGCCTGAATTTAAGGATAAGGTTTACGTTCTGGATAAGAACATAATGATTGAGGGGCTCGGTGCAGATGACTACAGCATCTACAACACCGCCGGCAAGCAAGTCAGCAACCCAGTGCCTGCATCAGGCGTGTATGTAGTTAAAGTGGGTGATGAGGCTGTGAAGGTTATGGTTAAGTAATTTTCCAACGAGTAGCTTGTTCCCTAATTAGGGAACAAGTTAGTGAACAAGCTCAACAAAACAAACAAAACCCGCCAACATCCTTATTGGTTGTTAGCGGGAATCGGTTAAGGTTCACGCTTTTTTTATGCCGTTACTGGAAAGAATTATTAAAACTTAATTTTATATACTATGAGTCAAAAATTTCAATTAAAAGTAGGTTCTCATGAATCGTCTTATGGAAACCCAATCCCTGACACAGAGAAGTATGTCGTATTGCAGAGTAAAATGTTGGGAAATTTTCTTAAGGAGGACTCGGATGGCACAACTGACGTTAAACTTAAAATTAAATCTTCATCTGGCAAAACTATATACAGATTGGGTGTTGCAAGAAGTGTGGATGAGTTAACCAAAGACAAAATCAGAATAGGTTATCGAAGCAAGAATTTGCTAAATATTTCCGACGGTGAGAGTGTTACAGTTACAACGGCCTGCTGGTTATCATATCTGTGGAATCACTGTGATTCAGCCATAAAATGGCCTTTTAGGCTTGCTTTCATCTCAGTATTGATGACTATGGTGTCGTTTTTTATGCAATTTGTACCTCTTTGTAATTGTTGTAATTTTTAAAATTAAATACTATGAAAAAGATTTTACTATTTTTTTGTAGCGATGCTACTTTTTGTATCGCAGGAAATTTTGGCAAACTCAACTTTTGTTTACAAGGATATTACATATAGGAGGGAATATTATAAAAACTATGTTTCAGTTGGTATAAATAAAGGTGTTACTGGCGATGTCGTAATTCCAAGTACGGTGGTGTATGATTCTGAAAATTATAGTGTTAGGTCAATAGGTAGTTCTGCCTTTGAAGGATGCACAGGGCTAACATCTATAACAATACCGAGTGGCGTCACGTCAATAGGTAGTTCTGCCTTTGAAGGATGCACAGGGCTAACATCTATAACAATACCGAGTGGCGTCACGTCAATAGATAATTCTGCCTTTGAAGGATGCACAGGGCTAACATCTATAACAATACCGAGTGGCGTCACGTCAATAGGTAGTTCTGCCTTTGAAGGATGCACAGGGCTGACATCTATAACAATACCGAGTAGCGTCACGTCAATAGAAAGTTATACCTTTGAAAGATGCACTGGTCTCACATCAATAACAATACCGAACAGTATTACATCAATAATTTATGGTGCCTTTTCAGGATGCACTAGTCTCACTTCAATAGAGATACCAAGCAGCGTCACGTCAATTGATCGTTCTGCCTTTTCAAGATGCACCGGATTTACGTCTATAATAGTTGATAAAAATAATAAGGTGTATGATTCCAGAAATAACTGTAATGCAATTGTAGAGACCGCAACAAATACATTGCTTTTAGGATGTAATAACACAATGATCCCTAATAGCATAGCGTCAATAGGATATGGTGCCTTTTATGGATGCTCCGGACTGGCCTTTATAGAGATACCAGGCAGTGTCACATCAATAGGTAGAGATGCCTTTTCAGGATGCACCGGACTTACGTCTATAATAGTTGACGAGAACAATAAGGTGTATGATTCTAGAGATAACTGTAATGCAATTGTAGAGACCGCAACAAATACATTGCTTCGAGGATGCAATAACACAATGATCCCTAATAGCATAACGTCAATAGGTAGTTCTGCCTTCGATGGATGCACAGGACTCACTTCAATAGGACTCCCAAGCGGCGTAACTTCAATAGGTAGTTCTGCCTTTGAAGGATGCACTGGTCTCACATCAATAACAATTCCGAGCAGTGTCACATCAATCTATGGTTATGCCTTTGAAGGATGCACTAGTCTCACTTCGATAGAGATATCGGGTGGTGTCACGTCAATAGAATATTTTGCCTTTTGTGGATGTACAGGGCTAACATATATAACAATACCTAGCAGTGTTAAGTCCATTGGTAGTGAAGCCTTTTATTATTGCACTGGACTTACATCAATAGAGATACTTAGTAATGATATGTCAATAGGAGACGGTACCTTTAGAGGATGCACAGGCTTAAAGTCTGTAGTTAGCATGATTGAAGATCCAAGTGACGCGACTAAGTTCTTTGATGAGAATTTGGATTATAAAAATTGTAAGCTGTATGTGCCGTGTGACGTATTGGACATTTACAAGGTAGAAGCTGGTTGGAGAAAGTTTAAGAACAAAGAGTGCATCGAAGCAAGGCATATTGACGAGCCTCTTGATGATGTTGTGATAACACCGTCAAATACAAAGGTTGTGGTTGCCTGGCCTGTTGTAGATAATGCTGAAAGTTATGTTATAGAGATAAAGACGGGTGGTAAAACATTCTGCGTAGCTACGTTCAATAACAAAGGTCAATTACTAAGCATAGAGTACTCTTCTGCATCAGAGCGAATGGCTGAGGCTCGTGACGCATCTGCTACTTACGGCTACCAGTATAGTATAGCCAGTTTAACACCAGAAACACAATATAACTATACAATAACAGCGTTAGATGCCAGTGAAAGAACTTTAAGCCTTAAGTCTGGCTCATTTACAACAACAAGGGAGCCTGTATCTGTTGACGAGCAGAGCGCTGAGCCTGAGTTTAAGGATAAGGTTTACGTTCAGGATAAGAACGTAATGGTTGAGGGTCTCAGCGCAGATGACTACAGCATCTACAACACCGCTGGTAAGCAGGTTAGCAATCCAGTGCCTGCGTCTGGTGTATACGTGGTTAAAGTGGGTGATGAGGCTGTGAAGGTTATGGTGAAGTAACCGAAGCTTACGCTAAACCACGTATATAATAAAATTTCAATCAGTCTCGGCTTTGGTCGGGACTGATTTGTCTTAGTAGGTCTTATTAAGGCTTAGTAGTGTATGGTAGGTAGCGCAGTATCAAGCATCACAAGTGTCTTCGTTGAAATGTTAATTAAGATTAAAAGGTTGATTGTTGGTGGTGATGGTGCTAAATATTTTTATTAGATTTGCTCAGGTTTTTTGTGCTGTAACTGAAATCATCATATCCCCTAATCATGAGTAACACTCTTGCAAATATCTTATGGCTTATATTTGGCGGGCTGCTGTTCGCTGTGGGCTATTTTATAGCTGGGCTGGCATTTTGTATCACCATAATTGGTATTCCCTTTGGTGTTCAGTTGTTTAAGATTGGCGCTTATATGCTGCATCCGTATGGGTACAGGATTTATGATGATATCAGTGCTGACGGCGGCTGCCTAAGTGTTATTTTGAATCTGCTGTGGATTTGCTGTTTTGGAGTGGAGCTGGCCATTATGCATGTTACTATAGGTATCTTATTCTACCTGACCATTGTTGGGTTTAGCTTTGGAAATATGCATTTCAGAATGGCGTATCTGGCGTTGTTCCCCTTTGGCAAATCTATTATGGAGGATTTTCTGCCGTAGCGTGGTTTCTGGGTAGTTTTTTGTATAGTTTTTTGTATAGTTTTTTGTATAGTTTTTTGTATAGTTTTTTGTATGGTTTTTTGTATAGTTTTTTGTCCATTACGTATTAGTAATCTCCCAGTACCCACCTTTCTTTGACCCAACACGGCGGATAAGATTTTTCTGCTGCATTTGTTGTAATTGCCATTTTACACCAGCCACAGTGATGCCACATTCCTCTGCTAATTCGTCTATGGTCACCATCTTGTTTTTGAGTATTTGTTCTATGATTTTCTGTGACGTTTTCTGTGACGTTTTTCTCAGCGATGTAATGTTATTTTCATGTAAATTTTTATTATCTTCGCAGAAAAAAATATTTGACAACAATGAAAGCGAAACCATTTATCAAATGGGTTGGTGGTAAAACACAACTCATTGAACAACTTGAAGCCTTGCTTCCTGCTGACTTTGATACTTGGGAGAATGTCACTTACATTGAACCCTTTGTGGGTGGAGGAGCCATGCTCTTCTATATGTTGCAGACACACTCCAATATTAAATCAGCTATTATTAATGACATTAACGGAGATCTGACCACTTGTTACAGGATAGTGCGTGACAATCCGTCAGAGTTAATTTCTGCGTTAAAATCCTTACAACGAGATTATTACGCCTTGCGTTCTGAAGAGGATCGTAAACAGTTCTTTATTCAACATCGCGATGAGTTTAACACTAAAATGTTAGACCCCATACGCAATACAACATTGTTCTTCTTCCTCAATAGAACATGCTTTAATGGCTTGTACAGAGTGAATAAGGCAGGTTTGTTTAATGTGCCGTTTGGCAGGTATGAAACTCCAATGATTTGTGATGCAAACACTATTTACGCCGATAGTGAATTGCTGCAAAATGTAGAGATTTTGACAGGTGATTACCAGCAGACACTTGGGCATGCACGTGGAAACACGCTATTCTATTTTGATCCTCCGTATCGTCCGTTAAGTAATACAAGCAGTTTTAATGATTACGCTAAGGAGGCCTTTAATGACCTTGCACAGCGACGCCTTAAAGAGTTTTGTGATCAGGTGGAGCAGGCTGGCTACAAATTTATGCTAAGTAACTCTGATTGCTTTAACACTCCGCTCAAGGACAGATTCTTTGAGGACTTGTATCTGGATTATTATATTGACAGGGTTTGGGCTTCTCGTAGTGTAAATGCAAATCCGGCAAAGCGAGGAAAACTTCAAGAGATACTTGTGCATAATTACATAGAAACTAGAAAATATTTAGAGTTAGCAGTATAATGGCAGCACATACAAAAGAGGAATTTAAATTGTTTATGTCTCAATTGAAGGAGACAAATGCAACGCTTGATTTTTATTGTGACTTTCCAAAAATTAAAAAGAATGTCGCCGATGTTGAGATTAGCCTTAACACGCTGAACTTTCTTATTGGGAAGGATAATTTGCGCGATGCGGTAGAGGCGTTGTGGAGTAGAGATAGAAGAGTGTTTGACGTCATGGATATTCTTATTGCCACCAGAAAGAAAGATGACAAGAAGTTTATTGATAATGAAGGCTCTATGCATTCAGTTCATTCATTGTTTGACTCTGTTGATGGTGTGATGAAGTTTATTGAAGGGACGGGCCTTGATAGAGTTTTCAAAAACAAAGAGATTAAAGATTTGGTTGATTATGTGTTTGGCGTAGAGACTGGATTGGATACTAATGCTCGTAAGAACAGAAGTGGTAAAATAACAGAAAAACTTGTTGGTCGTATATTTGGCCATGCGGGTGTTTCATATCGTGAACAGGTTTCATCTAAAGAGTTCCCGGAAATATCTGCCGTTTTAGGTGCAGATCAAAAAGTCTTTGATTTTGTTATTAAGACGGATAGTAAAACCTATTTGATAGAGGTCAATTTCTATTCTGGTGGCGGTTCAAAACTAAATGAAGTTGCTCGTTCTTACACAGATGTGGCTCCAAAAGTAAATGGGGTAGACGGATTTGAGTTTGTTTGGATTACTGACGGCATTGGCTGGAACAGTGCTAGTAATAAGCTTGAAGAGGCTTTTGCCGCTATACCAAGTATTTATAATTTGACTACAATTAAAGATTTCATAAATAGGATAAAACAATCAGTTTAGACATGGCAAAAAACATCTATAAACATACCATTGACTTAAAGACTTTAGATATTAGGAATGCGCCCAGAGAGGACTTTGCAAAGCAAATTATTGCTATTGAATATCGTGGTTATGAAGTGGAACAATGTGCAGACGGTCGTAAAATTGTTATAACAAAACCTGGAGGGAAAAGAGTGTTTGGACATTCTAAAAAAGAGGATATGTTAGTGTTTATATTTGATCCTAAAGATAATTCTCTTTGGCAAATTTCTCATAAACAGATATTAGAAGACGTTACTGATAAATGTACGGATAATCCTTCCGAGGGGAGAAAGCTTTTATCATTATTAAAGAGGGTCTATGATGGAGAGGAACCGAATGACTTTATTGATGAGATACGTGCATTGTCTTTTCACAAAGGAGAATGCTCCGAAGAATTGATAAAAGCATATAAATGGATATGGGGGCAGGAGGATGTTAATTATCCTGATGGAGCAGGACGGTCTATGTCATGGAAAGAATATGAAATGTTGATGAAAAAATTATGACATCCGAGAATCTTACATTCCCCGATTTCACTATCCTGCAAGGAAATTGCATGGAACGGTTGCAAGAGATAGATGATAATTCTATCGACACTATTTTTGCAGACCCTCCATATTTTCTAAGCAATGGAGGCATTAGTGTTCATAGCGGGAAGCCAGTGTGTGTGGATAAGGGAGACTGGGACAAGGGAGGTACACCGGAGTATGTTTACGAGTTTAACCGTAAGTGGTTGTCTATATGTCGTTCAAAACTTAAAGATGATGGAACTATATGGATTAGTGGTACACACCATAACATCCATGTAGTAATGCGCTGTTTGCAAGAATTGGGATATAAAGTTCTCAATACTATTACATGGCAGAAATCTGACCCTCCACCAAATCTTTCATGCAAATACTTTAATTTCTCTACAGAGCTAATTATCTGGGCCCGTAAGCATGAGAAGAGATCACACAAGTTCAACTATGAAACAATGAAGCAGTTGAATGGTGGATGTCAAATGACAGATGTCTGGAAAATTCCCGCAGTTGGATTGTGGGAGAAACAGCAAGGCAAACATCCCACGCAAAAGCCATTACGTCTTCTTTACAGAATTATTTTGGCATCTACAAATGTTGGTGATACTGTTTTAGACCCCTTCAGCGGCTCTGGAACAACTGGAATCGCAGCAAATCTTCTTGGGCGTAGGTATATTGGAATAGAGCAAGATAAGAAATTCTGTGAATTGGCTTTATGCCGTAGGACCGCTTTGAATAATGAGGCTGAGCGCAAGAAATTATTTGATAAAATGCGAGAGAACCCTCAGGAGGTGACAGTTCTTGTTAACCACATGAGAGAGGCGGATCGCAACAATGCCATGCAGTTGGGTGTCACTTACCTGAGAGCAGGAGATTCAAAGGGCTCACTGCTGGTGCAGCAAGGCTTTGAAAGGCTTGGATATGTTTGTTTGCATACCAATGGAGAAAATCCTCAGTTATATAGGCTCACAAAAAAAGGCTTCCAGATTTGGACTGCGGAAGCTCTTCGTGAGAAAGGATTCACTGCGGAGCATGCTCCGTATTATGCGGTGCTGAGGTTTGATACATCTCACGTTGTCCCCTATGACCAGAATATTAATTTACACCAGAGAATTTATACAAGTGTGGCGAAAATTCGCCCTCTATCAGACTTTATTGGTATAATGTAATTTACCACTATGAAAAAACACATATTAACTCTATTTGCACTGCTGTGCTCTGTGGTGCTTATGGCGCAGGCGGAGCTGCTGGGAGACTGGTGCACTGTTGATGATAAGACAGGGGAGCGCCTCTCTGTGATGCACTTCTTTAAGGCTACTGACGGCAAGTATTATGGAAGGGTAGCGGAGATGTTCCGCCCTGAAGATAAGAATAAGACCATAAAGCACGGTGCTCATAAGGGCAAGCCGGTGGTAGGCTTTGTGGTTTTCAGCGGCTTTGAGTATAAGGATGGTATGCTGGTGAATGGCAAAGCGTTCAACCCTGATGACGGCAACTGGTATTACGCCAAGATATGGCTCTCTGATGACGGCTGCCTTATGCTGCGAGGCGCACTTGACAAGCTGATGATATTAGGGCGCACCCAAAAATGGATTCGTAAGCAGTAGAAAACCATGAAAAGAGCATTAGGTTTATTGGTGATAGTTTGTATCTGTGCATCGATGCATGCAGGGGAGGTTACATTAGACTCCTGCCGCATCTGGGCGCAGAGGAACTACCCCGCCATACGTCAGTATGAGCTAATCAGCAAGAGCGAGAAGTACAGCGTTAGCAATGCCGCCCGCAGCTGGATACCGCAGGTGGCGTTATCAGCGCAGACGTTATATTACAGTGACCAAGCCAATATGTCTGAGGTCTGGGAGGCGCTCGGGCTGACCGATATGTTCAAAACACTTGGCAAGGAGATACCTGATTTGTATTTGCGTAAGTTTCAGGGTAAGGTGCAGTTAGACGTGCAGCAGACAATCTGGGACGGCGGAATGTCTGTGGCGGGAAAACAAACAGCACAGGCCGACGCCCGCCAGCAGAAGGCGCAGGCGGATGTGGATTTTGACCAGTTGGAAAGCCGTGTGGACAATCTCTATTTTGGCATTTTGTTGCTGGATTTGCAGCAAGAACAGTTGTTGCAAACAGACTCCCTGCTGCAGAAGAATATGGAGCGTATGCGCACGCTCTATAACAACGATGTCATTCTCCAGAGTGACCTTGACGCCATGGAGGTGGAGATTCTTACATTAGGGCAGAAGATAGACGCTGTAAGCTACTCAAGAGACGCCTACCGCAGAATGTTATGTCTGATTACAGGGCGTAATCTTATGGCTGACACTCTGCAAGTTCCGGAAGAACCGGCTGAGAAAACAGGGGAGGAGCAGCGTGCGGAGCTAAGGCTTCTTGATGCAAAAATTGACTACCTTTTGGCACAGGAGAAAACTATTAAAAGCTATTCCATGCCGCAGTTCTATGCCTTTGCGCAGGGATGGTACGGCTATCCAAAACTGGATATGTTTGCGTCAATGCTTTCTGCAGAGTGGGGGCTGAATGCGGTGGTTGGTGTGCGTATGCAGTGGAACATAGGCGCGTACTACACACAAGGGAACAGACTTAAATCACTAAAGGTGAACCAAGAGCAGGTGCGTGTGCAAAAAGATATATTTGAGTGGAACCGCCGGATGCAGACTGCTCAGGAGGATGCTGAGATAACCCGTCTCAGGCGTGCGCTGGAGGATGACGCCCGCATAGTTGAGCTACGCCGCAGAGTGCGCAGTGCAGCGGAGGTAAAGCATGATAACGGAGCCATAACCACAACTGAGCTTTTGCAAAAAATTACAGATGAGAGCCTGGCGGTATCAGCGCAGTCCGCTCATAGAATAGAGCTGCTTAAAACACAATATGAATTGAACAAACTGAAATAGAGTATGAGACCTAATATTTTATATCTTTTTTCCATTACCCTGCCAATAGCATTTGCAAGTTGCAATAATCAGAATGATTTTGACGCCACAGGCACATTTGAGGCCACAGAGATTACCATAGGCGCTGAGGCTAATGGTAAGATACTGGATTTTCATATTGAGGAGTGTGGTACTGTAAATGCAGGAGACCGCCTTGGCCGCATAGATTGTGAGCAGATGCTATTGCAGCGTGAGATGCTACAAAAACAGCAGGCGGCGTTGATAGCAGGAAAACCAAATGTAGAGAAACAAGTTGCCGCACTGCGAGGACAGATTGCCACGGCAGAGACAGAGCTGAAGAGGCTGAAGAGAATGCAGGCGGGAGGAGCCGCCACAGGCAAGCAGGTGGATGATGTGGAGGCGCAGCTCAGTGTGCTACGCTCACAACTTGACGCCACATTGCAAAGCCTCAACGCCAGTGTGTCAAGTTTGAATAACAATGTTTCCGCTATGGAGCTGCAGATTCGCCAGCTTGACTACAGTATAAGCAAGGCAACCATATCATCCCCAATCAGCGGTACCGTTATGGTAAAGTATCTTAATGCAGGTGAGATGGCAGCAGCTGGCAGACCTCTTATGAAGGTTGCAGACCTTGACCACATGTACCTGCGCGCCTATTTTACCAGTGAGCAGCTCTCTGACATATCGCTGGGAGATGAGGTGACTGTGATAGCGGATTTTGGCGGAGACAAGCAGATAGAGTATCCTGGAACCATTGTCTGGATAGCTCAGGAGAGTGAGTTCACGCCCAAAGGCATACAGACTCGCGGAGACCGTGCCAATCTTGTCTATGCCGTTAAAATTGCTGTAAAGAATGACGGACGGCTAAAGATAGGCTTGTTTGGAGAGGTTAAGTTGAACTCAAAAAAAAATGACCGCCATTGAGGTTAAAAATATAAGTAAAAGTTACGGCGATGTGCATGCCCTGCGCAACGTCAGTCTGTCTGTAACGGAAGGAGAGCTCTTTGGGCTTATAGGTCCTGACGGAGCGGGTAAAACCACGCTGTTCAGGCTCCTGACCACACTGCTCAAACCAGACATCGGCTGTGCCACTGTTTGCGGTCTTGATATAGTGAAAGATTACAAGCAGATACGCAATTTAGTGGGGTACATGCCTGGCAGGTTTTCCCTCTATCCAGACTTGAGTGTAGAGGAGAATCTCCAGTTCTTTGCAAGTCTTTTTGGTAGTACCATAGAGCAGAACTATGATTTGGTAGCTCCCATATACCGTCAGATAGAGCCGTTCAGAACCCGTCGTGCAGGAAAGCTTTCAGGCGGAATGAAGCAGAAACTGGCGCTTTGCTGCGCTCTGATACATAAACCCAAGGTGCTCTTTCTTGATGAGCCTACCACGGGCGTTGATGTAGTGAGCCGTATAGAGTTCTGGGATATGTTACAGAATCTCAAATCACAGGGAATAACCATATTAGTCAGCACTCCGTACATGGAGGAGGCACAGCGATGCGAGCGTATTGCAATGATTCACACGGGCGGAATACTGGAGATAGGCTCCCCGCAGAAGATAATATCCAAAACGGGTGCTTCAAGCATGGAGGATGCCTTTATTAAACTAATGAGCAATGAGTAAAGGCGAGCCAATCATATCAGTAGATAATCTCACAAAGCGGTTTGGTACATTCACCGCTGTGGATGGCATAACATTCCAAGTGGAGAGAGGGGAGATATTCGGGTTTCTTGGCGCTAACGGAGCCGGTAAGACCACTGCTATGCGTATGCTTTGCGGGTTAAGTTATCCTACGGAAGGGAATGGTCATGTGTTGGGCTACGATGTTATGACCCAGGGAGAGGAAATTAAGAAGCATATAGGTTATATGAGCCAGCGTTTTGCGCTCTATGAAGACCTTACGGTGGGTGAGAATATGGAGTTTTTTGGCGGTATATACGGTATGCGTGGAGCTGCGCTCAACGATAGGATTTCGGAGCTTCTTGAAAAATTGCATTTTGCTGACCAAAGGAGCACTATGGTGGCATCGCTGCCGCTTGGGTGGAAACAGAAACTGGCCTTCATGGTGGCCACGGTTCACAGGCCGCAGCTGGTGTTCCTTGATGAGCCCACAGGAGGTGTTGACCCAATAACAAGAAGGCAGTTCTGGGATATGATTCGTGACGCAGCGGCTGAGGGTGTGACTATCTTTGTAACTACACACTATATGGATGAAGCAGAGTACTGTAACCGCGTAAGTATGATGGTTGACGGGAGGATATGTGCGCTTGACAGCCCTGCATCGCTGAAGCGGAGATATAATGCTAAAACAATGGAACAGGTGTTCTTCATACTGGCCCGAGGGGCGGAAAGGAGCGAGTGACACAATATGAAGATGTTTTTAGCTTTTACCCGTAAGGAGTTTATCCATCTGCTGCGTGACTGGCGGACCATGCTAATAACGCTGATAACGCCGGTGCTGCTGATTCTCATATTTGGTTACGCCATATCCACTGAGATAAAGAACTTGAACGTAATGGCCATAGTGCCTAAGTTGAGCGCATCCATCAGCCGCCAGCTTAACGCCATTGATACAAACCCCATTTTCACATACAAGGGGCTTACGGATGTGAACCATCTTGATGAGGTGCTGCGGAGCGGAACGGCAAATGTGGTGATTGTTTATGACTGTGACGGCAACTATCAGTTAGTGGTTGATGCCGCCGATGCCAACATGACTGCCACCCGAACGGCCTATATATCAAGTGCTTTGCAGACGGGTGATGAACTTGGCGCCTCTCTTTTTCAGACCACACTACGCCATAATCCGCAGATGCTCTCTGCGTATAACTACATTCCAGGTATCATGGGGCTGGTGTTCATCCTTATATGCGCCATAATGACATCAACAAGCATAGTGCGTGAGAAGGAGACAGGCACCATGGAGGTGCTGCTTGTATCCCCCATCCGTGGCACTACTATCATAGCCGCCAAGATTATGCCGTTTTTTACGGTGTCATGTGTAAATGTCGCCAGTGTGCTGCTTTTGGTACATTATGCAATGGGAGTGCCTATGAAGAGCGTTGGAAGCATCATAGTAGTGTCATTAGTCTATATTATTCTTGCTCTTTCGCTTGGAGTTCTTGTATCGGCGTTGGTAAACAAACAGATAGTGGCGCTTCTTATAAGCGCTATGGTTATGCTGCTGCCGGTAATGATGTTTAGCGGAATGTTATATCCGTTAGAGAATATTCCGTGGATTCTCAAACCGATGACATACATTGTACCTGCCAGATGGTACATAGATGCCATAAAGAAACTTATGATAGAGGGGGTTGGGTTCAATATGGTGGTAAAAGAGTTGAGCATACTTACTGGAATGGCGGTGCTGTTGCTTGTAGTATCGCTCAGGAAATTTAATGACAGGTTAGAATAAGATGCTGCGTGTATTGCTTAAAAAGGAGATAATTCAGTTTTGGCGGAACTCTTTCCTGCCAAAGCTGATGTTTGCATTTCCTGTGCTGGTGATGCTTATAATGCCCTGGCTTATGCGTATGGATATTAGCGGGGTGAAACTCACAGTCATAGATAATGACCACTCGTCACTAAGCCGCCATATAGTCAGCCATCTTAGGGCCACGTCATATTTCACATGGGTTGAAGGGTTCGCAGATTATACCGCTGCTGTGCGTGCCATGGACGGCGGCGATGTGGATGTTATAGTTCAGATTCCGGAAAATTTGGAGAAGAACCTTGTGAATGGAGCGTTGAGCAAGCCTATAGCCATTGAGGCAAACGGTGTGAACGCCATGAAGGGTGGATTGGGTACTCAGTACTCCATGCAGGTCATAGCCGCCCAGTTAAAGTCATATATGCCTTCCGGACTGGAGGCTGACAAAACCTCGGCATCGCTGCTCTCAATAGAGAACCGTTATAATCCAACACAGAACGCCCGCTACTACATGACGCCTGCCATAATGATAATAGTGATTCTGCTTATTTGCGGCTTTCTGCCGGCACTTAACATCGTGTCTGAAAAGGAGGCCGGCACAATGGAACAGATGAACGTGATGCCGGTAAGCGCGGGGCAGTTCATACTTGCCAAACTAATACCATACTGGGTTATGGGATTTTTTATATTCTCCGTTTGTGTGCTGCTTGCGTGGCTTGTATATGGGCTTGTGCCTGTGGGTCATCTATGGGTGATATTACTTGGAGCTGTGCTGTTCATTATGGTAATGTCTGCATTCTCAGTGTTTCTTGCCAATATCTCTGATACATTGCAGCAGACCATATTCATGATGTTCTTCTTCTTGCTGATATTCATGCTTTTGTCAGGTCTGCTCACTCCAATTGAGTCTATGCCAGTCCCTGTGCAGTATATCTCAAAACTTTTTCCGCCGGGGTACTTCATCCGCATAATGCGCTCCGTGTATCTGAGGGGTTCAACCTTTATTGAACTGTGGCCTCAGTTTGCACAGTTGTCTGTTATGACACTGTTCTTCGGCTTTCTGGCAGTAAAGACTCATAAAAAGCAAAGTTAGTCAATAGCGTCTCTAATTTGTGAGTTATTAATTTTTTAACTACATTTGTGGCAAATTAGAAAGAGATGCTGAAATTATTCCTTATATGTTTTGCGCTGATACTTGTGGCGGTGCTCCTAATGGGGTTCAAGGTGTTTTTCACTAAGGACGGCAAGTTTCCAAACACACATGTGGAGGGCAATAAGGCGCTCAGAGATAGAGGTATAACCTGTGTTCGCTCGTGGGATCGTGCGGCACGTAAAAAATAGAGTAAAAAATGGAAAATGAAGTTAAAATGACAGAGAGTCAGGAAAGCTGTAAATGTGATAGCAAGTGTAAAAGCTCATGCAAGTGTTTGTCATACATACTTATGTGTGTGCTTGCAGTGGCAGTAATAGTGCTTTACGTTCTTTTCTTTACACAAGGCAAGAACAATGAAACCACCGATGCTCCGGTTTCTGTAGAGGAGCAGCTTCCTATAGCGTATGTAAACATGGATTCACTGCTTGTAAAGTATGAACTTTATAACAAGATGCAGGAAGAGCTTATGAGTCAGCAGGAGCGCTCACGTGCCACTCTTAACCAGAAGGCCAAATCACTTCAGAGTGAGATGCAGGACTTCCAGAACAAGCTTGAAAACCGTGCATTCCTTTCAGAGGAGCGCGCTCGTTCAGAACAGGAGCGTCTTTTACGTAAACAACAGGAGCTTGAGCAGCTTCAGGAGCGTTACAGCCAGGAACTTATGGCAAAGCAGGCTCACATGACAGACTCCCTGTTCACCATAATACAAGGCACTGTAAAAGAGTATAATACAACCAAAAACTACCACTTTATATTCAGCAATACAGGTAATGCCAATATCCTTTATGGCAATAGCGGATATGACATTACAAATGATATAGTGGAAATGCTTAACAAAAAATAATGGGCAGAGACCTTAGAATTGTTTACATGGGTACGCCAGAGTTTGCTGTGGCACCCTTAAAGGCTTTAGTTGATGGTGGCTACAATGTTGTAGCCACTATTACTGTTGCAGATAAGCCAGCGCAGCGAGGCATGAAACTTCAAGCCTCGCCGGTAAAGCAGTATGCCGTGGAGCACGGTCTGCCGGTGTTGCAGCCAGTGAGCCTTAAAGACCCTCAGTTTCTTGAGGAGCTAAGGTCATATAAAGCAGACCTGCAGGTGGTGGTGGCATTTAGAATGTTACCAGAGGTGGTTTGGGCTATGCCCCCAATGGGCACCTTTAACCTTCACGCCTCCCTGCTTCCGCAATACAGAGGAGCCGCCCCCATAAACTGGGCCATTATAAACGGCGATGCAGAGACTGGTGTAACCACATTCTTTCTGAATCACACCATTGACACTGGTAATATTATAATGCAGCGCAGAACGCCTATTCTGCCAGAAGACAACATAGGCACCCTCTATGACCGCCTTATGGAGATAGGCGCAGGAGTGGTTTGTGAAACCGTGGATATGATAGCATCGGGGAAGGTGGAGACCACACCTCAGATAGAGAGCAATGACCTCAGACCTGCCCCCAAGATATTTAAGGAAGACTGCTTTATAGACTGGACCCGTCCGGTACAGTACCTACACAATTTTGTGCGAGGCCTGTGTCCGTATCCAGTGGCATACACAAACCTTGTAACCGCTAACGGAGAGGAACTTAGAGTAAAAGTATATGAAGCCAAGGCAGAGCCGGCAGAACATAAAGCAGCCCCAGGCACAGTGGCGTCAGACGGCAAAACGTACCTTAAAATAGCCGCTGCAGGAGGCTGGCTGCACATACTTAAACTCCAGCCCGCCGGCAAGAGACCAATGTTGGTATCTGAGTTTTTGAGGGGAAATAATGTTTTGGGGACTCTTCGGCAAAGCCTCAGAGTGACGTATAATTCTTAACTCTCAATTCTCAACTGTCAACTATCAACTGTCAACTCTCAACTTTTATGATAGATCATAATACAGTACAGAAAATCCTTGACTCCGCCCGCATAGAAGAGGTGGTAGGGGATTTTGTGTCGCTGAGGCGCAGAGGTGTGAACCTTATAGGCTTGTGTCCGTTTCATAGTGAGAAGACTCCCTCATTCACAGTAAGCCCTGCCAAGAACATCTGTCACTGTTTTGGTTGCGGCAAGGGCGGCGGACCTGTAAACTTCATAATGGAGCATGAGAGTCTGAGTTACGTGGATGCTCTGCGTTATCTGGCTAAGAAATACGGCATAGAGATAGTGGAGAAAGAGGAGAGTGCGGAAGACTTGGCACGCCGCAGCAGCCGTGAGAATATGTTCGCCCTCAATGCGTTTGCCCTAAAATACTTTTCAAACACACTGAATAACACAGAAGAGGGCAAGAGCATAGGCATACCCTATTTCCGTGAGAGAGGTTTCCGTGATGACACCATAAAGAAGTTTCAGCTTGGCTACTGCCCTGATAGGTTTGAGGCTGTGAGCGTAGAGGCTCTTAAAGAGGGCTTCAGCCGTCAGACACTCATAGACACTGGTCTTTGTACAGAGAATCAGCGTGGAGGGCTTACAGATAGATTTCGTGGCAGAGTTATATTTCCTGTTCATACAGTGTCAGGTCAGGTGGTGGCGTTTGGAGGCAGAGTGCTGAAAAAAACAGAAAACACCGCCAAATACGTAAACTCTCCAGAATCAGAAATCTATCATAAAAGTAACGAACTATACGGTCTGTACTTTGCAAAAAACGCCATTCAGCGTAGCGATGTGTGTTATCTTGTGGAGGGCTACACCGATGTAATCTCAATGCACCAGTCAGGAGTGGAGAACGTGGTGGCATCATCAGGAACGTCACTCACCACAGGCCAGATAAGGCTCATACACCGCTTCACATCAAATATAGTGGTGCTCTATGACGGCGATGCGGCAGGAATCAAGGCCTCCATACGAGGCATAGATATGCTTCTTGAAGAGGGAATGAACGTGGAGGTGGTTCTGCTGCCAGACGGAGAAGACCCGGACTCATTCTCACGCAGTCAGGATTCATCGCAGTTCATAGATTACATAAACCGCCACAAAACCAATTTCATACTCTTCAAAACTCAGCTCCTGCTTGGCGAGGCAGGCAATGACCCAATAAAGAAAGCCGCGCTGATAGGTGATATAGTGGAGTCAATATCCAAGATACAAGACACCATTAAGCAGGCCATCTACATAAAAGAGTGCGCCCGCCAGTTTGACATACGTGAGGAGGTACTCATAAAGGAGGTGGCAAAACGTCAGAAAAACCATGCGGTAAACGCCCCGCAGGCAGCGGTGGTGCAGGAAAACGCCGCAGTGGAGCATGAAACCACAAGCAGTGCCAAAGTGCGCCCATACACCTTCAAAGAGGAGCGTCAGCTGCTCAGATACCTTCTGCGTTACAGTGGTGAAACCATAGAGATAAACTCAAACGGAGAGCAGATACCCATAACTGTTATTGATTATATTGCAGGTAGCATAGAGGCAGATGACATACCGTTCCAGTATCCGCTCCATATACAGATACTTGAAGAGGCTCTTAACTGCGCCACAGACCTGCGTACACATTTCTTCAATCACCCCGATGTGGAGGTTCAGAACTACGTGTTCTCACTTGTGGAAGACCACTATGAGAAGAGTGCCATGTACCAGAAAGAAGAAAGCGAAAAAGAAAAACGAGAGCGCCTCTCATCAGAGGTACAGACCGTTATGTTTGAATACCGCTTTGCAATAATAAAGAAACGCTGCACCACAATTAAAGAGCAGATAGAGGCGGCATCAGCCACAGGAGATAATGAAAAGGTTGACACCCTACTGGCGGAACTACAGGAACTTAACGAACAGCGTCGCCAAATCTCAAAAATACTTGGAGGCCGTCCTGGTCTCAAATAGTTTTCTTAAGAGTGAAAAGGAATTCAAGTCCGCCGCCCTGATGGTTCTTGGCGGATATTCTGCCGTGATGGAACAGTACAGCATTCTTAACAATGGCAAGACCCAATCCTGTGCCGCCTAACTTGCGGGAGCGTCCCTTATCCACGCGGTAGAAGCGGTCAAATAACCTGCCAAGGTGTTGCTCATCCACACCCACACCAGTATCGTAGAATGAGAAGTAGTAGAAATCTTTGTCATTTCTATAACAACTTATATGCACAGTAATGTTATCACCAGCGTAGGCTATGGCATTATCCATTAGGTTTCGGAATATGGAGTAGAGTAGAGAGTAGTTGCCTTCAATCATAAGATTTTCAGGTATGTCAAGCTCCACATTAAAGCCCTTTTCCTCTATCTTCAAAGATAGGTCCTCAAGCACGCCGTGAACAATGTTTGTAAGGTTCACCTCCTCTCCTACGAACATATCAGTAGCCTCGTCAAGTTTGTTAAGCGTTGATATGTCCTGTAATAGGTTTGTAAGGCGGTTAGCCTGCTCATAGCATCTTTTTATATATTGTGTGCGTTTCTCCTCGTCAAGATTGGGATTGAGCAGAATTGTCTCCATAAAGCCCTGTATGCTTGCTACAGGAGTTTTTAATTCATGAGAGATGTTTTGAGTAAGCTGTTTCTTTATAAGAGCCTGCTCCTCCTTCTGAGTGATGTCATCAATGGTTATCTCAAAACTCTTGTCTTGGAACACAATGCAGTGGATAAGCAGAATAGTGTCATTCTTGTTCACCTGAATGGTCTTGGTCTCAATCCTATGCTCCGTGCTAAGCTGGCGGTCATCAAGGAACTCCACAATCTCATAAAGTTCAGGTATTTCAAAAGCATCCTCTGAGTAGCGTCGCTGTTTGTCTGATATAAGGTTTATATACTGCATGAACAGCTCATTTGAAAGTATCTCCTTTCTCTGAGGCGAGTAGATGGCAAGACCTCTTTTAGATAACTTAAGGTGTGCCATAAGTTTCTCACGCTCAATGTTGAGAGCTTTCTGTGTGCGGTCCAGATTCTTATACATGCTCACAATGTATTCGCTTATCTCACGGAACTCGCCATCGGGGAAGTTATACTTAACCCCGGAATCCACACGCTCAATAAGTGATTTTAATGCTGATATGGTATTGCCAAACCGGCATGCCACGGCGTAAAACGCAGCAAATGCAGCAAGGAAAATGAGCAGGATGGCTATGGTGGGAACAAAACTTATTTCCTGCAGGTGAGAGATTTGTGACACTGGTTTTGCCACACGTATATAGTGCTCAGGGTATTTCTTTACAAAGAACAGGTACGGCTCATCTTCAATCTTTCTTACATGGCGTCCTGTGCCGTATTTGGATGCCATTATCATTTCAGGGTCTCTTAAAAGGCTCACGTTTACCTCATCGTCCTCAGCAAATCCACCTGTAACGCAGCCGTCCATATCAATGGAAGTAACAAAAACAGAACTGTCAGGTACATACAGCGTACCTGACAGCTCTATTAAATCTGTCAACGCCTCTGCTGATTTGCAAGCGCCGTTGTATGCTGCGGCGTGCGCAAATCTGTTCATTATCAGTACAATCATCAAAGAGAAAATTGCAAAGATGATAGAACTTTGTAGCAGTATGCGTCTGTTTATTGACAAATTCTAAAAATTAGGTTAATCCTCTTTCTTAGGTTCTCTTGGGGCTTTTGGGGTGCGTGGCTCTCTTGGCTCGCGAGGCTCTCTTGCAGGACGCTCTGTAAGCACCTTGTGTGAGAGTTTGAACTTGCCGCTCTTCTTGTCAATGTCAAGAAGCTTCACAGAAATCTTGTCGCCCTCATTCAGTCCGGCGTGCTCCATATCCTCTATGCGGTTCCAGCTAATCTCTGAAATGTGGAGCAAGCCCTCCTTGCCAGGCAGGAACTCAACAAAAGCACCGTATGGCATAATAGACTTAACCACAGATTCATAAACCTCGCCAACCTCAGGAACAGCAATAATGCCCTTAATCTTGGCAACAGCAGCATCAATCGATGCCTTGTTTGTGGCGGCTATCTCCACTACGCCCTTGTCATCCACCTCAGTGATGGAAATAGTGGTGCCAGTCTCAGCCTGCATACCTTGTATAACCTTTCCACCAGGGCCAATGATAGCTCCAATCATATCCTTTGGAACATCCATTGTAACAATACGTGGAGCATGAGGCTTGAGGTCTGGACGCGGCTCGGCAAGAGTCTCCTTGATTTTGCCAAGGATGTACATTCTGCCTTCATGAGCCTGCTGAAGAGCCTTCTCAAGAATCTCGTATGAAAGGCCGTCAACCTTTATATCCATCTGAGTGGCGGTGATACCCTTCTCAGTACCAGTAACCTTAAAGTCCATATCGCCAAGGTGGTCCTCATCACCTAAGATATCAGAAAGAATAGCATAGTTTGTTCCTTTGTTCTCAGAGATAAGACCCATTGCAATACCTGATACAGGACGCTTGATAGGTACACCGGCATCCATAAGAGCAAGTGTTCCGGCACATACTGTGGCCATTGATGAAGAACCGTTTGACTCCAGAATATCAGATACTACGCGTACTACATACGGATAGTTTTCTGGTATCATGTTTTTAAGTGCGCGGCATGCGAGGTTTCCGTGGCCAATCTCTCTGCGGCCTACACCACGCTGAGCCTTGGCCTCGCCAGTAGAGAATGGAGGAAAATTATAGTGAAGAAGGAATCTTTCATTACCTTGGATAAGTGGCTCGTCAATCATCTTCTCATCATCCTTGGTGCCAAGTGTCACGGTACTCAGTGACTGTGTCTCACCACGTGTGAAGATTGAAGAACCGTGAGGGCCTGGAAGCGGACCAACCTCGCACCATATAGGACGAATCTCAGTAGTCTTACGTCCGTCAAGACGAATACCCTCATCAAGCACGGCGCGGCGCATAGCCTCACGCTCAATGTCATGGTAGTAGCGGTCAATAAGCGGAGCCTTCTCTTCAAGTTCCTCCTCTGTGAACTGAGCCTTGTACTCCTCACGCACAGCCTTGAAGTTAGCCTCACGAGAGTGCTTGTCTGTGTTGCATGATTTTGCAAGCTCGTATGTCTTGGCGTATGTCTTGTCATGAAGGTCTTGGCGCAGCTCCTCATCATTAACCTCATGGCAGTACTCACGCTTAACAGTCTTGCCAGCCTCCTCCATAAGTTCAATCTGTGCCTGGCAGTGAACCTTAATGGCCTCATGAGCTACCTTCATTGCATTTAGAAGGTCTGCCTCTGAAACTTCTTTCATCTCACCCTCCACCATCATGATGTTGTCAAGTGTGGCGGCTACCATAATGTCAAGGTCAGCGTCTTCAAGCTGCTTGAAGGTTGGGTCAATCACAAACTCGCCGTTAATTCTTGCCACGCGAACCTCTGAAATAGGGCCGCCGAATGGTATGTCACTAACAGCAAGGGCTGCCGATGCGGCAAGTCCTGCAAGCGCATCTGGCATATCCTCGCCATCAGCACTGTAAAGGGTTACGTTTACAAAAGTCTCTGCGTGGTAGTTGTCTGGGAAGAGCGGGCGCAGCGCACGATCCACCAAACGGGCTGTAAGTATTTCATAGTCAGAAGCCTTGCCCTCGCGACGTGTAAAGCCGCCCGGGAAACGTCCAGCCGATGCAAACTTTTCTTTGTACTCTACGGTAAGCGGCATAAAATCTGTGCCAGGAACCGCATCTTGTGCTGAGCAAACAGTAGCAAGAAGCATAGTGTTGCCCATTCTCACCATCACAGCACCGTCAGCCTGCTTAGCCAGCTTGCCGGTCTCAATGGTAATAGTCCTTCCATCACTCAGTGTGATGGTCTTTGTTACTACATTCATTTAGATAACAGTATTAAATTAATAAACTCAAATGTTCCAGTGGAGAATATGGGACTCGAACCCACCACCTTTTGATTGCGAACCAAACGCTCTACCAGATGAGCTAATTCCCCCGCTCTGAAAATTTAAGTGGCAAAGTTAGTAAAATTTATTAAATTAACACGTTAAAATTGTTATTTATAATATCGGATATTTCTTTCCGCGCAGCTTCACCCTCGGGGCATGGCCATAGAACATATTCATGTCCTAATTTGGGAGCAATGTGCAAGCGAACATTAATCCCGGAAGCTTTCATTTTGTCATACAGTCTGACAATGTCTGGATAGAAGACCTCCCACGTGCCAGTGTAGACATCGGTAGGTGGCAAACCCTTCATATCGCCGTAGAACGGAGACACCATTGGATTCTTCATGTCAAGTTCCCCGGCCCAGTCTGCACCATACTTGCGCAGGCTATCTACATACTGCCATCTGTCATAAGCCTCAAGGCTCTTATCAGCACCGCTCAGGTCTGCCCACGGAGATATAAGCACAAGCCTATACGGCATATTTAGGCCGGCGTCACGTATCTCCTGAGCCAGAGCCAGGGTAAACCCACCACCAGCGGAGTCTCCCATAATAAAGATTTTATTTGCCGGGAAACGTTTAATGATATCTGTATATAAGGCCATTACTGGCGGGTGAGCCTCAGATGCGGTATGCTTATGCAGAAGCGGATAGTTTGGAGCAATAACGCCACAGCCAGTGGTTTTTGCCCACTCCGACATGGCATTCCACTGTGATTCAGAAAAGTTATGTGAATATGCACCTCCGTGCAGATATAGCAATATTGGTTTGGATGGTTCCTTTGGCGCCACTTCAAACACCTGCATGTCGCAATGCGGTACTCCTTCATAAGACGTGGAAAAGAGACTAACGCTGGAATCCTCACTGTGCTCTTGTCAGTCTGGTTTGCCTTGTCTAACAGATACATTTGCTCATCCAAAGCATTTCTGGCTTTCTCACGCCTTACTATAACCGCCATTAAAGAGCGGTGTGAAATTGGCGCCACAATAACGTTGGGGTCAGATATCTTTGTATGGTCATCCATTTTTCAGTGTTATTACGGTAATTTCCTGTGGTACGCCTATGCGCACAGGCAGAGTACATCCAAGGCCGGTATTAACGTACAAGTGCTGTTTTTGCTCAGTGCAGAGCCCTTCAGCATCTGTAAACATCCACGATGCCGGGGTCATCTCAAACAGTTTGAGCTGTGCAGCGTGAGTGTGGCCGCTAAGTGTGAGAGGAATATCCTCCTTGCCTGCAACCTCTGCACGCCAGTGGGCTGGGTTGTGAGTAAGCAGCACACAAAAACCTTTCACACCCTTCTTGGCGGCTTCAAGGTCACAATATTTCACAGGGTTGTCTTCATCGCCGGAACTGTGCTCATTCTTAACCCCCAAGATGTGAATCTTTTCAGAGCCGCGTTTCACCACCATATTCTCATTGTTAAGCATACGCCAGCCAAGGCCACGCTGCGCGTTAGTCATGGCAGTATCACTTGGGTAATAGTCATGATTTCCGAGCACGCTCACAACCCCGTCCTTGGCTTTTATATTCTTAAGGATATGGGTGAACTGAGACACTTCACTTGCTGAAAATGTAACCAAATCTCCTGTAAAGCACACAATGTCAGCATCGATGGCGTTAATCTCATCAACCACACGCTGCAGCATATCCTCATGCCCAATAAATGATGCAAGGTGAAAATCACTGATATGAACTATTTTATAGCCGTCAAATGATTTAGGCAGATTATCAAAAGACAGCTCTACCGGCTCCTGCTTAGTCTGCCAGCGGCCAGCCATGTTACCATAGCAGAAGCCCACAGTCACTATAAGAGCAAGCGCCAGGGCACACCAGCCAAACGGTGCATATTTAACATTACCTCTGCAGCACTTGCCAAGCATCCATGCCAGAAAGTATATAACGTGTGGTATGAGGGCTATCAGGCACACCATGACAGAAAGAAGTATCATTGACACAGTTGTCATGATGAGATAATTGTGTACAAGGGGGTAAATTACGTGTGGTATAAAAGCAAACAGATACACCACGCCAGAAAAAAGCATTATTGAAATCTTTGTCATAACACTACAATTTACTTCTGTTTCTTAGCGCCGCAAAAGTAGTGATATGTGTCAGCTTGCAAAAGGAATTTAACATAAATAGGCCTTGTTTCTTAAAATTTTTAACACACAAGGCGTGTTTTGTTAAATTTATGTTACAAAAAACGGAACCCCGTGTGGAGTTCCGTGACCTTACCGTGATAATATAATACTTACCACAAGTGGTATTAGTGTGATTAGTATAACAAAGACATGATTCTTCCAGCATAGAATCTCTTTATCTGTGTATGCAGAGAACTTCTGCTTTATTTTAGGGAAACGCAACTTGAAATAAGCGTAACAAACAATATAAAAGGCCAATATTATTGGTAGATCAGTATATTTTCTTATTAAATATGGGTCAGAAGGATTGGCTAGTCGAATAATGGAAAAAAGATCTACGTCAAGAAAATATTTTATGACACTGAACTGCCATTCTTTTTCCCATATGGCGTTTTACCAATCAAAACATAAAAATAATAAAATATCAAATCAAATATCATTAATCAAATAGATTTTCAGTTAAACTTTTGCCTGTAGTCATTATAACCTATAATAACTTCTTTCATTTTTCACGAAGTAATTTGTATGTTATAATCAACGAACCAACGAATGAGGTTAGTATAATATACCACATTGCTCCTTTGATTTGCTCCCAATCCATAGGTGGTGTATTATTTTTCCCTTCACAAAAGTGACTTATTATAACAAGTATAAAAACATTCAGAATAAATGATATACAAAAAATTATAATTTTCTTATTTGTTTTTTTCATATTCAGTGTTAGTTGTTCCTATGTGAATACATTAAACAATATTTTGATAGGAATTTCTGTATGGTCCTTTTAATCGTTATGCGCATTACTCGTCAGCCAATCAGTGAAAGCCCCAACAGAAAATACAATTATTGAAATAATAATTGCAAAAGGCAATTCTTCATTATTTAATGGGGGTCTGCCATGGAATGGAAAGTTATACAATAACCCCACAGAAAAGATTGTTTCTATGATGACAATGATAGCATATTTCAGTATTCTATATTTCTTCATATAAGTAGTTGTTACCAATAATTGTAGCCGTCTCCAATAATTTTAAACGCAGAAAAACGAGTAGCCCATTTGTTGAAAGCAAGTCAACTATTGCGATTCCCTTGTCTAAAGGACTAACATCATTCCCGTAGATATCATTATCTGTTGATAATGTGATTACGTCGTTTGTTAACCCTATGACAGGATGAATTAGCACTGCTCCTTCCGCCAGTGGCTTAAAATTCTGTGAGAAAACTATTTCTGAATGCGAATTGAAAAAGTCCCTCATCCAATCACCGAGTTCATCCTCCCACGTGCGTGGTGTAATTATCCTGGAATCACTTTCCACCATCACCGCGTCTCCGCAAAAGTAGTGATATGTGTCAGCCCGCAAAAAGAATTTAACATAAACAGGCCTTGTTTCTTAAATTTTTTAACACACAAGGCGTGCTTTGTTAAATTTATGTTACAAAAAACGGAACCCCGTGTGGAGTTCCGTGACCTTACCGTGATAATATAATACTTACCACAAATGGTATTAGTGTAATTAGTATAACAAAGACATGATTCTTCCAGCATAGAATCTCTTTATCTGTATATGCAGAGAACTTCTGCTTTATTTTAGGGAAACGCCATTTGAAATAAGCGTAACAAGCAATATACGAGACTACTGCATATGGAATAAGTTTGTATTTCCTTATGAGATATGGGCCTGAAACATCTAAGAAAAATAAAATATCAACATTGAAGAACTGCATAGACAGGATTGAAAGAAACGAAACGTGTATCATTATTAACAACCATAAATATAAGCAAGTATCTGCCACTCCCGTTCCTGGCTTTGTTTTCTTCAATAAAGTGTATATGTAATAGAAAATATAGCTGTACATTTTTTCAATCAAATAAATATTCAGTCAAACTACTGCCTGTATTAAATTGTGATCCAATATCTGTTATTAGGTATACACCTCCCGCCAGCAATACGTAGGGGCAGGATATTATTGTACCAGCAAATAATATTGGAACGATAAACCATATTGCGTCTAAAACTTGCTCCCAAACTATTTGCGAAACAAATAAGATAGCGATAATACTATTGCATCAATCACCCAAAAAGAAAGCAAGGTTGGAATATATTCATCTTGGTCAATTGGTGGATTGCCTCTCCACTCAAAGATAGTGAGAAGAATTGTTTGAATTATTGAAAACATAAAAGAAATTAAAACTGTTTGTATGATGATTTTCTTCTTATTCCCTTTCATAACCGTTTTTTATTGTAATCCCTATAGAATAAGATGTTGTGAATTTATTAATTAGGTATGCCGCCCTTTGGGTTCGTTGAGCATATGTTCCCAATTTTATGATATCTTTTGTTGATGAAATTATTTTGATTACTCCGAATGAAAGCAGATCAGCTACAGCAACGACTTTGTCAAATGCTCCAACATTATATGAATACAAATCATGATTAAATGTTAGTATAAAAGCGTCATTTGTAAAATTAATAAATGGATGAAGGAGTACGATACCCTCCGCCAATGGCTTTAAATTCTGTGCCGGAACAATTTCTGAATGCGAATTGAAAAAGTCCCTCATCCAATCCCCGAGTTCATCCTTCCATGTGCGTGGTGCAATGCCGAATTATGTTTTTGCGTGTTTGGGGCACACCAATAAAATCATTTATTTTAGGTCAAGACCATGATTTTTAACATAATCGTCATTACGTTTGATTACATAAGTTAAGAATTGATACAACTGATTTAAGGTTTCATAATCACAATCAAAACAGAGATTGATGGATAGATTACTATTTAACTGCCGTATTTCTCCCTCCCAGTGAAATCCAGACGGAACGATCCAACCTTTTAACTGAATGTTGTTCTCTAAGGTGGAAATTTCTACGATAGAACGTTTTGTATCAAAGATGTCGTCAAGCAGTATTTTTAATGATTTAACTGTTTCAATACAATCCAACATATTTAACGATAATGTTAGTGATGATTTTAGATTCATGCTTGAGTCTATATAGCTAATATCAAGACGAGAATCAAACCATCCTTCTTCACTACAAAAATCTGTCAGACATAGTGTAAATCTAATTTTCTCACATTTAATTATATGTTCCATCATCTAATAAATTATTTTTGTCACACCGTTATAACTTTGCCATTCTCATTTATCACAACACTTATCGTACGAGTGTTGAATATATATGTCCCCTGTGTTTTACCCAAAGACATTGTTCCATTGTCTGTTGCATCTTCTACTACAGAAGGATATAATCCTCGTCCTTGCATACGGTCTAATGCATGTCCAGAATATTCTCTACCGTTTATGTATGTGCTTTTATTTGTTCCTTCAACAACTTTAATCTCAAAGTCCTTATGTCCAACTGGTGTTGCAGGAGACTTATCATGCTGGCTAACATACTCATCCAACGTCATGTCAGCCGGCTGGCTTGCCGTACCTGATGCTGAGTTTGCTGTACTGCTACTAAAAATCAGTCATCTATAATTGATTGCGCTATGGTATCATATTCCGACTTTTTATATGGTACGAAAAATTTCTTATACATACCAAAAAATCTATCAGATACATAATCTGTCAGTTTATCATCACATACCCATATCTTTTCAAGAGAAAAACAACTGTCAAAAATATACGGACCAAAATAAATAATAGAATCTGGAATTAATATTTGCCTTAGATTTATGCAAGCAAAAAAAGCCCGACACTCTATTCTATTGACCGACATAGGCAATATGACATTCACTATGTTCGTGCCAAAGGACTCCGACATAATTCGTTCAATACCATCCTTGACAAGGTACGTCCCCTTAACTCCTCGAGCATCTAAAATAGCAGTTTGATTCTCCGAATAAACAATAGACTCATCTTTGGCTTTTTCGATAGCGATTCCATCTCCACTGACTGCGAACACTCGGGGAGTGCTATTGTTTTCTATCTTTTTTTTATACAAAAGAAAATTCTGTTGATTTATTTTGTCAAACTCTTTCGCAGAGTCGAGTTCACCTTGTATTTTACTTAATATAAGATCACAAGCTTTGGAGCATTCCAAGTTAGTTCCAAAATACACCCTATTACCTCTTTCATCACAAAAATACACATCATATAATCCATTATATGAAGAAATATGATAGGCATTGGGCTTTTCTATCGTATCTATACTATATAATGCATTATGAACATTCAGCGCATCCAATCGTTGTTGCAATTCTATCAAATTCATTTTAGAAATTTATTATAAATCCATGACTTTTCAAATATTGGTAATTAATGGGCATTAGATATTCGTCGTATATTGAGGATTCTGAAAAAACATTTTTCTCAGGGTAGTATTTCACAGGCAAATTATTAGGGTTGTCTGAATATCTTGCCGCATACTCATCCAGCGTCATGTCAGCAGGCTGGTTTGCCATGCTCGATGTTGAGTTTGCTACTGACGCCGCTGAAACACTTGGCTTGCCGGTCCAGAAATTCCTGCCATGATATACATTTGAGATTCCCTGTGTCGCACCACAAATGATAGCTCCGGAGGCAATAAAGAAAGCCGTCCTTCCATCCTTTAATCTTTGCGTTCATTGCTCGTTAGCCAATCAATAAAAGCCCCCGCAGAAAATACAATTATTGAGATAATAATTGCAAAAGGTAATTCCTTATTACCTAATGGAGGTCTTCCAAGAAATGGGAATTTGTACAACAACCCCACTGATAGCGTTGTTTCTATAATGACAATGACAGCGTATTTTAGCATTCTTTTCTTTTCCATAATTACCGTAATGACAACAAAATGTATTTCAAATCACTTTGATAGCATTATACTTACAGCAAGTGGAATTATTGTAAAAAGTATTACAAACTTTTAATGTTGTAAATAAAAATAGTTTAGATTTTAAGCATATTTAATACTCGCTCTATTTCATCAATTAAAGATGGAATAAACGTTTGGTCTGTCTGAAAAGACAATCTTAACTCTCCAGTATAAGAGGAATCTCTCACAACCACATTGACACAGATAGAACCGCATTCTAGATATTGCATTTCAATATCCAATAATTTTTCTATAGGTTGAAAATAGCATTTTGAACATTTACGATTATATATTTTCCGCAAAGAACTTGCTAACCCTTCCAAATCAGCTCTTTCAATGTCTATGCTTGTATTTAAATGAAATATGTTGTAGCTTATTGTTATAGCCGTGCTTATAAACTGATTTGCATCATCCAACACATTAAAATCAGAAAATGTTATAATTGGATTGGCTTGCTTGTCGTATAAAATTATATTTTCCATCTCTTATTTTGGATAAAAGCATCTGTGAAACAAAACTCCATCTTTATTTATACCAATAGTAAAGAAACCATCAACACCGTTTACAGAACCATTATATTCAAACCAGTACGCTGCATCATTAATTCTTTGTGATGGTATTCCGTATTTAATAACCTTATCTTCAATCATCCTGGGGAAGTTGTGATATGTATATGTTTTGTTGCTTAGACGTGGATGGTAATCTTTTACTTGAATCCTGTTTGTCTCGTTATATTGTGCCTCATACTCATCCAGCGTCATGTCAGCCGACTGGCTTGCAGCACTTGAAGCAGAATTCGAGGTTTGAGGCACTGGTGCAATCGCCTTGCCGGTCCAGAAGTTCTTACCTTGAAGATGGTTAGTTATACCCTGCGTTAATCCTCCCAACACAAAGCCTGACATTGCGCCATACGCACCAGCCTCTAACCCTGCTAAAATTCCTTCGCCAAAACTTCCACCATTTATCCACGTTGATATTGAACCATTCAAGAAACCAGCGGTTGCACCTGATGCGGCACCAATCGTCCCTGCACCTACGAATGAGGCTGCCACAACCTTACCCAAAGCAGCACTAACACCACATCCTACAGCACCTCCAGCCGCACCACAAACAGCGCCAATTGCTCCACCAAGCAATATGTGGTTTACAAGTTTTTCGCCAACAAGACCTTGTTGCAGGCCTGTGTAGGTAGCCATAGCAGCACCAACTACAGTGCTAATTAATACTGCGGCGCCAAATATTGCAAACGGGTTTTCTCCGCTTGGGTCAGTATAACTTAGCGGATTGCCGTAGCAGTACAGATACCTGTTATAGTTCAGCCATCTGTCAGGAGCCTGAATGTACGGGTCTATGCTGAGGAACGTACCTAACATAGGGTCATACATGCGGCCACCCATATCAATCAGGTTAAATGTATCCAGGTGTTCGTGCCCTGTAAAACCTCTGTTGTTAAAGAACTCTGTTCTGCCATCTGGCTTTGTCCAATCTGATGGGTCTCGCCTCTCTCCCCATGGTGTGTATGCGTACCGCTCCAGCACATTCCCTTCTTTATCTGTAACAGCAACTATAGAGCCAAGTCGGTCGCCGTAACAGTAATAAAGGTTCCACTGCCCGCCTTTCTCCACCATCACGGCACCTCCGCAAAGGTAGTGAATTTTCTCAGATGCGCCAAGCGGGGTTATCACCTCCTCATAATTTGGCAGGTAATATCTTGTGGTTTCACCGGCAGCTGTTTCCCAAAATTACAACGAAATAGATAGTGCCTGAATTTAAGATAGTGTTAAATATTTTAACATACATGAGCATTTTTTATACAATCATGTTACAAAAATTGGGACTTATTATTAATTTTGCGCACCATGTAAGATAAAAATCAATGCACAATCATGAGAAAAGCAGTCCTATTATTATATTTTGCAGTTGTCTTTGTAGCAGTTAGCTGCACCCCATCCGGAGTTGAAGAGACCTCCGTAATCACAGAGGCTTACGTTCCATGTAACGGAGACCTTATATTTCTTACCGCCGATGAGTCTGAATTCTCAGACGCAATAGCCACAGCCACAGCGCAGACAGACGAGCTGCAGTTTGTACACGTGGCCGTAATAGCCGTGGATGACGGCGTTGCCAGCGTTATAGAAGCCACAGCCAAACACGGAGTGTCAGAGACTCCGTACTATGAGTACATAAAACCACTACGCAGGGAAAACAGAGGTGTGGCTGCTGTTATAAAGCGCATAACAGAGGATATTCCAATGGAACTTTCAGTCCAGCGTGTAAAGGAGTGCCTTGGACAGGGCTATAACTGGACATTCATGCCCACCCCTGGTAAGAAGTATTGCTCAGAGCTTGTTTATGAGTGTTTCCTACGCCCTGACGGCTCCCATATATTCACCGCCAGACCTATGAATTTCCTTGACCCTAACGGCAACATGCCAGCCTTCTGGACCAATATCTTCAGCGCATTAGGCCTTGATGTGCCGCAAGGGCAGCCCGGCACCAACCCAAATGACATGAGCAAGGAGCCCTGCCTTAGGGAAGTTTACAGATACTTTACATCCACTGTTAGTCAAATAGACACCGATGCTCAATAATCTATGAAAATTTCACTACCTTTGCAGTGGCGCAACACTTGAAATTAAACTTAAAATCAGATAACTATGAGAAGAAAACTACTGTTTATTTTGCCACTTGTGTGGTTCTGTCTTTCAATGCAGGCAATAGATTTCTACATTGCTGGTGACGGACGCCCTGGAAACGGGTGGTGTTGTGAATTGTTTTGGAATCCTTCGGGGTGCAGGATGGCGGATGATAACACCTATACCGCAGATCTTCAGGCTGGAACATACGCCTTCAAAATAACTACAGGCTCATGGGGGAACAGCATTGGCTACACATCGCTTGATGTGGCAAACAGCATAGAGTGCTCCACAAATCAGGACAATAATATAATATTCACCATATCCAAGCCCTCAAAAGTAACCGTTAAACTCAGTACAAGGGGCATATCAGTGCAAACGGCAGAAACAGAAACCACAGAGCACTGTACGCCTGCATCGGGGACACTGCCGGTGATGTACATCTTTACAGAAAACGGGGCTGATATAACATCAAAGGATGTTTATTTAAGCGCCAGTTTCTACATCGATGCGGAGAATACTGAGGCGTATGAATCATTAGGCAGCCCTGAGGCAATGATAGAGACCCAGATTAAGGGGCGTGGCAACTACACATGGACAGGGTTTGACAAGAAGCCGTACCGCCTCAAACTCAAGGCTAAAAACTCACTGCTTGGAATGAATAAGAGCAAGCATTTCACACTGCTTGCTCATGCTGATGACAAGTTCGCTTTCCTGCGCAATACCCTGGGCTTTGAATGCAGCCGTTTGTTCGGGCTTGAATACACGCCGGCGCAGGAGCCGCTTGAACTCTTCATAAACGGTGACTACAAGGGTATATACTTCCTCACGGAGCAGATTCGCATTGATAAAGACCGTGTGAACATAACGGAGCAGGCAGAAGAGGAGACAGACCCGTACAATATTACAGGCGGATGGCTACTTGAAATTGATAACTACTGGGAAGATAAAAGCGTTCAGTTCCAGATGAAAGAGAAAGGTGATGACTGGCTGCTTGTAACGTCAAAATCGCCTGAGGTTATGTCAGAGGAGCAGTATCAGTACATGGAGAACTACCTGTATAATACAAACAAAGCCATACAAGACAAGGCGGACTGGCAGAAGTATATAGATTTAGAATCTCTTGTTAATTTCTACCTTGTTAATGAAGTGATGGGAAATCATGAGGCATTCCACGGCAGTTGTTATATGCACAAGGAGCGTGGCACAGACACAAAACTTGTGTTTGGCCCTGTTTGGGATTTTGGCTCGTCGCTCGGCTGGTCAGACCATATCTATGACAGCCCGCTCTGGGGCGATGTGTGGATAGATGACCTGGCTCAGACTCCTGCTTTTCAAGAGCAGGCTGCCAAACGCTGGCTTGAAGTGCGGGGCGTACTGTACCCACGCCTGAAAGAGAAAGCTGATGCCTTTATCTCTCAGATAAAATCAGCTGCGGCTTGTGATTGCAACCGCTGGCCACAGTATGGAAACCGTGGTGTGGAAACCACCAAACAAGAAGCCCTTGATTATCTGAGAGAGAGAATGGAGTGGCTTGACACTTATTGGGGTACTACAGGCGCAAGTGAAATGCTTGAAGATTCAGACAGTGGAGTGTACGTTTACCCTAACCCCACCCGTGGCGATGTAAACCTTGCAGGAGCGGAACAAGTATCAGAGGTGTATTTATTGGATTTGAGTGGTAGAAAAGTATGTGAGTTAGATGCGTCTTTAAGGCATTGGGAACTTTCAATTGAAGATGGTATGTACATTATGTGTGTAGTCACCGCCCACGGCGATGCCAATAAACTCCACTACTTCAGAATCTTCCTAAACAAGAATTAAACTCAGTGGATAAGGACCTCTCAAACACTGTAACGCTTGTAAAAGCAGTGGGCATTATACTTATGGTTGTATGCCATGCACTGCCCACAGACCTGTATATAAGAAGTGTTGTATATACATTCCACATGCCGCTCTTTTTCCTTATGAGCGGATACTGTTTCAAAGACAGTTATCTGGATAATACATGGCAGTTTGTTTTACGCAGGCTCAAAGGCTTGTATCTGCCATTTGTGCTCTTCTCTTTGGCGTTTATTTTTTCTCACAATCTGTTTTATCTATGGTTTAACTCAGATCTTGTGTTTTCATGGAAAGAATTCTTGCTTCAAGTCTCCGATGCTGTGTTCCGTATGCAGTATAACGGCCGTATGCTTGGGCAGTTCTGGTTTCTGAAGCAGCTGTTCTGTGGTAGCCTTATATTTTTCTTCACGTTGAAGTTGTGCCGTCGCAGGGTGGGGTGTACTGTACTGCTACTTCTTGTTGCAACCGAACTCTTGTGCATCACTCAGATAGGAATCCCGTATTTTGAGGTGGATTATAACTCAGTATATGCGGCGTTCTTTATATCAGTAGGCTGTTTGTGGCGTAAATCAGAAATTAAGATTAGCAACTGGCTTCTGTTCCCTGTAGGGCTTGCACTAATTCTTGCGGAGCCGTTGGTTCTTGATAAGGTGGCCTTTCTTGACAATACCCCAGTTACGCTTCTTTTATACTGTCTGCCAGCCATAGCCGGTACTCTTATGGTGTTTAAGTTGTGCAGCCTCTGGACTGAGGATGCAGAAAACCGTATGCGGTTAGCTATACTCTATGTGGGCAATCATACTCTCTCAATATTGGCGCTTCACTTCTTGGTGTTCAGGTTTGTTACAATTATGTATGTCCTATTGTATTCACTGCCGCTGTCTCATCTTGCTGAATTCCCTGTGATAGCGGAGTCCTCGTACTTCTGGAGATTGATTTACTCCATTGCGGGTGTAGTGCTGCCGCTATTGGCTGTGTATATTTGTCAAAGAGTAATAAAAAAACGGAATTCTGTGTAGAATTCCGTTTTTAGTTAAAGAATATAACGATAGGTTATTATTTCTTCTTAAGCTCAAAAGCGTAGTGTTCATCATCTGCCTCACCGTTATCATAGATAAGTTTGTTACCGTTAACAGTGATGCTGAACTTTGTCTTGCCGTCTGAGTCAGAGCAGAGAAGGATTGTACCGTTGTTCTGATAAACGTATGTTCCTTTTGAGAACATCTTATAGTTCTTGTCATTTTTGCTCTCACCAAAGTAAATCTCGTATGTAGAGTTGTCTGATGTGAGAACCATTGTCAGATAGTCACCATCGCTATCTTTTCCACCGTAAGTTGTTACTGTAGAATCGTTTTTACATGCTGCAAGAGCAAGTACAAGTGCCAAAACGGCAAATGATTTGAGAATAAAGTTTTTCATAATTGTAATTGTTTGTTGTTAAATTATTTAAGTCTGCTTTTCTTGCTTGCGGCTTTGTCTGCAGCAGCCTGTGCCTCAGCCTGTGCCTCAGCAGCCTTAGCTTCGTCTTTCTTACCCTTAAGAGTTGTAGCTGCGCTCTCCTGAACCTGCTGAGCTGCCTCTACAGTCTCGGTTTTTACCTCTTGAGCTGCCTCTGTTACAGCCTGAGCTGCCTCATCGGCCTTAGCCTCAACAGTTTTCTTAGTTGTGGTAGCGGCTTTCTTAACCTCTTTAGCTGCCTCTTTAACAGGCTCGCTAACCTCTTCTACTACTTCTTCAACTACTACTACGGCAGGCTCTTCTGCTGCTACTGTGTCAATGTTCTCTACGGCAACGCTGTCAGAACCCTCTGCCTCATTGCCATTTGTGTTTGTGCAAGCTACAAATGCTGTAGCGGCAACGGCTGCAATAGCCAAAAATGCGAATTTCTTCATTTTGAAAATGTTTATTTTTTGTTTTCAGGGGGCAAAGGTAGTTATTATTTTATAATTCAATGTTCTTTGGTTTATTTTTAACATTCTTTAACAAAGGCATTTATCATTTTTGTAATAGTTATTAAACTATCAAAAAGAATTGCTATCTTTGCAAAATTGTAATAACCATACAACAGTACGTTAAGATGAACTTTTTTGAACACGTGGGGCGCTACAGCCGCTTAATGGCAAGTGCTTTTACCAAGCCGCAGAGATGGAACCTGCTGTGGAAACAGTACCTTATTGAGATGGAGAAGCAGGGCATACAGTCGCTTCTTCTTACCATAATAATCTCTATCTTCATAGGCTCAGCCATAACCATGCAGATGGTGCTTAACACTGAGAACCCTCTGCTGCCTAAGTATGTTACAGGCTTAACCACCCGTGAAACTCTGCTCCTTGAGTTCTCATCCACCATCTTAGGTTTGATTCTTGCTGGTAAGGTAGGCTCTAACATAGCCTCTGAGATAGGCACCATGCGTATAACGGAGCAGATAGACGCTCTAAAGATAATGGGTGTAAACGCTCCAAACTACCTCATCCTGCCTAAAATACTTGGTTTTGTGACCATAATTCCGGTGTTGGTTATATTCAGTATGTTCTTTGGTCTGCTGGGCGGATACCTTATCGCCACCACAGGTGTTATATCGCCGGCGCAGTATGTAATGGGTATTCAGTACGCTTTTAACCCGTACTATGTTACATACTCCATTATAAAATCGCTCTTTTTCGCCTTTATTATATCGTCGGTGTCATCATACTACGGCTACTATGCATACGGTGGTGCGCTTGATGTGGGTAAGGCAAGTACAAACGCTGTGGTTAAGAGCAGTATAATTATTCTTTTGTTTAACGTTATTCTAACTGATTTGCTGTTGGTATGATAGAGGTAAAAAATGTGACTAAGTCTTTTGGAGACCTTACTGTACTGCATGATGTCTCTGCTGTGTTTGAGTCTGGCAAAACCAATCTTATAATAGGTCAGAGCGGTTCAGGTAAAACTGTGCTCATGAAGAGTGTGATTGGTATTCATCAGGTGGATAAAGGGCAGATTCTCTATGACGGACGTGATATTGCCGCCATGGGCAAGAAAGAGATGGCCAAGCTGCGCCAGGAGGTGGGTATGCTTTTTCAAGGCTCCGCTCTTTTTGACTCCATGACAGTGGAGCAGAACGTGCGTTTCCCTCTTGAGATGTTCTCTGACAAGACTCGCAAGGAGTGGGATGAGCGTGTTGATTTTTGCCTTAACCGTGTGGGGCTGAGCCATGCCGCTAAGCTGTTCCCGTCTGAGATAAGCGGTGGTATGCAGAAACGTGCTGCTATTGCACGCGCCATAGTGCTTCAGCCTAAGTATCTGTTCTGTGATGAGCCAAACTCAGGTCTTGACCCTCGCACATCGCTCACTATTGACCAGCTTATTCATGAGATTACTCAGGAGTTCAATATTACCACTGTTGTGAACACTCACGATATGAACTCTGTTATGGAGATAGGAGACCACGTTATATTCATACATAAGGGTCACAAAGGCTGGGACGGTGATAAAGAGACTATCTTTTCATCGGGTAATCAAGACCTTGAAGACCTTGTGTTTGCCTCTAACTTATACAAGAAGGTGAAGAAGTATCATAACTTGGAGTGATAGGGTATGGGGTTTTCATTTTTCAGGCAGCGTAAGCCGCGTCAGTTCAACTTAAAGTACCGCTACTACGATGAGCAGAAGGAGCGTATAGCCCAGTCTGAGGCTCGTGTACGCAAGAAGTTAGGGCTTGATGAAGGCTCTGACAGCCATGAACGCATTCTTAAACACGGGGTGTTCCGCAGTTCTGTGGAGTCTGCCAGGGAGGATAAGAACCGTATGATGCGTTTTGGCATTATAATAGGTATGCTGCTTATCTTCACCTATATGTTTTTCCATTATGCAGGATAGTTCCAATATTATTCATACGCTCTCATCTGAAACTATCAACCAGATAGCTGCAGGTGAGGTGGTTCAGCGTCCGTCGTCAGTGGTTAAAGAGCTGATGGAGAATGCTATAGACGCTGGGGCTGACAAGATAGATGTTGTTATTCAAGACGCAGGGCGCACTCTGGTTCAGGTTGTGGATAACGGGAAGGGTATGAGTGCTCAGGATTCTGTCAAGGCGTTTGAACGTCATGCCACGTCTAAGATTAACGGCGCTTCTGATTTGTACGCTCTCACCACCATGGGTTTCCGTGGGGAGGCTCTTGCCTCTATTGCCGCTGTGAGCCGTGTGGAGCTTAAAACCCGCCGTGAGGCGGATGAACTGGGCAGCCGTGTGGAGATAAACGGTGGAGAGCTGGCATCGCAGGAGTTCATATCCTGTGCCTGCGGTACTCAGATACTGGTGAAAGACCTTTTTTACAATATACCTGTAAGGCGCAAGTTCCTTAAAAAGAATGAGACTGAGCTGCGTAGCATACTAAATGTGTTTCAGCAGATTGCGCTTGTCTATCCAAGTATAAGGTTCACGCTCTCACATAACGGCACATCGCTGTTCTCTCTTGAAAAGGAGAACTACCGCCAGCGCATATCGTCTGTGTGTGGGTCCAAAACAGGCAAGGAACTGCTCCCTATAAATGTGGATACGGTGCTTGCCCGCATAAGCGGCTTTGTCTCCACTCCTGAGTCTGCTGTAAAGAAGCAGCCGTCACAGTATTTTTTTGTGAACGGGCGTTACATTCAGCACCCGTACTTTGCCAAGGCGGTGCAGCTTGGATATGAGAAGATTCTTCCCGCCGATGTCAAGCCTCAGTTCTTCATCTACTTTGATGTTGACCCTGACAAGATAGACGTTAATATTCACCCTACCAAGACTGAAGTTAAGTTTGAGGATGAGCAGGCGCTCTTCTCCATAATAGTGGCTGCCGTTAAGGAGGCTTTGGCATCATCAAACGCCATGCCTTCACTGCTTTTTGACCAAGAGGACCGCATTGAGATACCTGTTACTCCTGCTGATTTCAGTACGCTTAAAACGCCGCCTGTAACGCATAATTCAAACTACAATCCTTTTAGCTCCACTCGCCCTGCTCATGCGTCAGGCAGCTCGTTTTCAGCTCCGCACAAACAGTCAGTTGAGGGCTGGGAGAGTTTGTATGACAGTGTTAAGTGCCCTCCTGCTAATGATGACCCTGCTCCGTTTGAGGCTGTGCCAGATGTGGCGGCTGATTTGAAACCGCAGTTCAAGGGGTTTGTTTATGGTGGTAAGTATATAGTTTGCTCTTCTGATGCGGGTGTCTTGTTTGTTAACAGCTACAGAGCGTCTGTAAGGGTTGCATACGACCGCTTTATGGCTATGCTGAGTTCTGGTTCATCTTCAGGGCAGATGCTTATGTTTCCTGAAATTCTGGAACTTACTCCGCTTGAAAACAGTGTATTCGCTGAAAACAGAGCATCGTTTGAGGCGGTAGGGTATAGTTTTGAGCCATTCGGACCCACTGCATATCAGGTGGTTAGCGTTCCTTCAATGGTGGCTGATTCTGATGCGGTTGCCATTATTAAAGAGAATGTGAAAGATTCAGAGAGCAAGGATGTGGCGTTAGAGCTTAAGGAGAGGCTTGTCCGCTCTCTTGCCATAAAGAGTGCAGGACGCACAAGCGTTGAGAGTGCTGAGGCGGCAGGGCGTCTCACAGATGAACTTAACCGCTCATCTATGCCGGCATTTACTCCAGACGGACTGCCTGTATTCTTCACCCTTAGCATTGATGACATAAAAAAACATATAGGATGAAATTATCTTTTACCCGTATCGTCACTGTTTTAGTGGTTTTTATATGTGGCGTTGGCACTGCCAGTGCCGCAGACACAGTTTATGTTCAGGTTCCTGTACAGGTGACATCGGCGGCACCGGCAAAACCTGCAAAACTAAAACCTAAGTTCCTCTATAATGTTGATTTCCTCTTCTTCTTTGATAACCGTGAGTATGACAAATGCCCTTATCAACGCTCTCAAACCCTATTTGGCGTACGTCTTTCACCTGAGATAGGTGTGGGTATCGCAGACAGCACCATAGGTGACCACCGCCTTATGGCAGGCTGCTCGTATGTTCAGCCAATAGGAGCTGACTACAAAAACGCCAAGGTGCTGCCTACTATATACTATCAGTATGGTTATAAGGGCTTTAAGGCTCATTTAGGTCTGCTGCCGTTCACTAAGATGATTGAGGATTTTCCTGATTATCTGCAATATGACTCCATAGCCTACTTCCACCCGAATATTCAGGGTGCGCTCTTTAACTACAGAGACCGCCGTGGCTTTGTAGAGCTTATGTGTGACTGGCGTGGTATGTGGTCTGAGACCACTCGTGAGGCGTTCCGTGTTACCATAAACGGTCGATATGAGCACAAATGGTTCTTTGTGGGCGGTCGTGCCATGATGAACCATCTGGCGTGCTACTCACCAGAGTACAAGGGTGGACCGCAGCCTGGAGTGTGTGATGATTTGCTTGGCAGCGCCTACGTGGGCTTTAACATTGGCAAGGTAACGCCTCTTGATTCTTTTGTGGTGCGTGCCAGCTATTCAATAAGTATGCAGAATGACCGCGATGCAGATATTCATAAGATGCCGCAGGGTGGGTTGCTGGAGATATTCCTGCGCTGGAGATGGATTGGTTTCAGGAACGTAACCTATTATGGTGAGCCGCAGATGCCGCTATACACTAAATATCACTCACTGCTAAATCAGGGAGACCCTTTCTATCAGGCACGCTTCTATAATAGAACTGATATATTCTTCTATATCTTTAACAATAGCTTTGTAAACTGCTTTGCCTCTGCAAACTTTCATCTTGCCGACGGCTATTTTGTAACCCAGCAGCAGATAGTGGCGCAGTTCTCACTTGACGGGGTGTGGGGCTTTAGAAACAACAAGCACAAGCTCAGAACCATACTTGGAAAATAAAAAACCGTATCGCTATTTATGATCCAAACTCGTTATAGAAAGGATTTAGGGTCCAAGTCATCTTTGTAATCCGCCCAATCCCAAGGGATAGCGGCACGCCATTGATTTTCCCGGATTGCCTGTTTTAAAAATTGATTGTTAAGTTGCCCAAATGAGCGATACGGCATTATTTATTTCAGTAATTCCAATGAACTTTTAACGGCTGTTTCTTACTACAAAGATAAGCAATCCTTTTGAATTAACCAAGCTGTTTTGTGTTAAATGTTGTAATAACCTGCCGTCAAGTGTGTAGATGTCTATTGCTTCAGCCTCATTCCACACATCGGGGTTGATTCTGCCGTCAATTACAACAGGCGTTTTATCAGATGTTTTTTCATTCGTGTTGGTGGGCTCCAGTTTTCTGGTGTAGGCCTTTACGCAGAGGTTAAAGTAATTATAACGGGGAGCGTCACTGCCTACAGGGTATGTCCAGTATTCTTTGTTGTCAATCTGTATATATTGCTTGCCTGTAGGGATAAAAACTGGCTCGTTATAGCCGTCTATTTTCATCTCACACGGTATGGTTTTGCTTGGATAGTCAACAGCCACGGTGAAGGTGCCTCTTATTGCTATAGGCTCATCAAGTTTTGCTATATGGAATCCTGAATACTTACAAGTAATCTCTTTTGTGTACAGTCTCTCATTTGCAAGTATTGTGAATGTAATAGTCTCTTCTGGAGCGGCAGTGTATGAGCCTACATACTCCAGCACTTCCTCTTCGCTCCCTGTTTCAAAATGGCAGAATGCTGATGCCACCTCCTGTGCTGACGAAAAGCTTATATGGCGGGTCATGCCTGTGAGGTCATATCCGTAAACCTTGTCTATGTCGCTTTTAGGTATGAAGGCTGGGAAAGCGCTGCAC
>ONEZ01000038.1 GCA_900316995.1 uncultured Bacteroidales bacterium | reverse complement strand
AGCATGGCACAGTTATCTGTGTAGTGTGATATTGACGGCTGATATGGTGGCTCGCCCGGCTTGCCCAAATCTTTACGGAAGTCCATTGCAAAGTACGCCAAATCTTCAAACACTATAGTGTCATACTTGTTTGCAAGGTCTGCAATTATGCGCAGCTCCTCATCTCTGAGGCATACCCATGACGGGTTGTTCGGATTGCTATATACAATGGCGGCTATATTCCCATTTTTTAGATAACTTTCAAGTTTGTCTCTCAGTTTCTCTCCACGGAAATTATAGACGTCAAATGTCTCATATTTGGCACCCATCACCACAAGCTGCTGCTTCTGCACTGGGAATCCAGGGTCTATGAAGAGTATGGTGTCACGCCCCTCAACGCACTGTGTGGCGGTAAGGAATGAGGCGTATGTGCCTTGCATTGAGCCTGTTACTGGCACGCAGCTCTCTGGGCTGACATCGGTGTCAATGAACATCTTAACAAAACGGGCTGCCTCCTGCTTAAGTTCAGGAATGCCGTTAATATCAGGGTAGAGGCGGGCGATGCCGTTCTTGAGAGCGTTTATCTGCGCCTCCACGCCTACCTTTGACGGTGGCAGGCCTGGCACTCCCATCTCCATCTTTATGAACTCCACGCCGGATTTCTTCTCTGCAATGGCGGCTATGGCTTTCACCTCACGTATGGTGGCTTTGCCAAAATCTTTAATGCCGAGCTCCGCTATCGCCGCATCAATTATTTCTCTATCTATTGGTGTTTTCATAATTATTTAGTTGACAGTTGATAGTTGACAGTTAATTTTTCAACTTTCAATTATTTATTGTAACAAGCAAATATCTCATCTGTTCTCTTTGTATCTGGTTTTTGTGTGAATGCGCTAACAAGCGGCACTATTATAAATCCGGCAACCATTGCAAGCACACCACAGTTTATTGGCGACTGGAATATGGCTGGGAAGTACGGACGTAGCAGCATATTGGCAATCATAATTACGGTGCCAAAGATGAAGCACACCCAGCATGATGCAGGTGACACCCACTTGCCATAGAGCGAGTAGAGGAACGGAGCCAGGAATGAACCTGCCATGGCACCCCATGAAATACCCATCAGCTGGGCTATAAATGTAACAGAGCTGCTGTACTGTATAAGTGCAATTGTAGCACTAATGGCAATAAACACCACAATAAACACTCTTATGCAGCGCACCTGCTTTTTCTCACTCATGTTTTTTATAAAGTTGTCTTTAAGAAAATCTATGGTAAGCGTGGATGATGATGTTATCACCAGCGATGACAGGGTACTCATACTTGCTGAGAGTACCAGTATTACCACCAGACCTATAATAATAGGGGAGAGGGTGGAGAGCATCTCAGGAATAATGGCATCGTAGATAATCTTCCCATCGGCGTTATATAGGGCTGGAGAATCAAACAACCTGCCAAAACCGCCTAAGAAATAGCATCCGCCTGCCACTATAAGCGCAAAAACAGTAGATACCACAGTGCCTTTAAGAATGGCTTTCTCATCTCTTATGGCATAGAACTTCTGCACCATTTGAGGCAGCCCCCATGTTCCAAGCGATGTGAGAAGCACCACAAACGTAAGCCCAACCAAATCAGGGCCCCATACAGAGGCAAAATCACCTTGCTGAACTCCCATGGCAGGGTCTGAGATAAGGCTCATCTTGTTCACGGCCTCCATAAGCCCGCCCTGAGTCTTTAGCACTGCAATAATAACAGTTACAATGCCAAACAGCATGATAATTCCTTGTATAAAGTCATTTATGGCAGTGGCCATGTATCCACCTGCAATAACGTAGATGGCTGTAAGAACCGCCATGATTATTATACATACAGAGTAGTCCATGTTGAATGCCATTCCAAACAAGCGTGAAAGGCCGTTATAGAGCGACGCTGTGTATGGAATCATGAACACAAATATGATAACAGAGGCAAACACTTTAAGTGCAGGGTCATCAAATCTGCACCCAAAAAACTCCGGCATGGTGGAGGAGTCTAAATGCTGTGTCATTATACGGGTGCGCCTGCCAAGCAGTATCCATGCAAGCAGAGAGCCTATTATGGCGTTACCTATGCCTATCCATGTGGCAGACAATCCGTAGCGCCAGCCAAACTGACCTGCGTAACCCACAAAAATAACAGCTGAGAAGTATGACGTGCCGTATGCAAATGCAGTGAGCCAAGGACCCACACTGCGTCCGCCAAGCACAAATCCGCTTACATCTGTGGAGTGCTTGCGGCAGTAGAACCCTATGCCCAGCAGGATTGCAAAATAAATTATTAGTACAGCTAGTTTCATATTAATTGTTTAATCGGTTATTCGGTTAATCGTTTAATCGATTCACCGGTTATTCACACTTCGTGTTCATCAACACGTCACCGGTTCACCGATTCATCGTTAAAATAACTTTCTCAGATCTTTAACTCTCACTGCCTTGCCTCCTTCTGCTGATGGAAGTGAGCCTTTGGGTACAAGTTTAACCTTAGGTGTTATGAGGATCTCATCCTTGAGCTGGTGTGTAACCTCCTTAATCAGAGATTTAAGGTCTGTTACTGTATCAGAGAAAAGTTCTCCAAGCTCAACCTCCACAGTCATCTCATCATTGTTATCAATTGTTTCAAGAGTAATAAGGAAATTGCTTCCAAGCTCTTTGAAACCCATGAGAATCTTCTCTATCTGGATAGGGAAGATGTTCACACCTTTAAGAATCATCATATCATCACTACGGCCTTGGAAACGCGCCAGGCGGCGATGTGTGCGACCGCAAGGGCAGTCACCTTTTATAATGCGTGTAAGGTCACGGGTGCGGTAGCGTATAAGTGGCATGGCCTCACGGTTAAGCGTAGTGAGCACAAGCTCGCCAATCTCACCATCTGGAACCGGCTTGAGGGTTACAGGATCTACAATCTCCACTATCACATTATCCTCCCAGATGTGCATGCCGTTCTGCTCCTTGCACTCAAAAGCCACACCAGGACCGCACATCTCGCTCATGCCAAATGAGTTGTATGCCTTAACACCAAGCATCTTCTCAATTCTCTTACGCTGCTCCTCTGTGTGAGGTTCTGCTCCAATGGCAAAAATCTTCAGCTTCAAATCCTTGCGCGGGTCAACCCCCTCCTCTGCCATAACCTCAGCAAGACGGGTGGCGTATGATGGTATGATATGAACCACAGTGGTTCCAAAATCTTTCATGAACTTAATCTGGCGTTTGCTGTTACCTGCTGCGGCTGGCACTGTGAGGCAGCCAAGCTTCTCTGCTCCGTACTGGAATCCAAGACCTCCTGTAAACATTCCGTAGCCGGAGGTGTTCTGGAACACGTCTGTATCACGTACGCCCACCATATATAAGTTGCGAGCCACAAGCTCAGCCCATGCTTCAAGGTCATGCTTGCTGTGAAGAACCACGGTAGGGTTACCTGTTGTTCCACTTGAAGAGTGGACTCTGACACAATCTTTCAGAGGAATTGCTGCCATGCCAAAAGGATAGTTGCTGCGCAGGTCATCCTTTGTGGTGAATGGAAGTTTTGTTATGTCATCTATGCTTCTTATGTCAGATGCCGCTATTCCTTTTTCCTTGAAAGCCTTCTGATAGAAAGGAACATTCAATGCTCTGAGAATGGTGGTTTTCAAACGCTCATACTGTAACTTTTTAAGATCTTCCCTGCTAATAATTTCAACGGGATTAAAAAATTGACTTTTGTCCATTGTTTTTTGATTTTGTCGGTCCACTATAAGGGTATTATAATTAGAGCGCAAAAATACAAAAAATGTTTGTACTATGGTAATAAAATCCTAAAATATTGTTATCTTTGCATTTCGTAGTTTTTTTAAGAATCATGGAAGAATCAAAGGAAAAAGAGTTGTCACTCTCTGAAATTGTAGAGCAGCTGAAAGAGGCTGCAAGCAGTGATGTTACAAGAGAAAAGATTGCGCAGATCAAGTCAAACTTCTACAAACGTCAGGCGGCTATCCTGGAGCAGATGAAACAGGCTTGGGTAGAGCAGGGTAATGATATAAAGGATTTTACCCACACATTTGCAGAAGAAGCTGAGTTCAAGCAGGTTCTACAAGCTTATAAGCAGAAGAGGGCGGAGGAGTTGCAGAAAATTGCAGAACTGCAGCAGAAAGCCTACGATGCAAAGAAGAGCATAGTGGAGCGTTTGGAGGCTCTTATCAGCACTAATGATGACGTGGATAAAATCTACGCAGAGGTGCGTAAGCTACAGACAGAGTGGAATAACGCAGGAGAGGTGATACAGAATAAATACGGAGAGATAGTAAAGAAATATCAGGCTCTTATGACACAGTTCTATGATGATGTGAGAATCAGCAATGAACTGAGAGACTATGATTTCAAGAAGAATCTTGAAGTGAAGACACAGCTGTGTGAGGAGGCAGAGAAGCTCGCCGCCTCTGATAACCTTAATGAGGCTTTCCAGTCACTGCAGAAACTCCATTCAGTATGGCGTGAAACAGGTCCTGTGGCAAAAGAGTACAGAGAGGAGCTGTGGAACAGATTCAAGACAGCGAGTGACACTATTAACCATAAGCACGCAGATTTCTATCAGGCCAAGAAAACAGAGGAGGAGGCTAACCTTGCCAAGAAGACAGAGCTCTGTGAGAGCGTGGAGGCTATTGAGTACCAAGATGTAAAATCATACAAGGTGTGGGATGAGATTTCCCAGAAGGTAATAGCCCTGCAAGAAGAGTGGAAAAAGACAGGTTTCGCCCCAAAGAAGGTGAACGCCAAAATATATGAGCGTTTCCGTGCCGCCTGCGATGCCATCTTTAAAGCCAAGAGTGAGTTCTATAAGAGCACCAAGGAGGCTATGGCTTCAAATCTTGAAAAGAAACGCCAGTTGGTGGCTGCCGCAGAGGAGCTTAAGGACAGTAAAGAGTGGAAGGCCGCATCGCAGAAGTTTGTGGAGCTACAGAATGAGTGGAAAAAGGTGGGACCGGTTTCCCGCCGTGCCAGCGAGCAGATATGGAATAACTTTAAGGCGGCGTGTGACTATTTCTTTGAACAGAAAAAGCAGGCCACAGAGGGTACCGTATCACTATCAAAGGAGAGAGAAAAACTTGTGCGTGCATACGATAAGGTTGTGTCTGAGCTGACCACCATAGAGAATAACATGGAGTTCCTTAACTTTGACGCTAAGAAACCAAGCCCGCTCATGAAGCAGATGCAGGCTCAGGTTGAGAAGCTGCGCAAAGACAAAGATAGCCTGAGAGCAAAGGTTAAGGAAATAGAAAAGAGAATGGGGGATGGAGAATAAGAATTTCAAGCCTAAACGCAGCGAAGAAGGTAAAAAGCCAGTGCAAAAGCCGTTCGTTCGCCGTAAGCCGGCTGTTAAGCACGCCACTGACGGCAGCGTGAGGCTTAACCGCTTTCTTGCCAATGCAGGGCTCTGCTCACGCCGTGAGGCTGACACGCTGATAGAGGCCGGAGTGGTGCGCATAAATGGCAAGGTGGTTACCGAACTTGGCACCAAGGTTATGCCAGATGACACCGTCTATTTCCATGACCAGCTTATTAAATCACAAAAGAAGATTTACATTCTGCTCAACAAGCCAAAGAACTGTGTCACCACTGTGGTTGACCCGCATGGCAGAACCACGGTGCTTGACATTATAGCAGGAGCATGCAAGGAGCGTGTATATCCAGTGGGCAGGTTAGACCGCAATACCTTGGGAGTGCTTCTTCTTACTAACGATGGTGAGCTTACCACAAAACTCACACATCCCAAGTATGAGAAGAAAAAGATTTATGAGGCCACTCTTGACAAGCCTCTTGCCACAGAAGATTATGACAAAATACTCTCTGGCATAGTGCTTGAAGACGGACCAATCAAGGCGGACGCACTGGAGTATGTGGAAGACACTAAGCGCATGACAGTGGGCATAGAGATTCACTCAGGACGTAACCGCATTGTGCGCCGTATATTTGA
>ONEZ01000015.1 GCA_900316995.1 uncultured Bacteroidales bacterium | reverse complement strand
CGATTTTTAGGGAAGAACAAACTATCATGAAAGTATAAAACAAAAAGAGAGCAACTAAACATTTGCTCTCTTTTTGTACCCGAAGCGGGACTTGAACCCGCACAGCCGCAATGGCCAAAGGATTTTCATACAAACCTTGAGTTTGCTTGGACTATGTCTTAACCGTATCCCCTCACGGGAACTTAGGCTGTGGGTATATAGTCTCTACACATTTAGGGAACTGAAGTTTCCACTTAGCTCGGCGTTCTTTGCATTTATAAGGCTGCAACATTCACCGAATTAGCCCACTTCTACATTGGGAATTTCTCCCCAAGCACTCTTTACCTCTGCATCTGCCGTAGCGATATGAAAATCCTTTGGCATAAGCAATCTATTATCTCAAAGTCCTTCGTGTCTACCATTCCACCATTCGGGCGACAAAACCAGGTAAACAACGGTTTTATCTTTTGCGAGTGCAAAGATAAATCAAACCCAGCCAAAATGCAAGTGTTTTATTGATTATTTATTTGCATACAGTTTGCAGCCACTGGTAAAGTGTGTCATACCAGTGTGAGGTGCTGTTGAAGGTATTGTTTCCAAAACCATATCCGTGACCTCCGTTGTTGAAGTGTGAAAAAGTATATGTCACACCCTTTTGCTCCAGAACCTTGCTAAGAGCAATGCTATTTTGAGGGTTTACGGTGTGGTCATCATCTGACACCTGTAGATATACCGGAGGCATATCATCAGGAATCTGCAGTTCCATTGAAAATTTATCCTTTGCCTCTTGCGTATAGTGCCTGCCAAGCAGCGATTTTCTTGACCATGGGTGCGCTATACTATCTTGCATTGACACAACTGGATAAATGGCCGCCACCCATGCAGGCCTCTTGTCTTTTGGAAGGAACGCACCTGCCATGAGCACAAGGTGTCCGCCAGCAGAAAAGCCTATTGCTCCAATGCTGTCAGCATTCACCATCTCTACGGCACGTTCAAAGTCTTCAAGCATAGCTGGATGATGAAAGCCGTTCATAGCCACACGGTACCGCAGCACATACGCATCGTAGCCTTTGGAGCAGAACCATCTGGCAGCCTTTACTCCCTCATTCTTCAACCCTAAATGATGGTAACTGCCGCCCGGGCAGATAATAACCGCCTTTGAGTTCCTGTTCTGTGCGCTATCTGGGGCAAAGCGCCACAGCTCAGCATGATTACTTCCCTTGCCGTCTGCCTTGCTCCACAAACGGATTTTTGATGTTTGAGCATACATCGATGCACACGTCAGTAACACTGCAAAAAATATTGTCAGTTTTAGAAGTTTCATGCCGTCATAACAAAGAGTTTCTCTTCTTGTAGTAATCTGAGGCGTAGTAGGCTTGGGCTATTTTGCAAAGTTCAGAGTACCATGCTTTGCCAAAGGCGGCTATAAGAGGCTCGCGTAGAAACTTATATACAGGCACTTTCAGCTTGGCTCCGTTCTCACAAGCGCACTTGCAGATACCCCACTCATGATACTCCACTGCCGTGAACTTACGGTGTTTTTTAACTCTCACAGGGTACAAATAGCAGGATATTGGTTTCCTGAAATCTGACTTGCCGGCATTGAAGGCGGTTTCTAAAGCGCACTGCCATGCACCATCTTTCTTGTATGCAAACACACACTCCTTGGATGGGACAAGCGATGTAAGATTTTCTCCGTCAGCATCTTTATACACCACGCCCTGCTCCTTTACCACAGCGATGCCAGCATCAGACATATAAGGCATGGCGGCAGGCAGCGCAGCCTCTATCTGCGGTATCTCCTCATCTTTTACAGGCGCACCTCCGTCACCCTCAATGCAGCAGTCACCATGGCAGTTTGCAATATCACAAACAAACTGCTCTGAAAATATAGCCGTACTTATAAGTGTGTCCCCTATCTCTATCATCATGCCTCTTGGAGTTTAACGGATAGTATCTGACACATTGTAGATAGTGTCAGACTGATTATAGATAGTGTCTGACTCGGAGCTGTAATCATAATTATAGTCAGAACTGTAATCATAATTGAAATCAGAGTTTGAGTCAGAACTTGAATCATAATTGTAATCATAGTTATAGTCATAGCTACCGTCATCATAGTAGTACTCATCCTCTTTAGGTTTAGGCATACGGTCATGTAAGAACCTTATAGGAGCTATGTAGGCGCTCTTTACTCGATAGCCGTCGAGCGATGCAGCGCGGAACATTGGAAGCGTCTCCATTACACGCAGAGCCTCAGCGTCCTGCTCGTCAGTAAGGGATTGCACAACCCGGAACTTACCAGGCTTGCCACAGCGGTCTATCACAAACTCAACCAGAACATCGCCCGTTACAAGCAACGGCACACCGTTTTTGTCATACTCACCGCTATACACCTCCTGAATATCTGTATTCCGGCTAATATATCTTACAAGCTCCACCTCGCCGCCAGGAAACTGAGCATCTATGAGACCGGGAGGGTACTCACTGTAAGAGCCTCCGTAAATCTGAGAGGGCTCATCATCCTCACATTCGCCGTAAATACCAGTGTACATCATATAGTCAACAGCCAGACAGCACAATGAAGCTATAGCCGCAAACAAGAGCGTGGAAAGACGTTTCATAAATCACTGTTGTTATTGTTTTTTAAGACTTGCGATGCCGGATACGCCGATGAGACAAACCCAAGTATGCTGACCGTCACAAAAATGACCAGCACATCAAGAGCCTTGACTTCAACAGGATAGGCGTTTACTATAAAAGAGCCGGCACTGCCCATGGTTACCATTCCAAATTCAGCCTGCAGCCAGCAGATTAGCAGTCCCAGTATAATTCCCACTGCAACTCCTGATATAGTTATAAGCGCACCCTCACCAAGGAATATACGGAATATGTCACGCCGCCTCATACCCAAGTTGGATAGAATCTTCACATCTTCCTGCTTCTCTATCATAAGCATTGAGAGCGAGCCAATGATATTGAATATTGCTATCATAAGAATGAACATGAGAATCAGGTAGGTTATCCACTTCTCCACCTCCATCATGCGGTAGAAATCCTGCTGCTGGGCATATCGGTCATTCACCTCATACCCTGTGCCAAGCATTTTCTGAGCCTCTTTTATAAAGCGCCTTTCACTAACACCGTCTTTAAGTTTTATATCCACTGATGTAACCTCCGTACCATACTCAAACAGTGAGCGAGCCACCTCAATGGGCACTATAATAAGTGTATTGTCATACTTCTCCTGTCTTACAAGAAAACTGCCCGCAGGATAAACCAGCTCCTCATGGAAAGATTTATCAGGACGGAGCATTGATATTTTCCCCTCTCTTACAGGAGCATAGAGTATGATTGGGTCAAAGATATAAACTCCGCTTCCTATATTGGAGGCAAGCGTGGCGCCTGTTACAGCCTTCTTAAAGTTCCCCTCGTGCAATGAGAACTCACCTCTCACCATTATATCAGAGATATGCGTAAGTGTGTCATAATTGCCATCCACGCCCTTAACAGTAACAGGTAGTTGCTTATCCTTAAACTTTAGCAAAGCATTCTCCTGAATAACGTAACTGTACAGGTCAACCTCAGCCATCTGGAGCACCTTTTGCACGCTGTCAGGCTGGAAATACTTTCCCTCTGCTGATTCAATGCGTATCTGCGGGTCAAAATTGCTGAACAGCCCCTCTATCACACCCCTGAACCCGTTATACACTGACAACACCACCACTAACGCCATTGTTCCCACTGCCACACCACACACCGATATTAGCGACACAATGTTTATGGCGCTATGGCTCTTCTTGGAGAAGAGATACCTACGGGCGATGCTTAGCGGGAGAGGCATATTAATTAACAGTTGACGTCACTATGAGCGTAGCGAAGAGTCTCAACTCTTTAATAGTTTATCAATATTATCAATATAGTCCAGTGAGTCATCTTTGTAGAACGTGAGGGTGGGCACGGTACGTAGCTGGAAGCGGGTACGTGCGGCAAGGTCATGGCGTATGCTCACGCTCTTGGAGTTTATAAACTCAAGAAGTTCCTCTGATTTTTCCGTGGGGAATATGCTCAAATAGATGCGAGCTACGCTTAAGTCAGGGCTTACACGCACTATAGTTGTGGACACTATTGTGCCGTGCATCTGGCGTGTCATGCCTAAAAAGATCTCACTTATCTCCTTTTGGATAAGCCTCGCAATTTTATTCTGTCTTGTTGTTTCCATATTTATGGTTAATCGGTGAATTGGTTAATCGGTGAACCGGGTTATTTAACTCTCATAATAGTAAGTCCGTCCCGGAGCGGAAGTATAAACTTATCTACTGCGTCACACTTTGCTATGTAATCATTAAACGCCTGCAGACCTTTGGTCTGGTAATCATTGCTGGCAGGCTTCTCAAGAACCTTGCCTGCCCATAGGGTGTTGTCTGCAAGTATAAAACCATTCTGGCGAACCTTGGGCAGCACTGTTTCAAAATACTCTATATAATCACGCTTGTTACCGTCAATAAAGACAAGGTCAAACACCTCATCCATGTCTGGTATGAGTTTGACCGCATCGCCCACTATAAAGTCTATCTTTGAGGCATAGCGGCTTTTGCCTATATAGCGGCGTGCCATATCCTCAATCTCATCGTCAATGTCTAAGGTTATCACCTTGCCGTCTTCTGCAAGCCCTTCTGCCAGACACATAGCGGAATAGCCCACGTAGGTGCCTATCTCCAAAACACGACGTGGCCTTATCATCCATGAGAGACTGCTGAGAAGCCTGCCTTGAATGTGGCCGCTAACCATACGGGGATGTAGCAAATGTACATTTGCATCACGCTCCAGCCTGGCAAGAAGTTCATCTTCCGGCTGTGAATGTTCTAATATGTATTGGTCAGTTGACATTTGACAGTTGACAGTTGATAGTTATTTCTCCTTTAAATTCGATTCACCGGTTCACCGATTAACCGATTCACCAGTTATCCAGTTCACCGATTCACCTATTAAACAACTCCTAAACATATTTCAAAACAGTTAGTTGCTCCCTGTTCAGTATTTCTGCGGCGCATCGGCGTATATCATCTGCGGTAACAGCATTAACCAGACTCTCCACCTCCTGCTTCTCCATCACCCTGCCTGTGTTAAGATATTGTTTCGCCACGCCTAAAATCCAGGACTCCTTGTTTTCACCGCCTATGGTCAGATAAGAGAGCAGACGAACCTTGGCAAGCCTCAGCTCCTTGGGCGCAATTGAAGCCTCAATAAGTTTATTCAGTTCACTATACACAATTTCTGTAACATGTTCAACCTTATCATAATCACAGCCCAAATATATGTTCCAGTTGCCAGTATCGGCGTATGTGGTGTAATTTGAACAGACCTCATACACAAGCCCCTCCTTTTCACGCAAATGCATATTAAGAATACTGCTCATGAAATCACCTCCAAGTATGTGATTCAGCAGCACAAAGGCAAACCTCCGCTTATCTGTATAACTGTAACTTCTTCCACCCATCACAAGATGCACCTGCCTTGTATGTTTTTTTATCTCTTTTGTCTGAGGTGTGTATGCGGCAAGCTTTTCTCTGATGTAACCACGCCTGACTGGTTCTATTGAGCCAAGCAGCCTCTCGCCTAATTTAACCACACGTTCAAAACTGTAGTTCCCCATAACAAAGAACACCATCTGGTCTGGAGTATAGGTTCGTCTGTAAAATTCCACAAGACGCTTGCGGTTTACACGATGCAGAGTCTTGCGGTCTCCAAGGATGTTACGGCCAAGAGGATTTCCTGAATATATCAGATTCTCAAAATCATCTATAATAAGCTCTGAGGGATTGTCAATATAGCTGTCAATCTCCTCAAGCACCACGTCTATCTCCTTACTAAGGCTATCTTCATAAAACTGAGAGTCAAGCACCATGTCAGATATCAATGAGAAGCAGCGGTTCAGGTAACGGCTCAGGAAGGCTGCATAGACCACTGTCTCCTCCTTGGTGGTGTAGGCGTTCATTTCTCCGCCAATATCCTCCATACGGCTTATAATCTGGTTAGAATTGAATTTAGAGGTGCCCTTGAACAGCAGATGCTCCACCAGATGCGCATAACCGCTTTCCTGCGACATTTCATCACGGGTTCCCGTGTTAATCACAGCCCCACAATAAGCAACATCGCCCACTGCTTTAACGTGCAGCAGGCGAATGCCGGATTTGAGAATATATGTGTTTATATTCAATTTCTATAGATTATTTTTTAGCGTTGTTACCCTTATCAGAGCCTACACGGTGCATAGCGCAACGGAAACCTATATCGTTAGTACACTTATCCTGCTCCAGATAACGACGCTGTGCAGGTGAAAGCCAGTACGCTCTGTCTTTCCAGCTGCCACCCTTATAAACTCGTGAAGTGTTAGATATTTTAGAGGCAAGCATACTCTCCGGATCTGTAGGTTCATCAGCATCATAGAGGCGTTTGGTTGCCAGATCAGGATCCACAATCTCTTTCCATTTGTCACGGTTATAGCTGCTGCGTGCATCACCATCGCCGTAATTACGTACATCAAGTTTAACGTACTCAGAAAGGCTGTCCTCCTTAGAGAACTCAACATCATATTTCAAACGTCCAAGGCTGTCAAGCTGATATTCACCAGCCTCCTTGTCCTTTACAGGCGCAACATATACGTTACCACGGAACGGATTATACTCCTGATACTCCTCACTTGAAGCCTGGCGATATACATCCATAGTCCACTCATTAACGTTACCTGCCATGTTATATAGTCCATACTCATTAGGCCAGAAAGAATTAACAGGAGCGGTTATTGTAGCCTTGTCGTTTTGGTCACCTGCCACACCCATCATATCACCACGGCCACGTACAAAGTTTGCCATAATCTTACCTCTCGCCTTGCGCTTAGGGTTACGAGTCTGTGAACCGTCCCAAGGATAGATGCGTTTGTTATCATAGTTCTCCATGCCGGCTTCTGAAGATATTCCGTATGCGGCGAACTCCCACTCAGCCTCGGTTGGCAGACGGAAGTTTGGCAGAAGCAGACCGTCACTCATAGTGGTTTTACGTACATTGCCAAACTCGTCCTTCATTGTGGATTTAGCTCTGTCAGGCTGGTAGTCATTAACCTTCTCATATTTACCCAAGTTGAACACACGGGTCTTGTTTACAGAGTCATTGCCAATTCTGGAGGAGTCACGTTTTATAGCGGCAAAGTCAGGCATGTCAATAATACCTGCCTCATACAATATGCGCTCATTCACACGGTCTGTACGCCAAGAGCAGTAGTCTGTAGCCTGCTCCCATGTAACACCCACAACAGGGTACATGTCGTATGCCGCATGAGTGAAGTAATAGTTCAGATAAGGCTCATTGTAGGCCAGCTCATCACGCCATACGGTAGAGTCAGGACGGCACTTTTTCGCCACCTCGCCACCGTACATCAAATCCATCCAGTATGCATACTCTTTCCAGTCACGGTTAGAGATCTCATACTGGTCCATATAGAACGTGTTAACAGTAACACGGCGTGGATAGTTATTCCACATTGTGTATGTATCCTCATTAACACGACCCATTGTAAATGTACCGCCTTCTATAAGCACCATTCCCGGCGGAGTCTCCTGCTGATAATTGTCAACCACCTGGAAGCCACCATATTTGGCATCGTTGTATTTCCAACCTGTAGTGTTTGAAGTACCCTTGTTACAAGCGCTGAAAAGCAGTGCCAAGGCACATAAAAGAAGTAAATCACCAATTTTTCTGATAGTCATTGTATTTAGTGTAAGGTTATTCAATTCCGTGACATTATTCCACATTTGGTTACAAAGGTAACTCTTTTTAAGAATATTTATTGCATTGAACAGCATTTTTTTTACAATACGCAGTCAAAAAGCGCACAAAGTTGAGGATAAATAGCTTTTTAATAAAATATATGGGGAAGATTTTGTATTTTTGCAAGATGATTTCGTTCTCACTAAACATTGACGGGGATATACGCTGGTTCAATGCGCCTTTGGTTATGGGCATACTGAACCTCACACCTGACAGTTTCCATGCGCCAAGCCGTTACGCCTTTGATGCCGTGGCCGATGCGGACATCGTGGACATTGGGGCGTGCAGCACCCGTCCGGGTGGTGAAGTATGTTCTGAGAGCGAGGAGATTGAACGTCTTAGGAGTGCGGCTAATACCATAAAGGAACGTTACAGCGGCAAGATACTGAGCATTGACACTTTCCGCCCTGCTGTGGCGGAGATGGCGGTAAAGGAGTTAGGGGTGCACATCATCAACGATGTGAGCGGCGGATGCGATGAAATTTATTCAGTGGCTGCCAATTTTAACAAGGCTTACGTGCTCACCTATCCAGAGCCGGGCGGCATGGACAAGGCTCTCTACTGGTTTTCTGAAAAGATTGACGCACTTGCACGTGCAGGTGTGAACGATATTATAATTGACCCTGGATTTGGTTTTGGCAAGGATGTGGAGCAGAACTATGCGCTTGTGCGTGAGTTTGAAGCGCTTAAAAGCCTGCGGCTTCCCATACTGTGCGGAATATCCAGAAAGCGTATGATATTTCAGCCACTTGGCATAACACCAGCCGAGGCGCTTAACGGCACATCGGTGGCGAATACCATACTGCTCACAAAAGGAGCGGATATTTTAAGAGTGCACGATGTAAAAGAAGCAGTTGAAGCCGTAAAGATTTACCAACTCTCAACTGTCAACTGTCAACTGTCAACTAAATAAAATGTTCTCATTACTGACATTCGGAATAAAGGATTTTATTGACATCCTGCTGGTTGCCATAATCTTGTATCAGATTTACAATCTGCTCAAGGGAACGCAGGCTATGAACATATTCTTTGCCGTTTTAGGCTTTATTGTAACATGGTTCATAGTGAAGTTCATTCTGCGTATGGAACTGTTAGGCTCTATCCTTGACGCCATAATGAACGTGGGTGCAATAATTCTGGTTATAATGTTCCAAGATGAGATAAAATCATTCCTCACCGCTATGGGCAGCCGAACGTCACACGGTCTGTTCGGGAGCCTTAAGAGAATATTCTTTCCTACAAGCTCACACGTGGAGTCTGACAGTAACATAGAGGAGATACTTGACGCCGTTGAGAACTGCTCCACCACAAAAACAGGTCTGCTTATAGTGGTGCAGAACAATGCAGACCTAACCCCTTACATCAAGACAGGTGAGACCATAAGCGCCAAGATAAGCGCCCGCCTCATCAAAAACATATTTTTTAAGAACACGCCGCTGCATGACGGTGCTCTTATTATAGCTAACGGCAGAATGGTGGCGGCAGGTTGTATTCTACCTGTATCGCACAACCTTAACATACCCAAACAGTTTGGATTAAGGCACCGCGCCGCGCTTGGCATTTCAGAGAAAACTGACGCTCTTGCCATTGTGGTGTCAGAGGAGACCGGCAGCATCTCTGTGGCACAGCAAAGCGTAATTCAGCACAATCTCACAATAGACGAGCTAAGAGAGATTCTAAAGTTTAAAAAGTAATATCTAAAACACATAAAATTATGAGCTACAAATTTATGACAGCAGCAGAGGCTGCTTCTTTGATTAAAAACGGTGATGTAGTAGGAATGAGTGGTTTCACACCAGCTGGTGCTCCTAAAGAGGTTACACTTGCGCTTGCCGCCATTGCAGAAAAAGAGCATGCAGAGGGCAGGGAGTTCAAGATTGGAGTTTACACAGGCGCATCTACGGGTGCAAGCTGTGACGGCGCTCTTGCCAAGGCAAAGGCAATGCTTTTCAGAACTCCGTACCAGTCTAACAAAGATTTGCGTGCATACCTGAATGACCCTGAAGGTGTTGACTACAACGATGCTCACCTGAGCATGCTCGCCCAGGAGATTCGCTACGGATTCCTTCCTAAGCCTACAGTTGCAATAATTGAGGCTTGCGACATCAATGACAATGGCGAGATTATCCTGACATCGGGTGTGGGTATATGCCCTACAATAGCACGTATGGCTGATAAGATTATCATTGAACTTAACGCCCGCCACTCTAAAGAGCTGCGTGGAATGCATGATATCTATGAGCCTGCTGACCCTCCTATGCGCCGTGAGATACCAATCTACACACCAGCAGACCGCGCAGGCAGCCCTATTCTGAAGGTTGACCCTAAGAAGATTGTAGCAGTGGTTGAGACAAACCGTAAGGATGAGGTTGGCGGATTCACCGCTCCAGATGAGATTACAAGCCGTATTGGCAAGCACGTTTCAGACTTCCTTACAGCTGAAATGAAGGCCGGACGTATTCCGTCATCATTCCTTCCAATTCAATCTGGCGTGGGTAATATAGCTAACGCTGTTATGGAGGAGCTTGGTAACAACCCTCACATTCCTACATTCAAAATGTACACTGAGGTTATACAAGATGCTGTTATTGACCTTATGAAGAAGGGCCGCATTGACTTTGCAAGCGGTTGCTCCATGACAGTTACAGACCCTGTGCTGCAAGAGGTTTATGATAACATGAAGTTCTTCCACGATAAGATTATTCTGCGTCCGCAGGAGATTTCAAACAACCCTGGGCTTGTACGCCGCATGGGTCTTATAACCATTAACACCGCTCTTGAGGCTGACATCTACGGTAACATTAACTCAACCCACGTAACAGGTACAAAGATGATGAACGGTATAGGCGGCAGCTGTGACTTTACCCGCAACGCCTACATTTCAATCTTCACCACCCCTGCTACCGCTAAGGATGGCAAGATTAGCTCTATAGTGCCTATGGTGTCACACCTTGACCAGAGCGAGCACTCTGTAAAGGTTCTTATCACTGAGTACGGTATCGCTGACCTCCGTGGCAAATCACCACGTCAGAGAGCACAGCTCATCATTGAGAACTGCGTTGACCCAATTTACAAGCCGATGCTTAAGGAGTATCTTGCAACAGCAGTCAAGGGTCAGACCCCTCATAACTTGCAGAACTGCTTTGCAATGCACACAGAGTTCCTTGCATCTGGTGATATGAGAAATACAGTTTTCAGCAAATAATTGCTGAAAACTGTATTATCTTCCTTGTTTAATGAGGCTTCGCCTCTTAACTTTTAACTCTTAACTTTTAACTGTCAACTATCAACTGTCAACTGTCAACTAAATAATTATGTTCATCAATAATAAGCTTTACGTAGCCCACTGCGCCAGCGGTGAAATCTGCCTCACCGGCAAAATGTGCAACCGCCACGGCCTTATTGCCGGTGCCACAGGCACAGGTAAAACAGTAACCCTTCAGGTTTTAGCTGAGACATTCTCTCAAGCAGGAGTACCTGTTTTTGCAGCTGACATGAAGGGAGACCTCTCAGGCATTAGCCAAGAAGGCAAGATGAGCGGCTTCATTGAGAAACGCTGCCCTGAATTTGGCATAGAGAACCCGGAGTTCAATGGCTGCCCTACCAGAGTTTATGATGTATTTGGCGAGCAGGGCACCGCCATGCGAACCACAGTTTCAGAGATGGGACCTCAGCTTATGGCACGCCTCATGGAACTTAATGATGTGCAGACTGGTGTTTTGAACGTGGTTTTCCGCATCGCCGATGACAAGGGGCTGCTGCTCATAGACCTCAAAGACTTGCGTCTTATGCTTGATTTTGTGGGCAAAAACGCATCGATGTTCACCACGCAGTACGGCAACATCTCTTCTGCATCAATAGGTGCCATTGTGCGCTCTGTGCTTGCCATTGAGAGCGAGGGCGGAGACAAATTCTTTGGCGAACCCGCTTTTGACATCAATGATTTACTTGACACTGAGAAAGGCAAGGGTGTTATAAGCCTGCTTGCAGCAGACAAACTTATGCTACGTCCCAAGATGTACTCCACTTTCCTTCTCTGGCTGCTTAGCGAACTCTATGAGAACCTGCCTGAGGTTGGTGACATGGAGCTGCCTAAACTCGTCTTCTTTTTTGATGAGGCGCACATGCTCTTTGACGGCACATCCAAGGCACTGACAGACAAACTGGAGCAGATTATAAGGCTTATACGTTCAAAGGGCGTGGGTATATACTTTGTAACCCAATCACCTACAGACATTCCGGAGGATATACTGGGTCAGCTTGGCAACCGTGTTCAGCACGCACTGCGAGCCTTTACACCTAAAGACCAGAAGGCAGTACGCACAGCAGCGGAAACATTCCGTCAGAACAAGGCTTTCAACACTGCTGACGCCATAATGAACCTTGGCACAGGAGAAGCCCTTGTATCATTCCTTGATGAAAAGGGGGCTCCAAGTGTGGTTGAAAGAGCTAAGATACTGTTCCCGTTAAGCCAGATAGGTGCCATTACGGCAGGCCAGAGGCTTGACCTCCGTAACGCCGCACCTGCACGCATACGTGAGTATGACAACTACTTTGACCGTGAGAGTGCTTACGAGGTTCTAACTGCCGCCAACGATGAGGTGGCTCGCCAGAAAGAGGAGCAGGAACTGCAAAAAACAGAAGCAGAAAAAGCCAAACTTGAGGCTAAAGCACATAAGGAGCGTGAGAAGGCGGAGAAAGCAGAGCAAAAGGCCTCCAGTTCCATTTCACGTGGACTGCTTGGAACCATAGCAGCTGCAGCCGCCACCAGTTTTGCCCGTTCAATGGGCACACAGGCCGCCCGCAGCGTAGTTGGAGGCACCACCAGCAGCAGAAGAAGCAGCGCATCAGCAGGCGGTTCGCTTCTTGACAGCCTCTTTGGCTCAGCCACCAAGACTGCCACCAACACCGCCTCCCGCAAAATAACAAATGAACTGCTTAAAGGATTGTTCGGTTAAGTTCAGTCCTTTACGCAGCGTACGCTCTTAGCCAAAGTTTTACTTTGATGTATGGAGTAAAGGAGGTCACTGCTGTTTGACATATAGAAGTAGTCTGACTCTGGGTCTGTTTGGGTTTTAACACCTGTATCAGGATCTGTGACATCAACAATGGTTACTACGCACGGCGATGCGGTCCAGTAACCTGCCTCCAGGCCTACAGCATCAATTGCGCTACACTCAGAGCGTCCTGATGGAATAGCGGCAAAGGAGTAGATGTCATCACTCTTGTTTGAAGAGTACCACCCGGATGCAGTCTTGAGATGCTTACCAGCAGTGTTCTTACCCTTACCGTCTTTATTCTCTATATAATTTTTAAGATCAGACCACTCATTGCTTGTAGGAACATGCCAGCCGTTAGGGCAAATACCTTGTCTGTTGCCACTGAAAGCATCTATTTTCTCTAAAACATCATTTTCTGTAACAAGTCCTACGGCACCTGCCCAATTATACAAATACCCTAATTTGGAAATCTGTTCACTGCTGAGGTTTCCCGCAAACTGAGAGGCAGACCACTTGGACTTATCTGAGGCATCGGTATAATACGGAGTATATACCGATTCATCAGACGTATATATTGTTTCACCAGCACGTTCACTCTGGCTGTCATACTTATTGCAACGCATATTCTCCGCAAGCCAATACTGGTTCCCTATCTTAACATAATTATATTGATTCCCGCACGCATCTGTAACAGTGCCCACAGGTTCATTCTTCTTAGAACAACCGGCAAGAGTTGCCAGCACTAACGATGTCACCACCGCAAAAATAGAAAGTTTTCTGGTCCTCATAATACAATTGTTTTTACGTTCCGCAAAAGTACATACAAATTACTATCCAAGCAAATATATTTAAAAAGCATCTCAATATGGACATATCTTTCTGCCGTCAAAAGCCCATAAGCGCCCCCGAGGGGACTCGTAGTGATTGGAGCTTTCTGACGTTGTTTGAGCGAAGCGAGTTAGGAAGAAAGCGAACATAAACAGACTCCCCGAAGGAATACAGGCGCGCCCTGTGGCGCATGACGGCAGAAGGAGTATGTATGGGTGCGGACTACCAGTACACAACAGGGCAGAGGTCTTTCTTCTTGTGCGGGAGGGTGTAGATGAAGGAGATTTCATTTGACCAGCTGCCTTTCTTCTTGTGTGAGGTGAAGAGGTCAAAGATGTAATAAAGCTGAAAACCCTTGTAGTAGCCGCCAAGCATAAAGGATACCGTATGAACCTCCTGCACGTCAGTCTTGAATGAAACGCCAAGAATTATAGGCTGGAAGCAGACACCTGCACCTATGTACGCCTGTTTGAAATCAGCCTGCTGCTGATAAGTGAGGTTTGCAAAAAAATAGTTGTCAGAGAAGCCCTTGCTTCTCAAACCGTGGCTTAACTTCAAATCCTGTATAAAGTTCACATGACCCACATACTTACGATGCAGCACCTGAGTGCCACGCACAAAACCATTGTCAGGCTGAGCCACATGATAAACAGCAAAACCCACTGTAAGGTGATTCTGGAACACATACGATGCACCCACCGCAAAATCAAAGAAAGTACGGCTGCCGCTCTCAAAATTCTCAACACTTTTAGGAGTGATGGCACCTGTGCCACTGTACTGGTCACCAAAGGTGAGCGAGTTTAAATCCACAAAATTAAAGAATACACTACCCTGCAAGCCAAGACGTACAAAGTGATTGTCCGCGCACTTTATAGTGTGAGCGTAAGCCACGCCAGCCTCATTCACTTTATATACGTCCGACATCTGGTCGTATGAATAGAACGCACCCACAGAGCACATCTGCTTGTAAACATTCATATCATAGCTCAGGCGGAACGTATGGTAGTTGTTTACAAGCGTAGGCCACTGCATACGGTAGTTTGCGCCTATCCTTATGGTGTTTGCCGCACCCACTTGGGCAGGGTTAAGGCTGAAAGGCACTATATTATGGTTTGAGAATGTGTAGTCCTGAGCCAAGGCAAGCGCCCAAGCCAACACACACGCAAATATAGCCGCAACTCTACGCATTACTTCACTATTGAAACCTTACCTTTCAGTTCACCAGACCGCTCCATGCCATCTATGTTACTTTTGAAATTGGCCACCCAGCCATACACACCCCAAGGGCATAGCTTGCCTTGGTACATTCCGTCCCATTCATCGGCCGTGGAGGAGCCCTCAAACACTATCTCACCCAAGCGGTTGTATATGTAGAAAGTGAACTCCTGCACATAGTCTCCTCCATAGAAATGGAACGTGTCATTAAGCCCGTCTCCATTTGGAGTAAAGGCAGTGGGAGCCCACACGTCTTTCCAGACGTATATAGGCACATCTGCGGTAAACTTGCAGTTATGGCGGTCAACCGCCGTTACAGTAACAGTAAACATATCTGCAAGCACATCCACATCATAGCGGTGCGTAACCTCCTTGCCGTCAATAAGCTGTGACCCGTCACCTGCGTTCCAGTACCAGACAGCATTATCAGACGGCTCCATGCCTGTAAGGCGGACATCGGAGTTAGTATCATCTATCCATGTAGGCTCCACCCTGTATGTAAACTCCGGCTGCGGCAAATCTTTTATCTCTATGGAGTCCACACTGACGCACTCATATTCATTGTAGCCCACGGCGTAAATCCATGTAGAGCCGTCGATGCCAGCCCTTAGCAGAGATGAATGAGAAGAGGCTATTTTGTCATCGGCGGGTTTGGAGTACCAGTCATAACGTTTTGCACCTGACACGCTAACCATTATAGAGTCATCACGATACGGACACACGCCGTAATCTTCAAGCCTCAGCTTCAGCACTGGCGATGGCAGAAGGTCAACATTTATCTGCTTTGTGGATGCACAACCGCCGGTAACTCCCTTAACAAAATAGGTGGTGGGGCTGTTTATATTAAGGGTTACGCTCTCACCCGTGTCACCAGTGTTCCACTCATAGCTCTCTGCTCCTGCGGCAGAAAGTTTGAAATCTGCGCCTGCACATACAATAGTGTCAGACGTTACTATAAGATTGGGTGAAAGAGTGGCTGTAATGGGTATGACTATACTGTTTGAACAGTTCTTGTGAGTGCCGGTGAGGCGTATGTTAGTATTCTGCTCCACTGTAACCTTGTGCTCCGCACCTGTACTTCCGTCATCATCCCAAATGTAAGTGGAGGCACCCTCCCCCACCAAGGTCAGCTCCTCTCCTATACACCCTTGAGTTTTGCCGTGAACACTCAAATCAGGAGGAGAGACAGGCGTAACCGTAAAGTTTGCAGTACGCTCGCATCCGTGTACAGAGTAGGCTGTAAGCGAAATGGTAATCTCATTGTTTATAACAGGTTCTATTTGAGGCCCCTGTTCACCTGTACTCCATTGGAAAGTTTCACCATCACCTTCAGCGTGCAGTGTGGCCTTAGTGCCGTAGCAAACATACTCATCACCGCTAATTGAAACTTGAGGCTGCTGATTAACCGTAACAGAGAGCTGCGCCACATCAGATTCACACCCTTCATCAGAGTAGCCCTTCACACGGTAAACAGTGGTTACAAGCGGAGTGACATCAATATCAGGCTCAGAGAAGGAGGTGTTGAGCCATTTGTAACTGTCAGCACCCACCACAGAGAGATGTGCGCTCTCCCCCACGCATATCTCGCTCTTATCCTGAGACACACGCAGATTAGGAACCTCAAGAGCGGTAAGAGGCTGTTCATATTTCATCTGGCAGCCGTTACGTGTGGCTATAACCCATGCATCGATGTCAGCATCAGCCTCATGCACAAAGTTCTGCGATGTGGAGCCGTCATGCCAAAGGTAGCTGTCGGCCGCACCCGTGGCTTTAAGGCTGAAGTAGCCAGACCCTTTACACAGCTGCGTTACACCGGTGAGAGTCACATCAGGCACGTCCTTTACCTCAATTCTCTTAGAGACTACACTTTCACAAGTGTGCTCACTAACCGCCTTTACAGTATATACTGTGGTCTCATCGGGCTCAATTATATTATCCTTGCCCTCAAACGGAGAATCCCCCTGCCATATATAGTAACTGGCGTTGCCTGCGGCATGGATATGCAGTGTGTCACCACGGCACACCTCACTCTTTCCCGTTATGCTTACAACGGGAAGCGGAAACGCCTCAACAGTGTGAGAATCCTCAGCCTTACAGCCATTCTCAGCAATAGCAATAACCTTGTAGGTTGTGGTTTGAGTTGGGGTTACAGTAGTCTCCGCCCCCACATCGCCGTGCGCCCAATGATACGTGGTGTTATTCCCTGTGGCAGAGGCAATAAGCTGCACAGGAGTTTTGCTGCACACCTCTGTCAGACCACCTATCTGAACGTATGGAACAGGTTTCTGCTCCAGAAATACGTTAGTACTTGATTTACATCCTTTAGGCGTTTCCGCCTCTATGCTGAACGCCATATCTGACGTGGCAGGCAAATCTCTCGCAGCTCCAGAGTAACCGTCATTCCAGGAGAACTGAGTGCCAGGCACAGAGGATGAGAGGTTTACCACATACTGAGCATCGGGGCAGGCTGTAAGAGCCCCGTTTACAGTTATTTCTGGTAACGGATTCTCTGAAAGCGTCTTATACACCGGCTGGGATTCACAACCATAAACGTCAAAACCTGTTACAGCGTATGTGTCAGCCTTGTCAAATGTTCTTGGGGCGTTGTAGTTATAATCATTCCAGTAGTATCTTTCAGCACCAGTAGGAGTCCATACCACAGACCCACCCGCACACATCTCCTCATCACCCTCAATGGTAACCACAGGTCTCTCACGCACCCCAACAGTATGCGTCGCCACAGTCTTGCAGCCAGCATGGTCTGTACCTGTAACCTTGTATGTTCTTGCCACATTTGGAGATACTGATATTTGCGGGTCATTGCCGGGAATACCCTCCCACTCATAGCTTGCAGCACCAGAGGCTGTAAGTACTGTACTACCCCCTGGGCACACCATGTCATCACCCTCAATTGTAACTTGTGAAGGTATCTGAACAGTTATATTTTGTGAAGCCTGATATTTACAATTATGAGCGTCTGTAACCTCCACATAGTAAGTTTCAGAATTTTCAGCCACAGCCATAAACGAGCCTTGTTCAGACAGCACTGGCGATGTGGAGGTAAACCACCTATAGGTGCTGCCAGCCTCAGCGCCATTTACACTGAGCAGGAACTCACTCCCCTTGCACACAGGCGACGATGCCGTTATTGCCAATGACGGGAAGAACCTCACCCTCACCTTCTTTGTCACAGTGGCGGAGCACCCCTTCTCTGTCTGTACTATCAGTTTCACATCGTAGTCTCCAACGGTAGCGTATGAGTGTACAGGATTGGTGTCAAACGAGTAGTCTCCATCACCAAAATCCCACTGCCAGCGAGTCACAACATCACCGCTAACTGTGGTGTTGTCTGTAAACTTCACCTCTCCGCCGCAATGGTTCTCATATTCAAAACCAGGCGTGAGCAGAACAGGGTCAAGCTTGGTGGTAATCTCTATATGGGCGCACCCCATCTCATCAGAGAGCACACACTTATACACAACACCCTCCCTTATAGTGGAACGTGGCACCTTTATCTGATTTGGGCGGGCAGGGTCATGTATGATGCCGGTAGCGTCAAGTCCGTCACTACGGCTCCACGTATAAGAGGCGTAACCGGCAGGAGCTGTTATTATGCCGTCATCTATGCCGCAGTTTGATGTCTGAAGGGCCACCGATGTGGCGTTTGCCCTGAAGTATGCGTATGACTCATGACCGCCAGCCACATTATAGTTACCGCACTGCACTATACAGTCATGGGTTATTATGGTTATGGTCACACTCTTGCCTACGTAGTCTCTTAGGTCTATAGTTCCGTTTGTCCACGGACGGTAAACGTAATTGCCCGCCGATGCGCCAGCCCTTGATGAACGGCACTCTTCAATAGGTTTGTTATGCAGCAGTGAAGAGGTTGACTCATTGGCGTTAGTCTCATAACTGCCGCACGGCACCACATACGAACTGCCGGTGGCGGCATCGTTGACCTCCACTTTAATGCCAAAATACGGCAGCTGCTCACCACTGTGGTTTGAATTGTCAGGCACATTAAGCACCGCAGCAAAATCATAACGGAGTATGGAAGACCCCTCCGTAACCGTATAGGTATAGGTCATCTTCTCAGCCGCAGCCGCACGATAAAAATTCCAGCGGTTCTGGCATCCGCCTGAGGCAGAAGGCATCCCCTCCGTTGTCAGAGGCACACCTATGCGTGTAACTATGGAGCCTGCAAAAGGGTTAGTGTAGAAATCACTACATGACACGATGGGGTCATTCTGGTCCACAGCGTTTATAAGCATCATTCTCTGGGCGTTTGTAACGTACGCCGATGCAGGGCTTATACGCGTCCATGTATAGTCATACACGTCAGATGTGGGAGCAGAAGCCTCATAATCACCCACATACAGGGTCCAGTTATCATAATTGCCGTGGGAGAAATCAATATTGGGGGCGTCAGGGTTGTCTGCCATAACGTGCGACACCACAGCACACAACACCATTAGAGTAGCTACAATATGACTTAGCGCTAACTTCACACCATTTGATTTTAAGTTCAACGTACAAAGTTAGCATTAAAATATCATTTCAAAGCGAATAAAATGTTAAAAAGTTAATGATTTTAACATTTTGCAGTAATACCAGCTATCTCCTCCTTGCATAGAGTGGAGGCGTCATCAGCCACCACTATCTCATACTCAATATTAAGAGCCTCTGCCTGAGAGTGAAGGCTCTCAAGCAGAGGTCTGCTGTTAAAATTATATACAGGAATAAGTATTGATAACATCAGAATCCTACAAATGTGGTGTCTATTGTAGCATCGTAGTCATCATCAAACGCATTGTCAATGCGGTCATCAAGGTCATCAATGTACCTGTCCACTTGGATAACTCCGTTCTCTATTACACGATAATTAGCACACAGGTAGCCAATACTACACAGCCACACAATAAGGAGCAGGACATACACCCACCATGTGTTCTTCTTTTTCTCTGTGGTGTCTGAGCTTGCGTTGCTTTTCAGGTTAAGACCCAAATACACAAGAGCGGCTATAGGGCACAGGAAAATGAGTATGGCAGCCGCCACAATGAGCACTGCGGAAAGGCTTCCAACTGCAGGAGCCATCATTCCCACACCAAATACTCCTGAGAAGAAGAGTACAAAGAATATAAGCGCCAGTATTGGGAACACAACAAATAGCGCAGACATTATCACAAATATCTTGCCAAGCATACCCAGGCAGCCGCCGCCAGTGTTTCCTGCTTTGGCCACATTTGACTCTTCACGCAGGTTCTCCTCATTAACCTCCTGACCGTTCATCTCCAAACGCTGCTTTGGTGTGGCGGCCTCAGGCACAAACATCCAGAAGAGTATATATGCAATAGCCACAACTCCCTGCCCCAAGAAGAAGAGAAGAACCCATAGCAGACGGATGATGGTCTCATCCCAGCCAAAATAGGCTGCTATACCGCTTGACACACCACCTATAACGCCGTTTACGGTATCGCGGTATAGCTTCTTACCCTTGAACTTATTATTGCAACATGATTTTTCCGTTTCTGTTTGAGCGGGATGCTCCACACTCTCTATAGCTGCATTTACATCATCTAACTCCACCACTTTTCTGCCATTTCTGCGCAGCCTGTTCTGAAAGAAAGAAGCTAACCTGCCCTCAACGTACTCGCCTTTCTCATCGGTGTAGGCCTTAAGGACTTCAAATGCGTCATCATTGATAATAAAGACCTCGCCACCAAGATTTACATTAACTGTTGTTTTCATCTTTTAGTAACTTTTGGGTTAATATATGTTGCGAATTTAGGCATTTTCAGCCAAAAAATCACTATCTTTACAAAGTTTAAATGCTAAAACCATGAAAAAGTTGTTTCTCATAGATGCTTACGCCCTTATTTACAGGAGTTATTACGCTTTTATTAAGATGCCGCGCATAAACTCCAAGGGGCTAAACACATCTGCCATATACGGATTTGTTAACACGCTTGAGGAGATTGTCAAGAAGGAGCAGCCCACCCATCTTGCAGTGGCTTTTGACCCTTCAGGGCCCACATTCCGCCATGAGGCTTTTGAGCAGTACAAAGCCCAGCGTGAAGCCACACCAGAGGATATACGCAAGGCGGTTCCAATCATCAAAGATATTATCAAGGCATATAACATACCCATATTTATAAAGGATGGTTTTGAGGCTGACGATGTGATAGGCACGCTCTCTCATATAGCTGCGGAGCATGGTTTTGAGACCTACATGGTAACCCCGGACAAGGACTACGGCCAGCTTGTGGGTGGCAACGTATATATGTACCGTCCACGCCATAGCGGCGGATATGAGGTTATGGGTGAGAAGGAGGTTACAGAGAAATACGGGCTTGCAAACAAGAACCAGATTATAGACCTGCTTGGTCTTATGGGAGACAGCAGTGACAACATACCCGGCTGCCCTGGCATAGGTGAGAAGACCGCCGTAAAACTGCTACAGGAGTTTGGCAGCATTAACAACCTGCTTGCAAGCACAGACAAGCTTAAAGGTGCGATAAAAGGCAAGATAGAGAATAATGTGGAGCAGATAAAGTTTTCACAGTTCCTTGCCACCATACGCACCGATGTTCCGCTTGAGTTCAATGAAGATGAGCTGAAAGTGGTGAAGGCGGACAGTGACAAAGTGCTGGAGCTTTTCTCTGAGCTGGAGTTCCGCCAGCTTGCCGCCAAACACCTTTCAGGCCCGCTGAGCAGCAAAGATACCAAAGAGGCGGCAGCAGATCCTGCCATGCGCAAGGCGCTTGCAAAGCAGCAGCCAACAGCCACAAAAGGCGGGGCCGTGAGCGCTGACGGCAAAGCTGTACAACTGGACCTGTTTTCAATGGACAGTGAACAATTGACAATGGACAGTGAACAATCGGTCAATCGGTCAACTGTCAACTATCAACTGTCAACTATCAACTGTCAACTGTCAACTGTCAACTCTCCATTCTCTTTCACCGCCTACCCTCTTGACTGTGACCCGTTCAGCACAGATATAGAAAGTATTACCATCTATGTATCAGAGAGCGAGGTGTATAGTGTTACGCTGAAAGGGGAGCATCGGGGTGAAAACATAAAGCAGCTTAAAGAGATATTTGAGAATGAAACCATAGAAAAGATAGGTCATAACATAAAGCATGATATGCTGATGCTGCGACAGGCAGGCATTGAGATAAAAGGCCCTATGTTTGACGTGATGCTGGCACACTACGTGCTGCAACCTGAACTTAGCCACAGCATAGAGTACCTTTCTGATGTGTACCTGCACCGTGATGCAAGCCGTGAGGAGGTGTGCATGCTGCTTAAAGAGCCACTGCTAAAGGCACTGAGAGAAGAGGCGCAGGAGCATCTTTTCACTGATATTGAGATGCCGCTTGTAAGAGTTCTGGCAGATATGGAGGCCAATGGCGCACGCATAGACTCCGATGCGCTGAAAGCATCGTCAGAGAGCATGACCGCCACCATGAACGCACTTGAGCAGGAGATTCAGAAATTAGCCGGCTTTGAGTTCAATGTAAACTCACCCAAACAAGTGGGAGAGGCGCTGTTTGACCGTCTGCACATAGCGGAGAAAGCCAAGAAGACCAAGGGAGGCCAATACGTCACAAGTGAGGAGGTGTTAGAGGGCTACAGAGGCAAACACCCTGTTATAGGCAAGATATTGGAGTACCGAGGCGTAAAGAAACTGCTTAGCACATACATTGACGCACTGCCTAAACTTGTAAACCCAAAGACTGGCCGCATACACACGTCATTCAACCAAGCTGTAACCGCCACAGGCCGCCTTTCATCAAGCAACCCTAACCTGCAGAACATACCAGTGCGTGACGAACAGGGGCGTGAGATACGCAAGGTGTTCATACCTGATGACGGCTGCATATTCCTGTCAGCAGACTACTCACAGATAGAGTTGCGTCTTATGGCCCATCTAAGCGGCGATGAGAACATGATAGAGGCGTTCCAGAGCGGAAAGGACATTCACGCTGCCACAGCTGCCAAAATATACAAACTACCTATTGAAGAGGTTACGTCAGAGATGCGCCGCCGTGCCAAAACGGCAAACTTTGGCATAATTTACGGCATATCAGCGTTTGGACTGGCGCAGAGGCTTGACATAAGCCGCACAGAGGCCAAGGAGCTGATTGACGGCTATTTTGCCACCTATCCGCATATAAGAGATTACATACAGGAGAGTATTGACCGTGCCAAGCAGAACGGCTACGTGGAGACCATCTTCCACCGCAAACGCTACCTTGCAGACATCAATTCAAGCAACAGCATCGTGCGTGGTTTTGCAGAACGCAACGCAGTAAACGCCCCCATTCAGGGCAGTGCTGCAGACCTTATGAAGATAGCCATGATACGTGTCTATGAAGAGTGCCGCAAGGCAGGGCTCAAATCCAAGATGATACTACAGGTACATGATGAGTTAAACTTCAGCGTGCTGCCTGAAGAGCTTGAAACCCTGAAAAAGATAGTGGTTGACTGTATGCAGAATGTGGCTCAGTTGCGTGTTCCGCTCATAGCAGACTGCGGCACAGGCGCAAACTGGGTGGAGGCACACTAATCCTCCTTCAGTATCGCCTCCAGCATGGCGTCATACATCATCTTGCGGATATCCACCTCAGATGTCTTTATCAGTGTGCCACCCTTGGCTATCGCCACATCAAAGCCCTTGAACTTAGGGGATGTGAGTTTGAACTTTATATGGTCAAAGTCCTTGCCATACACATCAAGACCCACAGCACTCAGTATAGCCGGACGCAGAACCACAATATGATAATTGAAGCTCATGTCCAGATTCTGCTTACCGCCCACGCCAAGCCTGAAACGGTCCATGCTCACCATGAACGGATATATCTGCACCTCATTGTTCTTAACCGTAACCTCAGCACTAATGCTGTCTATACGGTTCTGTGTCTTTTTACTGAAATTCAAGTATTTGGCTATAGTGGAGAATGTCTCACCGTCAAGAAGCACCAAACTGTCACCACGCACGCGCAATGCGGCGCTCACAGAAGGCAGACTCACATTCATACGCTCATCAAGAGTGAACTCTGTGGATGCGTCACACTCCACCCTGCCCTCAAATGAGCGCAGCATAGGCAGCACAGAGTCAAGTTCAGGCATGTAATCCACCAAATCCCCTATCAGAATACTATCCATAGATACAGCCATAGTGGCACGGGCTGAATCGGCAGTGGCGCACTCATACATAACGTTCATATTGGCCTTGCCTATCTGAGTTGATGTGGATAGCTCCTTAACCTTCATCTTGCTATCCTTCAAGGACACATCACCCCTGAGTTTTTCAAGCCTCATCTTGCTGAAAAGCAAAGTATCCACATTAGCGGTGAACTTCAAATCAAGATTTGACGGCAGCACTATAAGGCCGTACAGATCCACGCTGTCTGAAGCAAGTTCCAAATCATCATTTTCATCATCAAAGTTCTGAGCCACATCAATGGAGTTCTGCTCCACCATGGCGGCCATATCATCCTGATTCAGCGCCTGAGCCTCCTTTTCCGCCTGTTTTTTGTTATACTCATAAAAGCCCCTCATAAGCTGGTTAAGGTCTATGCGCCTTGACTTCATCTCTAAATTACCGCTCAGAGTCTTGCCACGGAGCAGGTACCTGCGGAAGTTTGTAATCTCACCGCTTAGAGTAACAGAGCTGCGCCCAATGCGCGGACGCACCTTATTGAGGCGGATTGTATCATCGTTGAGTTCAAGGTCAAGACGGCTCACCCCCATACGCAGAGGGAAGTCAGCATCCTTTAGTCTAAACCTTCTGGAGAATATAGAGCCCTCATTATTAAAGCGTTTCATATACAGCTCCATTGGCTCAGGTGATTTACTTATAGTATCAAAGAGAGCAATAAGTGCAGGCATATCCACAATCTTTTCAGCCGCAGCACGCTTCATGCTGTCAATCTGAGCCTCTGTTTTCCCTTTACGGCGGCCGATGCGCAGACGCGGAGTGGTGGATAGGCTTATACGGGTTGTGTCAAGCAAAGCGCACACCTGAGAGGAGCATACCACCACAGAATCAAAACTGAAACGGACAGAAGTTTGCGGAACATTAGTACGCTCACCGTGCTTGGCCACACTCACCGATGCCGACATACGCTTTGAATCAAGCTTTATGGTATCATCAAGAGTAACGCTCACATCACGGAATGAGACAGAAGTTCTGATTCTTGGAACCTTTCCAGGCTGAATGTCATCAGCAAGCAGCGATGCCATGAACCTGTCTGACTTTGCCTTTACCCTGCGCTTGTACCACACATTAAGAGACTTGAAAGCAAGCCTTGTATCCACCAGCACTGTATCAGACTTGTCATAGCGGTATCGGGCGCTCTTCTTTAATGTCTGCGAACCCATAGAGGCGCGCATCTTTTGGAAAGCTTCAGCCATTTTAAGAGAGTCAGCCGCAGTCATAACAGTATTGCGGCGGCGTGAGCCTGTAGATGTGTTAGTGTTCACATTAAGTCTTAGCGAGTCAACGTAAACACCCAGCTTATAAGAAGGTATAAGCACGCCAATGCCGTCGCCAGTCACCACACTCTTAGTGAATATCTGGTAAAGGTTCTTGTTCTGCAAATCATCAATAAAGAAATTACCGTTGATATCGGCGGTGAGAACACCCTTGGCACGCTGCTTAGGGTCAAACTTATATAGTTCATTCAGCACCTTCAGATTCAGTTTCGCCAGCAAAGACAAATCCACGTACTCACGCAAGTTCCTATAGCTGAAAGTGCCCTTCACATCCACCTCATTCTTTTCAGCCTCAGCGTGCAGCCTGTTTATCCTTACAAAAGTGGAGTCCTTATGCCTCTGGTTAAAGCGTCCCACAGCGTCAAGCGATACGTCATTAACCCTCTGACTATACTCCTTAAGGCCGCCGTTAAGCCCTTTCAGCTGCACGGCGATGTCAATCACAGGCATCCTCTTTCCCTTGTACAAGCCGTTTGCCTCAGTCTGCAAAGCCACAGCCCCGTCAAAAACATAATCATCAATATACTTAGTCATCTGAGCAGGCACAAAAGCCCTCAGACGCTTTATTGACGGGCAGTCAAACAAGAGTCGCAAGTTCTCCATACCCACGCTGAGGGTGTCGCCAAACGCAGGCATCACCACACCGCTCACAGTAAGCTGGCTTCTGTCAAGATTCACTCCCACAGTGTCAATATCAAATCTTGTGAATCCGCTGTCAGCCACAGCACGGGCGAATACGTCAAGAGATGTACGCCCTATATTGAACATACTGTCCTTTAGCGCAATATCGTCTGACTTGGCGTTAAAGAGCAGCAGGTTGGTTTCAGACTCATTCCTGAAAGCGTTAAGCATCAGGTCAAAATTCCTTACAGCACAGCGGCGGTTTGCCACAGAATCAGTGTAGGCAATGCTGTCAAGCCCCATCTGCAAGCGGCTTTTCAGAAGAGCCATATCAGAAAGCAGCTCAGTTTCAGCAGCATAAAGTCCCAGCCCGTCAGCCTCAGCCGCAAAGTGCGAGTCAAAGTCACGGAATACAAGCCGAGCCTTGTCAATAGCAAGAGTGTCTGCCGTAATATCAGGAATGGAGACAGCAGTGGTGTCATCGCTTGGCGGGAACATATCCCAGCTGTAGATGCTGTCACGCTTAATCACCTTCAAGTAAGTGTCACCCAAAAGCAAGTTCGCAAGCTTTACATCGCCGGAATCAATAAAATCCCTGACATTCAATTTAGCGTTCACACGGCTGATGTATGCAAGAGTGTCCGGCTCAGAGAACGCCTTGGTTTCAACAAGCACACCGCCAAGCGTGAGGTCAATGTACGGCCATGTCTTAGCCACACTCATATCAAGGCTGTCATACCTTACACCTATACTCCCCACCTTTGGCAAAAGTTTTTCAAGCAGACGGTTGCCGTTTGACGGTCTCAGCGCAATCTGCACACCGCCAAGCGCAAGCAGCACTAAAGCCGCTAACGAGCCAAAGCAAATCCCCAATATTTTAAGCGCCTTACGCATAAACCATTTTGTAAAGTTTGTCACCCCGATGCAGAACCTCAGTGGTCTTCATAGAGAACCTCTCCCCCTTTGAAACCTGCTCCACCTGAGCACCAGCGTCATTTCTTATTCCCTCAGCCACAGCCTCATACGCACCAGTAGTCACACCAGTCACAAGAATACGCTCCCCGTTTGAGAGAGTCTGAGTGTCAAGCGTGAACTCAGCCACCTTCAGATTCTTGAAGAAATTTGTAACCTTACCTATGTACACCTTGCGCAGAGTGGCGCTTGAACCGTAATGGCTGCTCCACTCGCCAAGCCTCTGCCCCAAGTAGTAGCCGTTCCAGAAACCACGGTTAAACACCTCGCTCAGACGTTTCTCCCACACAGTAATCTTATCATCGGAGTAAGAGCCGTCAAGACAGCTGTCAAGAGCCTCACGGTAACACTCAACCACCGTTTTAACATACTCAGGACCGCGCGCCCTGCCCTCTATCTTGAAAACCTTCACCCCTGCGTCCACCATCTTGTTCATAAAATGAATGGTTTTCAGGTCTTTAGGAGACATTATATACTTATTGTCAACCTTCAGCTGCTCACCAGTCTCACTGTCTGTAACAGTATAGGCCCTGCGGCATATCTGCATACAAGAGCCACGGTTAGCGGAGCGTGTAGTCTCATGCAGGCTCAGATAGCACTTGCCGCTCACAGCCATACAGAGAGCACCATGGCAGAACATCTCTATGCGAATTTTCTCCCCCTTAGGACCGCATATATTGTCACGCTCTATGGCATCGGCGATGCGTTTCACCTGCTCCAAATTCAATTCACGGGCAAGCACCACCACATCGGCGTACTTAGCATAAAACCTGAGAGCCTCCACATTTGAGATATTAAGCTGAGTGGAAAGGTGGACCTCCACACCCACACTGTAGGCATACTGCATCACAGCAATATCGCAGGCTATGATGGCGCTCACACCGCTCTCCTTAGCCACATTCACAATCTCACGCATCAGCGCCATGTCATCATCGTAGATGATAGTGTTCACGGTGAGATAGGTTTTAACCCCGTTTTCACGGCACACACGCACTATCTCACGCAAATCATCAGTAGTGAAGTTCGCCGATGAGTGGGAACGCATATTCAAATTCTCTATGCCAAAGTACACGGAGTCCGCCCCTGCCTTAATGGCGGCGGCCAGGCTCTCCCACGAGCCAACGGGAGCCATTATCTCAAAACCTGAACGGTTTTGAGATAATGGCTCCTTCTCCTCTTTTATGGGGCTGCGCCCCTCTTCGTACTCTGTACGGCACGCTGAAGCGTGCTTGGAGGCTAAAGCCTCCGGTATCATAGTGTTATCTATACCATCAGGACTTTGCATCTGACCGACTCCTTTCCAAAATGCAAAGTTATAATTTTTTTATTATCTTGAAACATTATGGGCACAGTAAAAAAAATCAGAATACCGATAATCCCCCATAACTATGTTTTTCAACCCACTTATGGGGGCGTATCGCGCATTTTTATTGAGATAAGCCCCCATAACTATATTTTTTCACCCACTTATGGGGATTTATCAAGACAAAAACATTTTGATTTTGGCATTCAAAATTCTTTTGAATTAACAAATATTTGTTGTACTTTTGCATCAAGTGTTCGCAATTCGCGAACAGCGAACATATACGAATAAACAGCTGTATTCCAACATGATGAAACAACAAGACATTCTTATTCTACTCAAGAAAATGACATCTGATGGCAGTACGATGTCAATCAGAGGGCTAGCAAACTCTATAGGCATGAGTGTATCAAGTATAAGTGCCAGCCTTGAACGATGTAAAAAGGCCCATCTTATTGACCAGAATAAGAAAAGAGTAAATGTCATGGCACTTAAGGATTTCCTCACTTACGGTGTTCAGTATGTATTTCCTGCAGAGATAGGGAATATCGTACGTGGTGTCCCTACATATATCAGCGCATCTCCTATTAAAGAACAGCTAGCTGAGAGCAGAGATTATTATGTTTGGCGCTCGGCTAAGGGTACCGCTAGAGGACAACAAATCACACCATTGTATTTGTCCGTACCAAATGCAGTGCTAAAAGATGATGAGCTTTACCAACTATTGGTAATTGTAGATACGCTAAGAGTTGGTGGTGCCCGAGAAAGAGCTATAGCATTACAAGAACTAACAAAAAGAATAGACCGCTATGCCAATAATCAACAATAACAGTCTTAAGGAAATTGCAACAGGCCTAAAAGACTTAAATGACAGGATTGTATATGTTGGTGGGGCTATGGTTGGACTCTATGCAACAGATCCGGCAGCCTCAGAACCAAGAACCACAATGGATATAGATTGTGTTGTAAACACAACATCTTATGCGGAACATGTTAAGTTTGAAGAACTACTTCGTCAACACAAATTCCAAAATGATACAACTCCTGATGCACCCATCTGTAGATGGGTATATAAAGGAGATTTGGTGGATGTGGTATCTATGGATGAGAGTGCACAGTCATTTGGTAATAAATGGTATCGACCTGGATTTCTCAAACGTGAAAAATTTGAATTAACTTCAGATTTGATTATCTATAGATTACCTGTCACATATTATATGGCCACAAAAATAGAGGCATTGCTGTCAAGAGGAGGCAGTGATTGGAGAGGATCAAAAGATTTTGAAGATATTATTTACATTCTTAACTATTGCCCTGAATTTATATATTTTTTCAAATCGTCTGATTCTGAGGTAAGAGCATACTTAACAAAACAATTTTCAATGATTCACAACAGAAAGAATATTAAAGAGGAGATTGAATGTGCTTTACCATATGATGAGATTGATAGAACAGATTTTATCCTTAATAAAATGAAGCAAATAGCTTCCAACGAAAACAATTCGCTCATTTTTCAATATGTGAGTGACTTACATTTGGAGTTTTTCGAAAACAGACAATTCTTATTACACCATCCACTTGAAGTTAAAGGAGATGTTCTCCTAATTGCAGGAGATACAGCATATCTTGACTTGCCTGAATCAAATAGGAATACGTATTCTCAATATGTTTTTTGGGACTGGGCCAGTAAAAACTATAAGGAAGTTATTGTCTGTTTTGGGAACCACGACTTTTATGGCAAATATGACATTTTATCTATTCACGATGGATTTTGTAAGGAGATTCGACATAATGTTCACGCATACTACAATGCTATTGTGCATATGGATGACACGGATATCATTGTTACTACATTATGGTCATATATAGAACCAGCAAACTCACTTATAACGGAAAGGAGTGTGAATGATTTTTACCACATAATGTACAATGGTCATCTGTTGAGATCTGAAGACTTTAATACAGAGCATGAGCGTTGTATTGGATTTGTAAAAGATGCTATTTCAAAAAGTAATGCAAAAAGAAAAATTGTGCTAACACACCATGTTCCATCCAAAAAGTGTGAGGCAACGGAATTTAGTGAAAGTCCCATAAGCGGGGCGTTTACTGTGGAACTTAAAGATTATATTGAGAACTCAAATATTGACTATTGGGTATATGGTCATTCTCACAGAAACATAGAATGTCAAATAGGAAAGACTAAGATTTTATCAAACCAGTTGGGATATGTTTCTCACGGAGAATATAAAATTAATGGTTTTTCACACTCAAAGGTATTACTTTAATTCATATGAAAATTGCAAATATAGAGTTTCCTCAGAATCCGGTGTTTTTAGCTCCCATGGAGGACGTTACAAACCCAGCGTTCCGTATGCTGTGCAAGCGGTTCGGAGCGGACATGGTATATACAGAGTTCATCTCCTGCGATGCCCTGATCCGTGACATACCGCGCACCCTGCAAAAACTCACCATAAATGAGGCGGAGCGCCCCGTGGCCATACAGATATACGGCCGTGAGCCAGAGCCAATGGCAGAAGCGGCACGCATGGCGGAGAGCGCCCACCCAGATATAATTGACATCAACTTTGGCTGCCCCGTTAAAAAAGTGGCAGGCAAAGGAGCAGGAGCAGGGCTGTTAAGAGACATTCCCAAGATGCTTGAGATAACCCGTGCGGTGGTAAAAGCCGTGAACACGCCAGTAACAGTAAAGACCCGCCTTGGCTGGGATGAAAACAACAAAATCATAGTTGACCTTGCGGAGCAGCTTCAGGACTGCGGCATACAAGCGCTTGCCATTCACGGCAGAACCCGCAGCCAGATGTACAAGGGAGAGGCGGACTGGACCCTTATAGGAGAGGTTAAGAACAACCAGCGTATGCACATTCCCATCATTGGTAACGGCGATGTCACCACCCCTGAGCGTGCCCGTGAATGTTTTGACCGCTACGGAGTAGATGCCATAATGGTGGGCAGAGCCTCCATAGGGTGCCCATGGATATTCCAAGAAATAAAGAGCTTCCTTAACGGAACAGAGACCGCACCGCTCACATTTGAGGAGAAAAAGGAGATAATAAAGGGACACGTTCTAAGCACCACAGATTGGCTCGACGAGCGTCGTGGCATACTTCACGTACGCCGCCATCTGGCAGCCACCCCAATATTCAAGGGGATACCAAACTTCAAGGACACCCGTATAGCCATGCTTCGTGCTGAAACAAAAGAGGAACTTTTCAGCATAATAGATGGTGTAAAACTCTAAAAAAAATTCGGAGCCGTAGGCGACAAGCAGGCTTCTGCCTGCCGTGCAAAGCACGAAAAAGGGTTTGCCGCCGGCAAACCCTATAAAACTAGGAAATAAAACATTTTTGCAGATTATCTGCAAAAATGTTTTTGGTGGCAGAATGAGTACCCAATCATAATCTCATGAGTACCATAGTTCTGCGTAGCAAGGTTGTTCAAGTCAAGTGAGAAGGCATAGCCAATGTTGAAACCCTTGATGCTGAAACTTGCTATAGGCATGAGCACCATACTCTGAATGTTGTTTTTGTTCCAGCTGTGACGGTATGAAAGCTGCACCCAGTAGCCCCATGTAGGGTTCACAACCTGACCAAACTTGAGGTTCAGGTCCATATTCACCTCAAGATACTGGTTCATCTTGAGCATTACCATAGGCTCTAAGTATTTGTCCTGATGCCTGCCAAGGTCAAACGTGTAACCGCCAAAGAGGAAACCTGTGAGAGGTGCCGGCATCTCCTTATCGCCGTAAATATCAGAGGTTACAGGCACAAGGTTTGTAAGAGACAAGCCCACAAAACCACCGTATGACTTGAAATAGACACCCACGTTAGCATTGAGTCCTATACCGCTTGTGTTTGCAAAAGCATTGTCATTCTGAGCGTTAGGGTCATCTGCATAGAGGCGGTTAGTGTTTACGTAGAAATAGTTCACCTTTATGGAAGCACCAAATGAGAGCTGGCGGTCATACGACGCCTTCTTTGAATATTGACGGCCCTTTGACAGAGGAATGTGATAGGCAAAGGTGGCCTGACCGCCTGCACGGCCTGAGTAACCGTTACGGTCATTATATAGATATGCACCTATACCCACATTCTTCCATACACGGGTCTTATAGGAGAGCACTTGTGTCATTGGAAAATCTTTCATGCCAGTCCACTGCATCTTATTGGTTAACATAAGATGATGACATGGTTCTGCACCTGCCAAGGCAGGGTTCACCAGATAGTAGTTAAAATGATACTGGTTGTAGATTAACTCCTCCTGAGCATGAAGGAATCCAAAAGAAACAGCCGCTAACGCTATTGCCAATATATGTTTTTTCATAATAAATGAATATTTCTAATTCAATAGTAATTTTTAGTCGTTTAATCGTCCCGTCATGCTGAGCGTATGCGAAGCATCTCATAATAAATGCGAGATTCTTCGGGCTTTGCCCTCAGAATGACGTAGAATGAGTTATCTCTTCAGCGTAAAGTGCCCGTTGTACTGCTTACGAATCTCCTCCACAGTAATCAGGTACCAATAGTCTGTTGATGGCATCTGGTGGCCGTTGTACGTACCGTCCCAGCCAACAAAATCCTCTGTTACGCTACCGCCTGAGAAACTGCCCTTCTTATATAAGTAGAGCCTGCGTCCGTAGCGGTCAAATATCTCCACAATGTAACCCTCATAGCAATTCAGGTTCTCCACAGTCCAAAGCTCATTAACTCCGTCCTCATTTGGAGTGAAGAAGCGGTCCGGGCTTATTGGGTATGGATCAAAGTGCACAGTGGTGTCACTCTGGCACTTGTTATCATCTCTTATATAGAACCTGATGTAACCGCTCGGCAAGCCGTAGAACTCTGTCTCCGATGTGAACTTCACTCCGTCATCAGAGAAGAGGTATGGCGGAACACCGCTCTTGCCGGCAACCTCCACACCACGGGATGTGCAAGTCTCAGACTTGAGCTCCTTAACATATTCAAACCTTGGCAGCGGAGATACTGTAACAGTAACCTCCTTGCTGTCTTCACAAATACCATTGCTTACAGTAGCCTTATAAGTGGTGGTCTTGTCAGGCGATGCCTCCACAGTAGCCTTTGTTGGATTATCCAAACCTGCGGCTGGAGTCCATGTGACCTTGGTGACACCTACACCAGTAACCGTAAGAGTGGTCTTGCCGCCCTCACAAATGGTAGCATCATCACTAATATCAGGATCAATAGGAGGCAGAACAGTTATGGTCAAATCCTTGCTTGCCTCACAAACCTTAGTCACAGTAGCGGTATAAACACTGGTTTCTGTTGGAGTCACCACAGCAGTGGCATCAGTTGATAAGACCACACCAGTAGCCTTTTCTGTCCACTTCAAGTCTGCACCGCTTGGGTAGCCGCTCATCCTGATGGTAACCTCCTCACCCACACAAATCTTCTTATCTACAGGCTCCAGAGTAAACTCAATGGCAGGCTGAACTTCCACCAATACATCATTACTCTTATTCTTGCAGGCACCGTTAACAGACTCCTTGTAATATGTGGCAGTCTCCGTAGGCGTAAAGTTAAGAATATCCTTGCCAGTCTGGTCTGTCATCACCGTACCGTTCTTGTACCAAATGTACTTCTTTGCAGACTTGGGGTCACTGTCAGTTATGTTTATCTGAGTGCCGGCGCAAACTACATTCTTGTCTGCAGCTATGACAGGGTTTGTCGGCTCATCCACAGTAATGGTAAGAGCACCGCCACCTTCACACTGTCCGCCTATTAGTTTTACCGTATAATTAGTCTTAGCCACAGGAGACTGGTTCACAAGCTTGGTGCCTGTAACACCAGAAACCACCACACCGTCAACACTCCATTCAAGGCTCTCACCAGTGCCAAGTGTGTAAGTTGCGTCTATGTCAAATGTTTGTCCGAGACAGATGTTATTGTCAACCACTGGAGCGGTAGGCACAAGCGGAATATCAATCTTATCGCCCACCTCTATTTTAAACTCCTTCTCATCCTTACATTCAAGTGAGTTCTCAATAGAGAAATTATATGTCACGGTTCCCGCCGATGTTGCCACCTGAGGGTCTGAAAGCTGAACCTCTGTCTGACCCAATGACATATCCCCCTCATCTATCACATTGCCATTCTTCTTTAGCACATAGTGCCCGCTGCCCTTTGTAACCTTAACGGTTATAGTTGCCGCAGGGTTAGAGAGGCACACTAACGTAGGAGCGTCTATTGTAAATTCAGGCTTTGAAGAAAGAGTATATTTAACATCCACCGATGCGTCACAAACATTGCCATTAGGGTCTGAGCCTACCACAGTGATGGTTCCGCTATGCTCTTTTTTCTCAAGTGTGTAAGTAATTCCTGTTGCTGAAATATCAGTACCTGTCCATGTATAACTAAATGTAGGCACTGAGGCTGTGTAGGTAAGGTCAGAGGCAGGAGTTTCATCATTGTAGCAAAGCTCTATCTTCTCTGGTGTCACCGTAAACACAGCGGCATCCTTAACTTTAATTCGTACCGGCGCACGTTCACTCTCACAATACTCCAACTGCCCCACAGTTTTCTTCTGGTCTGTCAGGTAATAGGTAGTCTCACCCACCGTTTTAGCGTCAAACTCAAAGTTCTCACCTAAGTCAATGTCGCTGGTCTCAGAGGCGTAAACCCTCAAATGTTCATACGCCGATGTCACCAAACTCTTAATAGGCACAGTACCGCTACCAGTGGTGACAGGGCACTTCGCATAGTTCTTAACGGTAGGTGGTGGTGTAGGAAAGCATTTGCACTTGTATTGTATTATAATAGGGTCAGAAACAGCAGTGAGTTTTCCGCATCCTGTCTGGGCGTGACCTGCAGCTGCATCCTCCACAGCTGTCTTATCGCCACCTACCCAAACACGATAGTATAGTCCGTTCTCATAGAGAGGCTGCTTGTCAACTGTAATACTAATAGTGGGTGCAGTAGAGGCTCCTGACCCAGCGTTTGTCCAGGTAGTTTTGTCAGGTGAGGTCTGGAACAGATAGTAAGGAACCTTAAAGAATGTGGTCAGGTCATACACAGCATGAGCTTCAAGCGTAAGATTCACAGGATTGCCGTCATCACAAACTATGGTATCTTGATTAATATACTTAGGATCAGTGTAAATCTTAACCTCAGGAGTACAGGTAGAGAATGTGATGTCATCAATACCTATGTCATTACCAATTACAGTGGAACCTGTAGAGGTGCTCTTGTGGTTATTCTTGATGATAAGCTTAAACTTGGTGTAGTTCTTCGAGTTGAAGCTCTCACCCTTCTCCACCCATTGGCCTGAGTAAGGCAGATCACCCGTCTCTGTGTCTACAAGCATCTCACCCTGGGTATTGCCGTTCATACCATAAACAAGGAAGCCTGCGTTTACCGGTTCATGCTCCGCCACAGGGTCTATATTGGCAATAAATGCAGAAAAGTCATATACAGTGTTCTGGCAAAGCTGGCCAGTCTCAATTATATACTCAAACATGTTCTTGGCATCCTTGCCGCAGTTCACAAGCAGGAATCCGTTAGCCTTGTTTACGCCACCCTCTGAATGGTCAACTATAGCTGACTCTGCCCAGTAACCTCCATCTTTGGAGGCATTCACTATATTGTACTGGTTCTCGTTGACATCACCAGAACCGCTCCAATTGTAACTTGACTGTATCTGACGTGACTGAGCATCATCCAAATCAGAGAAATTAACTCTCTTTGTAAGAGGCAACTTGCTACTCTTGAAATCAACCTTCAACTGCTCCTCTCTCTTACCTGCCACAGAGCAGCAAACCACAGGACGGATAAGTTCACTTACAAGAGTGGTTCCACCAGCGGTACAGCGATAATAACTCTCATCCGTAACCTGTACTGTAATGGTGGATTCCGTGCCACTGAGCGTAGTCCATGATGCCTTACCGTCAGTTGAAACCTCCCACTTATAAGTGGATGCCGTCAAACCCTTTGCAATCAAAATATTATCCTCACCAGCACAAACCTTGTTGCCGTTCTCAGAAACTATCTTCTGGTCTGTACATCCTGTAACCTTTATTGATTTTACCGTCACAATAGCACAGTCACTTGAGTAGTCTGTTGCAACAGACACCGCAATTTTTGCAGTTGAAGCAGAGAATGTTTTTGAATATGTATAAGACTTTGGTGTTGTTGAAAAGTCACTATTCTCCCACTGCTTTTCTTCCCTATTCCCGTCACCAACTTTAAAGAACAACTTACATCTGTGCCCATCAGACGTGGGAGTGCATCCCGATTTTTTTTGAACAGTAAGTTCTATTGAAATTTTATACTGATTACGTCCGGCAGTAGTGACAAGATCACTTAAAGAATAGGTCAAGACCGTACCGTTACCGTTTTTCAATTGGAATTGTGCGCCTCCTGTAGAAACGGTATAAGAACCAGAATTCAAATTGCCTGTACTTGAAAATGAATAACCTGTAGTCAGAGTCTCAGATGAAGGGTCTGCAAACTTTACATTATCAATCTTGTAGTACGTGTCTGTTATTCCTGATTTTGGCTGGAATGTAGTACCTGAATACTGTGTAGGACATGACTGGGCATACCCCACGGCAGCGCCGCAGATAGCCGCAAAAGCAGTCAGGAGATATTTCAAGACGGATTTTTTTTGCATAATAGTATCTGTTTCTTGAAGCCAAAGCGCAACACCGCACTTTAGTTTCAAGTTACAAAAATACAAAAAGTTTGTTAATTATTCAAGAAAAAGAATAAAAAACGTCATGCTGAGCATAGCGAATAATCTCGAAAACGTTATGAGATGCTTCGCAAAGCTCAGCATGACGGTCAAAGGAGTTATTTTTTGAAGCAGTCTATTCTCTTCATAGCCATGAACACAAACCAGTCAGGCAGGTGCTCAATCATAGGTACAAAGAGGTGGTTCAGCACACCAGGCATAGCTTTCTTCTTGCCTTTGAACATGGCTTTGAGAGCCTTCTTAACCAGCTTTGCAGGTGGCATTGAAACGTGGAGAGCCACAGCAAGCTTACGTAGGTTAGGGGCAAGACCGTAGAGTCCGGTATCTATAGCGCCAGGGGTTATTGCGGTAACGGTCACGCCAAAAGGCTTAAGCTCGTACCACATTGATTTACTGAAGTTAAGTATAAATGCTTTGGATGCGTTATAGCACTGGATGCCAGGCATTGCCATCCACGCACTCATGGAGCTCATGTTTAGAATACGCCCGTGTCCGCGCTCCTTCATGGCACCGCCAAAGAGGCGGGTCATATTAACCACAGTGCGCACATGCAGGTGAAGCATAAGGTTCACACGCTTTTCTGCTGTGTTCACAAGGTCATTGAAGAAAAATACACCGGCATTGTTTATTAGCACCTCTATCTCAAGACCATTCTCCTTGCAGTAGTCAAAAAGTTCCTGCGGAGCACTCTCCGTAGCAAGGTCCATATATAGAGGGACTGTTTTTACTCCATACTTAGCCGTTATGTCATCGGCCGTTTCCTTAATCTCCTTCTCTTGGTTGCTTACCAGCACCAAATCATACTTGTAGTGTTCTGCAAGACGATGTGCGTACTGTAGACCAATTCCCGAGCTTGCGCCCGTTACTAATGCGTACATATATTTTTTATCTCGTTAAGTTTATTTAACGCTTCAAGTGGTGTGAGGGAGTTAATATCGAGGTCAAGTATCTGCTTACGCACCTGGCTAAGCACGGGGTCTTCAAGCTGGAAAAGATTGAGCTGCATACCTTCACGGCTGCTGGCCGCTGCCTTCAGGCTCTTAGTGTGCGACAATCCGCTTGCAACGCCCTTTGAATTATCGCTCTCCAGCTGTTTCAGAACCTGTGTGGCACGCTTTACTATGCTCTTAGGCATACCTGCAATCTCAGCCACATTGATACCAAAACTGTGCTCGCTCCCCCCTCTCACAAGGCGCCGCAAAAATATAACTTTATTTTCAATTTCCCTAACAGAAACGTTAAAATTTTTAACCCTTGGGAAGTTTTGCTCCATTTCATTGAGCTCATGGTAGTGGGTGGCAAAGAGCGTGCGGGCTTTAGCCTTTGGGTTCTCATGAATATACTCCACAATAGCCCATGCTATAGAGATGCCGTCGTATGTACTGGTTCCGCGCCCAAGCTCATCAAAGAGCACAAGAGAGCGCTCGCTCATATTGTTCATTATGCTTGCCGCCTCATTCATCTCCACCATAAAGGTACTCTCACCCATGGAGATATTGTCCGAGGCGCCCACACGGGTGAAAATCTTGTCCACATACCCTATTCTAGCCGCCGATGCAGGAACGTAGCTCCCCATCTGGGCCATCAGTGTAATGAGGGCGGTCTGGCGCAACAGTGCAGACTTACCCGCCATATTGGGACCTGTGATTATTATTATCTGCTGCCCCACGTTGTCAAGGTAGACATCGTTGGGAACATACTGCTCACCCACAGGCATCTGAGTCTCAATAACAGGGTGGCGGCCCTCCTTTATGTCAAGTACAAGAGTGTCATCTATCTGAGGCTTGCAGTAGCCGTTGTCACGCGCCACAGTGCTCAGAGAGAGAAGCGCGTCAAGATTAGCCACAATGTGAGCGAGCCTCTGGAGCTGGACGGTTTTCTCAGCCACCTGGCTCAGCACATCAGTGAAAATGCTCTGCTCTATGGAGTCAATCTTATCCTGCGCCCCAAGAATCTTCTCCTCATACTCCTTAAGCTCCTGAGTTATGTATCGCTCGGCGTTTACAAGAGTCTGCTTGCGTATCCACTCAGCCGGAACCTTGTCCTTCTGGGAGTTGCGGACCTCAATGTAGTAGCCGAACACATTATTGTAACTAATTTTAAGAGTCTGGATTCCAGTGGCCTCAATCTCACGCTGCTGAATCTGGAGCAGGTAGTCCTTGCCGCTGTAGGCCATCTTGCGGTAGTCATCAAGTTCAGAGCTCACACCCTCCTTAATCACCTCACCCTTGCCTATGGCCATAGGCGGCTCATCCACTATGTATGTATCCACCAGCGATGCTATCTCAGTGCAAAGTTCAGCACCCTCAAACAAATCACTCTGCCTCTCCGCTATCTCAGCCACCGCCTGCAGAGCCACTTTCAGCTGCACCAGCGTGCGAGGCGTGCCTCTGCCCACAGCCACCTTGGAAACCACACGCTCCATGTCGCCCACAAGCGGCAGACGGGTGCGCAGCCACTGAGCCGTCTCAGTATCATTATAGTAGCGCTCCACATAACTCTGGCGGCGCTCAATCTTCTCACGCTCCTTCAGCGGGAACGCAATCCAGCGGCGCAGCATACGGCTGCCCATAGGAGTCTCCGTACGGTCAAGAACATCAGCCAGACTCCTGCCCTCAGGGCTTGTGGTCTGGAATAGCTCCAAATTACGTATAGTAAACTTATCCATCCAGACGTACCTTTCATTCTCAATACGGCTGATATGTGTAATATGCTGAGTCTGAGTATGCTGAGTAGAATCAAGATAGTATAGCACCGCTCCCGCCGATGTCACCGCACTGCTCATGCCCTCCACCCCATAGCCTTTGAGAGTAGAGACGCTGAACTGCTTTAGCAGCCTCTCACGCGCACTCTGCTCAGTAAAGCACCAGTCGTCAAGCGCAAAAGTGAAAGTCTTGGGGATATTGAGTGTTAGGAACTTATCCTTGGCGGCGTAGTTGTAGAGCACCTCCTTAGGGGCAAAGTTCCCAATAAGTTTCTCCACATACTGCTTGTCACCATCAGCCACAAGGAACTCACCTGTGGAGATGTCAAGCAGAGCCAGACCGTAACTCTTGACTCCAAAATGTACCGCAGCCACAAAGTTGTTCCCCTTGCTGTCAAGAGTGCCTTCATTGTAGCTTACGCCCGGAGTCACAATCTCAGTAATGCCACGCTTTACAAGCGTTTTGGTGAGCTTTGGGTCCTCAAGCTGGTCACACACCGCTACACGGTATCCGGCACGCACCAGTTTAGGCAGATAATTGTCAAGAGCATGATAAGGAACTCCCGCCATCTCAAGCGGCTTAGGTGCGCTCTTGGAGCGGTAAGTGAGGGTTATACCCAGTACTTTTGATGCAGTGACAGCATCATCGGCGTAGGCTTCATAAAAGTCGCCCACCCTGAATAGAAGTATAGCGTCAGGGTACTGACGCTTCACTTCAAAGTACTGTTTTAGCATCGGGGTATCCATTTATTCAATTGACTAAAAACATTCTGCTACTCTTGTCGTGTTCTAACTTCATTTTCTTTCTGTTGAGTTTGAGCAGGTAATCCCGCACCCTGTCAAGATAGTTCTTATCATCACGGTAAATCACCTTGCCGTTCTTAAAGCTCTCCAAAAAATCCCCTCCTGTGGCAAGATAATAGATTGTGAGTATGTAATAGTTTTTCTTGTCTTTTATAGGTTTGCCGTTTAATGTGGCTTTTATAATGTTAAAGTCAGCGTCATACTCCACATGGAAGCCACGGCTCAAGCCGTCGCCGCCTCTTAGAGCCATAACTTTTAGCGCCTCTTTCAAATCCTTGCCGCTAACCTTGATAACCTCAAAATTATTATAGAATGGCAGAAGCCCCTTTAGGAAGCCCTCCGATATTGCTCCCTCTGGTATTGGGTGACGTATTCCGCCCTTGTTTATCACAGCGCCGTCAAGTTTGCCCGTGTAAAAATCTGAACGCATATCCATCATTGCATCGGCGAGCCACGCAGGAGCCTCATTGGGCTCACGGTTCATAAGTTTTTGCGCCGAGTAACATATAATGCGACTGTTATCTTCATCTATCACCTTGCGGAAACCGTTTATCCACTCCGCCATAGCCTTGTATTCAGCGGCACGCTGGTCAAGACGGCTGTCAATCCATACAAGTTTATGGGACACCTCGCCCGTTTCAAGGTCAAGGTCTATTATGGTCATGCGCTTGCCGTAGATGCCAGTCTGGGTTATCAGCACATCTTTGCCGTTCTTGTTTTTCACTACCGACGGTGCATCGGCGCTGCCGTTATTTGGCTTGATAACCGTATGTGAATGTCCTCCCACCACTATGTCAATATATTCGCTCTCCTTTATCACATCGATGTCAGCCTCCTGCCCCGGATCCTCCTGACGGTAGCCTATGTGCGACACCATCACCACATAATCAGCCTTCTTCTCCTCTTTCAGCTCACGGGCAAGCTCATTTGCAGCCTTAACAGCGCTTGTATAGGTCAGACCCTTGATATTATCGGCGTTCAGAAGCCCCTCCGGATTCACGTTTATACCCATAAATGCCACTCTTTTTCCACCGATGCTAACAATGTCGTATGGCTTGAAAAGCTGCTGCATTCTTGGGTCAGAGAACTTATAGTTAGCGCAAAGCTTGGGAGCCTTTACACGGCTGTAGTACTTGTAGAGTTCCAGAATACCGTTGTCAAACTCATGGTTTCCAAGAATAATGTAATCAAAACCAAGTGAGTCAAGGCTCTGGTACTCAACCTCTCCGCCAAAATAGTTGAAGAACGGAGTACCCTGCACAGCATCGCCGGCATGAACGGCTATGACATTCTTATCCGCCGCCCTCACGCTATCCAGCAGAGCACGCTGGCGCAGAAATCCGCCCTTGCCGTCTGTATCTGGCAGCACCATGCTGTGAGTGTCATTGATGCCCACGATGGTCAGATGCTCAGCTGAAGCACTAACAGATACAACAAACAACACAGCAACCAAAATGTGCTTCAGCAGTTGACAGTTGACATTTGACATTTGACAGTTTTTACTCATAACGTGTTCTTTGTTGTTTTTACTATACTGATAAGCAATCTTAAAATCTCTGAACAATCAGTCTGTATTGACTTATAGGAAGTCTCATCAATAAACTCACTATCCTTCAGAATGCTTAACCAATATTCAGTTTCATTAGCTTCTTTTAAAGCTACATTCATTTTATTTAAAAAATCCGCCCTGCTTTGTGCATGCTGAGCCTCTTTACATAAGGCTCCTATTGAAGTTCCACTTCTTAAAAGTTGTTTTGATAGAATAAACTCCTTTTGAGAATCTGTCAAGAATTTATACGCCTTCACAATTCGCAATGCGAAAACGTAAGATTTCTCATATATCGTATCACCCTTATTAACCATATCTAACTGTCAACTGTACATCAAGGCTTCGCCTTTCCGTGATTACTTGCTGCGCTCGGCATAACTGAAACAAGTTTCACTTATGCTCTCGCTTGCAGCGTAATTCAACTGTCAAATGTCAACTATCAAATGTCAAATGTCAACTAATTCAGTATTCAATTTTTGTGGGATAATCAAGCGTGTAGTGAAGTCCGCGGCTCTCTTTGCGCTCCATAGCCATCTTGATAACAAGGTAGCCGGCAGTGATGATGTTGCGGAGCTCGCATATCTCCTTGGTCACCACTGAACGGTCAAAGAGGTCTTCTGTCTCTTTATATATTATGTCAAGACGGTCTGAGGCGCGTTTCAAACGCAAGTTAGAGCGTACAATGCCCACATAGTTGCTCATAATCTGCCCCACCTCCTTAACGCTCTGGGTTATAAGCACCATCTCCTCATTAAGGCTTGTGCCCTCATCGTTCCATAGAGGTATTTTATCGTTGATTTTAATTGTATCTATTATAGAGAGTGCGTGTTTGGCTGCTTTATCAGCATATACAATGGCTTCAAGCAGAGAGTTTGACGCTAAACGGTTAGCACCGTGCAAGCCTGTGCAAGAGCACTCGCCTGCTGCATATAGATACTTTATAGTGGTGCGGGCGTTCATATCAACCATGATTCCACCGCACAGATAGTGGGCGGCAGGCACCACTGGTATGTAATCTTTGGTAATATCAATGCCTATGCTCAGGCACTTCTCATATATCATTGGGAAATGCTCCTTGGTCTCCTCAGCAGGCTTGTGGGTCACATCCAGATAGACATAGTCACAACCGGCAATCTTCATCTCTGTATCAATGCTGCGAGCCACAATGTCACGTGGAGCGAGCGAGCCGCGCTTGTCATACTTGTACATGAACTCCTCACCCTTCTGGTTACGCAGAACAGCGCCGTAGCCTCGCATCGCCTCGGTAATAAGGAAAGAAGGGTTGTCAGCAGGGTTATAGAGGCTTGTAGGGTGGAACTGCACAAACTCCATATCCTTGACCAGACCCTTGGCACGATACACCATGGAGATGCCGTCGCCAGTGGCGATAGGCGGATTGGTTGTGGTCTGATAGATATGTCCTATGCCACCAGTAGCCATCATTGTAACCTTTGACAGGAATGTATGCACACGGCGGGTCTTAGGGTTCAGCACATACACCCCGTAGCACTCAATGTTTGGAGTAGTGTGCCTTACCACCTGCCCCAAGTGGTGCTGGGTGATAATGTCAATAGCAAAGTGGTTCTCAAACACCTCGATGTTAGGATGCTGCTTAATCTTCTTTATCAGTGAGTTCTGAACCTCTGCGCCAGAGCTGTCCTTATGGTGCAGTATGCGGAAATCTGAGTGACCGCCCTCCTTATGCAGGTCAAAGTTGCCGTTCTCATCCTTGTCAAAGTCCACACCCCACTCCACAAGCTGCTTAATCTGCTCTGGAGCGTTCTCCACCACCATACGCACAACTTCCTCATCGCAGGCACCGTCGCCCGCAATCAGCGTGTCTTTAATGTGATTCTCAAACTTATCAGTGGCCTTAGTCACCGATGCTATACCTCCCTGAGCCAAGGCTGTATTAGCCTCTTCAAGTTGTGTTTTACACAGGATGGCAACCTTACCCTTATCTGCCACCTTTAGAGCAAAGCTCATACCGGCAATTCCGCTGCCGATAACAAGAAAATCAAATTTTCTAACCATAGATATCCGTCATTCTGAGCGTAGCGAAGAATCTCACCATGCAATTTGCAAAGTTAATAAAAAATAACATATTCTTGGAATTCTAAGATTAAAAACGTACATTTGCATTTGATAACCCCATCAAAAGGAACAAGTACTATGAGCAACATTTACAAAGCGGCGTTTTTAGCTCTGATGGGCTTGGCCGCAACTTCATGCACAAAATCAGGCATCGAGGCACAGACCCCTGCCACTGAAAAACCTGAATGGACACGTAACGCAGTAATCTATGAAGTCAATTGGCGCCAGTTCACTGACGATGGCAAGGTTACATCGTTCGCCAGCCATCTGCCATACCTCAAAGAGTTAGGCGCAGATATTCTATGGTTCATGCCTATACACCCTATCTCAGAGGTGAACCGCAAGGGCGAGCTTGGCAGCTACTATTCAGTGCAAGACTACAAGGCTGTGAATCCAGAACTCGGCACCCTTGAGGAGTTTAAGGATATGGTTAAACAGGCGCACGGTCTTGGCATGAAGGTGATTATAGACTGGGTGGCGAACCATACCGGCTGTGATAACGTATGGCTTGCTGAGCACCCTGACTGGTACGCATACGATGAGAACGGCAACCTGATTCAGCCGTGGGACTGGACAGACACATACAAACTGAACTATGACAACCCTGATATGCGCGCCGCCATGACAGACGCCATGAAGTTTTGGGTCAAGGAGTGTGACATTGACGGTTTCCGCTGCGATGTGGCGTTTATGGTGCCTATGGATTTCTGGCTTGACGTGCGAGCTGAGTTAGAGAAGATTAAACCTGTGTTTATGCTTGCAGAAGCATCAGAGTCATGGCTCCTTGACGGTGCTTTTGACATGCTCTACAACTGGCCTGCAGGATTCCTGTTTGAGCGTATTTACAAGGGAGAGAAGAGCATAGCCACACTTGACACCATAGTACACACACAGCTTGACACTCTTGCTGTTGACTCCTATCAGATGAACCACATCACCAACCATGACCGCAACACATGGGACGGCACAGAGTTTGAGCGTCTTGGCGATGGTGTAAAGGCGTTTGCAGCCCTCACATACATCATGCCTGGAATGCCGCTTATATACACAGGTCAGGAGGTGGGTTATGATCACCGCTATGAGTTCTTTAAGAAGGACACACCAGCCACACTTGAGAAGAATGAGTGGTGGCAGTTCTACAACAAGCTTAACACACTTAAACATGAGCGCAAGAGCCTGCGAGCGGGTATTGAGGGCGGTAAGTGGATGACATATAACACCAGCAAGCCTGAGTCTGTTCTCGCCTGCTCCAGAGTGCTCGGCGATGAGGAGACCCTGTTCATTGGCAACTTTAGCAGTGAGCCTGTCAGCTTCCTCTATGACTACGTTCCGCAAGGCAAATACAAGAACTACCTCACCGGAGAGGATTTCACCTTCACCTCTGGCGAAGAGCAGACCCTTGGACCGTGGGAGTTCTTTATATTAGTTGACAATTGACAGTTGACATTTGACAGTTATCGTCATTCTGAGCGTTAGCGAATTACGCAGCAAGTGAGAGCAGAAGACAAGTTTACTTGGATTATGCCGAGCGCAGCAAGTAATCACGGAGTTGCAAAGCAACGACGTAAGAATCTGTTGTGACGTTGCAGAGACAAAATATAACGGTCTTGCAAACATTGCGAGATGCTTCGCATACGCTCAGCATGACGGGGACAAAGCCGCTCAGCATGACGGGGACAAAGCCGCTCAGCATGACGGGGCTAAAGCCGCTCAGCATGACGGGACAAAGCAACCCTGCATGACGGGGGAAACAACGAAAAAAGCCTTCCAAATTTGAAAGGCTTTTTCTTTGAGTAGCGCAACCGGGAGTCGAACCCGGGTTTTCGCCGTGAGAGGGCGGTGTCCTAGGCCACTAGACGAATGCGCCATCTACTCATTTGCGATTTGCGATGCAAAGGTAATACGTTTTTTTATAACTGCAAAATTTTTTCAGAAAAATATTTATTCTTACAAATACACCGTACAATTCGAGATTCTTCACTTCACTCCGTTTCGTTCAGAATGACGTTCATTTTTAACTCTTAACTGTCAAATGTCAACTGTCAAATGTCAACTAAAGAGACCATTCAAACCCATCCTTAGTGTCTTTGATGGTGAAGCCAGCGGCTTGCAGGGCGTTACGAATCTTATCGCTGGTAGCCCAGTCTTTGTTCTGCTTGGCTTCAAGACGGATGTTAAGCAGCAGGTCAACAGCCTTCTTATAGGCTTCTGACGTTGAGGATGAGCCCTCTGCGGCATCAGCCTTAAGTCCTAACACATCTTCAACAAAGAGTTTATAGGTTGCTTTAAGCTCCTCCAAATCCTCAGCACTGATGGTTGCCTTGCCGTCTGCCACAGCGTTAATAGCCTTAGCAGCCTCAAACAGATGTGATATTACTATTGGTGAGTTAAGGTCATCATTCATGGCCTCTGTACATTTGGCGCGCAAATCTTTTACATCCACGGTTGACGCATCAGACGGTTTCAGGCTCTTAAGGCGGCTGTATGCCTCCATAAGACGCTGATACCCCTTCTCTGAGGCTTTGAGTGCATCGTTGCTGAAATCCACAGTACTTCTATACTGAGCCTGAAGGATAAAGAAACGTATGGTCATCGGGCTGTACGCCTGGTCAAGCAGCTTGTGAGAGCCTGTGAAGAACTCATCAAGTGTTATGAAATTGCCAAGAGACTTACCCATCTTCTGTCCGTTGATGGTAATCATGTTATTGTGCATCCAGTAGCGTACACTCTCATGACCAAGTGCGGCAGTGCTCTGGGCTATCTCACACTCATGATGCGGGAACACAAGGTCCATTCCGCCTCCGTGTATGTCAAATGACTGCCCCAGATACTTAGTACCCATGGTGGAGCACTCAAGATGCCAGCCTGGGAAACCATCGCTCCAAGGTGATGGCCAACGCATAATATGCTCTGGCTGAGCCTTTTTCCAGAGAGCAAAATCAAGAGAGCAGTGTTTCTCCTGCTGTCCGTCAAGCTCACGGGTGGTTTCTAAAAGGTCATCTATGTTACGTCCTGAAAGTATGCCGTAATGGTGGTCACGGTCATATTTGCGCACGTCAAAATATACAGAACCCTCTGAGATATAAGCATATCCTGCGTCAAGAATCTTTTTCACAAACTCTATCTGCTCTATTATATGCCCCGATGCGTGAGGCTCTATTGATGGTGGCAGAACATTAAGCGCCTCCATTGCCTTGTGGTAACGGTTAAGGTAGTACTGCACCACCTCCATAGGCTCTTTCTGCTCCAAACGGGCTTTCTTTGCAATCTTATCCTCACCCTCGTCTGCATCATGCTCCAAGTGGCCTACATCAGTGATGTTGCGTACATAACGCACCTTATAGCCGAGCTGCATAAGCCAGCGGAAGAGCAAATCAAAAGTAATGGCAGGGCGGGCGTGTCCAAGGTGTCCGTCGCCATACACAGTAGGACCGCACACATACATTCCCACGTATGGTTCATGTAGCGGTACAAACTGCTCCTTTTTACGTTTCAGAGTATTGTAGATGAAAAGATTGTGTTCCATAATTATGAGGTTTTGCTAATAAACCGCAAAATTACAAAAATAATTTTAAAAACAGCACGTCATTCTGAGCGTTAGCGAAGAATCTCATAATCATTGCGAGATTCTTCGGGCTTTGCCCTCAGAATGACGTACAACTCTCAACTATCAATTGTCAACTGTCAACTGACTAATCTTCCTCAACGTGTGAAGCGGCGTACTCCTTGAGCAGTTGCTCCTGAACATCGCCAGGCACAAGCTCATAGCCGCTCATTGACATGCTGAATGAGGCGCGGCCGCCAGTGGCTGAGCTGAGTGATGTGGAGTAATTGCCCATCTCCTTGAGTGGCACACGGGCTGAAAGCTTCTCCATACCCTTCTCGCTCTCCATGCCCATGATGATGGCACGGCGGCTCTGGAGGTCAGCCATAACGTCGCCCATGCGTCCGCTTGGCACTACAATCTGCACATCGTAGATTGGCTCCATAACTTTAGGACCAGCATTCTTGAACGCTTCTGAGAAGGCATGACGAGTGGCAAGACGGAAAGATATTTCATTTGAATCCACCGGGTGCATCTTGCCGTCATATACTATAACACGTACATCACGGGCGTATGAGCCTGTAAGAGGACCCTGTTCCATGCAGTCCATAACACCTTTAAGTATGGCTGGAATGAAGCGTGCATCGATGGCACCACCCACAATAGAGTTAATAAACTCAACCTTTCCGCCCCAGTCAAGAGAGTACTCCTGCTTGTCACGTATGCTTATCTTGAACTCCTGACCGTTGAACTTATAGACCTCCTTGGCTGGAACGCCCTCAACAAGAGGCTCCACTATCAGATGAACCTCACCAAACTGGCCTGCTCCACCACTCTGCTTCTTGTGGCGATAGTCTGCACGAGCCGCCTTGGTTATGGTTTCACGATACGGAATCTTAGGTTCGTCAAACTGTATGGCAATCTTATCATTATTCTCAACACGCCATTTAAGAGTACGCAGGTGGAACTCTCCCATACCATAGAGGATGGTCTGTTTTAACTCCTTAGAGTACTCTACACGCCATGTAGGATCCTCCTCGTGCATACGGTTCAGTATTTCGCCAAGTTTTGCATCGTCTGCCTGATTTACAGCCTTGACGGCACGGCGATATTTCCAGTCTGGGTATTTTACAAAATCAAACTGCATCTCTGATGAGCCTGCGTTGAGGGTGTTGGCTGTACGGGTGTTCTTTAGTTTTACAGTGGCGCCCAAGTCACCAGCCATAAGCTCCTCCAACTCTATACGGTTCTGACCTGCCACGCAGTACATCTGAGAGATACGCTCCTTGGTATTACGGGTGGCGTTGAATACATCGTCGCCCTTCTTAATGGTACCGCTCATCACCTTAAAGTAGGATATTTCACCTATATGAGGCTCAACTGATGTCTTGAAAATATAGAGGCTTGTAGCAGCCTTGGCATCGGGGTTAACCACAGTACCGTCTGTAGCCACTGGGGCTGGCATATCGCTCACAAAAGGAACCACATTGCCAAGAAACTCCATAAGACGGCGCACGCCCATGTCTTTACCTGCGCATACGCAGAACACAGGCAGAATATCCTGACTAATCAAGCCCTTGCGTATGCCCATACGCATCTCATCCTCACTCAATGATCCATTCTCAAAATATTTGTCCATCAACCCCTCATCATGCTCAGCGGCAGCCTCCACAAGAGCGTTGTGCATTTCAGCGGCTTTATCCTTGTACTCAGCTGGTATCTCAGAAATCTCAGGCACACCACCCTCAGGTTTCCATTTATACATCTTCATGAGCAGCACATCAATAAGGGCGTTGAACTGCGGGCCCTGGTTAATAGGGAACTGGATAGGCACCACCTTGCCGCCGTAGTTATCCTTGAGGCTCTGCAGGCTAAGCTCAAAATCGGCCTTGTCACTGTCAAGCTGGTTAATCACAAATATGCAAGGCTTCTTCATTCTCTCTATCTGGCGGAACTGGTTCTGTGTGCCAACCTCCACGCCTTGAGCGGCGTTGATGAGCATGAGAGCGGTATCTGTCACGCCCAGCGATGTTATCATACCACCCACAAAATCATCTGCGCCCGGGCAATCAATAAAGTTAAGTTTCTTTCCAAGCCACTCCACGTGCAAAACAGTAGGAAATACTGAGTAACCGTACTCATGCTCCACAGGGAAGTAGTCTGACACAGTGTTCTGAGCCTCTACGCTGCCTCTGCGTTTAATGATACCTGCTTCAAAAAGCATAGACTCGGCAAGGGTTGTCTTGCCGCTACCCGAAGAGCCCACCATTGAGATGTTCTTGATTTGGTCTGTTTGATAAGTTTTCATAAATTATTGATTTTTAGTTAAATATTGCAATTTAATGGTTCAAACCCCACAAAACGATACGCAATTTAGCAAAAAAAATCCGAAAAAACAAACGTTTTTCCGGATTTTTAATGGTTTTAACACTATTGCCCGCAGGTGGCAGCCTACATCATTAGCAGTATAAGCAGCTGCGCAGCCACTATGCGAAGGAACATGGTAAGGGGATATACAGTGGTGTAAGCCACAGTGGGGGTGTCATTGCCAACAGCCTGAGTGGCGTATGCCAGAGCCGACGAGCTGTTTGACGAGCCGGCCAAAAGACCTATGACAGTGCTGTAATTCATCTTAAGCAGCTTGTATGCCAAAACACCTACAACAAGAGCCGGCACCACAGTAATAAAAAATGCCAAGCCTACCCACAAAATGCCGCCACCTTCTGTAAGAGCAGGCACAAAACTGCCGCCCGCATCAATGCCCAAGCTGGCAAGGAAGAAACACAAGCCAATTTCACGCAGCATGAGGTTCGCACTCTGAGTAGTGTAAGAGATAAGTTTCGCCTTGTAGCCAAAGCGCCCCACCAATATGGAGACAAGCAACGGACCGCCAGCCAGCCCAAGCCGCACAGGCATAGGCATACCAGGCAGATATACAGGCATACAGCCCACTATAACACCGGCAAACACTCCAAAAAAGAGCGACACTATATGAGGGTTTCTCAAGCGCTTTAATGTGTCACCAAGCATCTTCTCAGCCTTTTTCACAGCCTCAAGCGGCCCCACAACCATAACTTTGTCGCCCACTTGCAGCACTAAATCCGGCGAAGCCACCAAATCCACACCAGAGCGGTTTACTCTGGTTATATTCACGCCAAACACATTACGCAGTTTCAAGCTGCTCAGGCTCTTGCCGTTTATCTCACTCCTTGTAACCACAATGCGGCGCGACACCATTGTAGCATCCTCATCCTTCCATTCCACGCTGTTATCTATCTTGCCAAGGAAGGCAAGCACAGTCTTAGCATCGGCTTTGGCCGTTACAACAAGCATAACATCATCACAATGGATAACAGTGCCGGAGGCAGGCACTATAAAGTTACCGTTATCAAACAATCTGGAGATAACATACTTTCTGCCTATCAGCTTAACGCACTCAGCCACTGTCTTGCCGTCAAGATTACTGTTGGTGACCCTTATTGACATCCTGCTCAGGTCAACGGCGTCCTCTGCCGCCCTCCTCCTAATCTCCTCATTCTCCTTGTCAATGTCAACACGCAGTATAAACCTTAGTAGAATTATGGCAAACATCAGGCCTAAAATGCCTACAGGGTATGCCACTGCATAACCCAAGCCTATGGGCATACCGTTGTAGCCTATCACTTTAAGCGCCTCAACAGCCGCACCCAAACCTGGGGTGTCTGTAACAGCACCGTGCATAATACCCATCATCATAGGGAACTCCACCCTGTCGCTCATCAACATGTAGAGACCGAGCATAACCGCCACGCCAAGCAGCACATAACCTAAGGCAAGCAGGTTAAGCCTCACCCCTCCCCGCCTAAACGTAGAAAAAAAACCGGGACCCACCTGAAGTCCCATAGCATATACAAAAAGCGCCAGGCCAAAGTCCTTTAGGAGACTTAGCGCCTCTGCGTCTATCTTCACACCAAGATGCCCCATAAGCAGCCCCACAAAGAGCACAAAGGTGACTCCAAGTGAAACTCCCTTGACCTTAATTTTGCCTAATAGCCCGCCAAAGGCTATCACAAAGGTATATACAACAAAAATATGTGGTACAGAAGCCCCCTCGCCAAAGAAAAGTTCGTAAAGCCAATTCATACTGCAAAGTTACAACAAATTTCAATGTTTTTCCATTATGGAAATAACTTTATTGAAATTCGCCGAAACAGACGCTTAACCTCAAGCGTTGCAGCACTGCAGCGTAAGCTCCACGTCATCCCCTTTGTGGAACAGAGCAGCCTTGGCGGCACCAAACGCCACCGCCAAAGCTAAAAGAATATACATTCCGCCTTCAATGGGGAGAGAACGCCCACATTCATTAGCGCAGTTATGATAGAGGTTAAGGTACTCCTCTGAGCATGTTGAAGGGTTTGGACATACAATATAGAGCATAGACGCACAGCAGTTCTGGCAAGTGGTTAGATCTTTGGAGCTGGTTTGCACACATTGGGTACCCCAACTACCTTCACCTTCACGCAGTGTGGAAAAAGACTGACCAGGCATCATAACACCACTGCCAATCACAGGATCATAGTTAGCATTATCCTCACCCACAGATGGAATAACATACGGATTGTATGACTGACTTGGGAGAGTAACCGCCATAACACCTTGGGCAAATACCAGCCCAAGGCTAAGTATCAAGAATTTCAATACTCTTTTCATAAACATTATCTTTACCTCGTCATCCTGAGTGAAACGAAGGATCTCAAAATAATTATGAGATGCTTCGCTATACTCAGCATGACGCACCTATTATACTTATTTTACTATTACTTTCTTTGTCTCTGTTCCCTTGTCTGTTACCACTGTCACAGTATAAACGCCTTTAGCAACATTTAGTTTGCTCTTGTTCATATTTGTACCGTTCACAGCCACCTTGTAAGCCTTACCAGCCATGTCATACATGGTGATGTTGCTAATAACAGCGTCTGCGCTTACTGAAACAGTCATAATACCGTTATTTACAAACACATCCACATTCAAACTATCTGCACTCTCTGCAGGAGCGTCTGTAGGTATGTCAGGGTTCTCCTCTGTACCAGCGCCAAGCATCAAGTAGAACCTGCCCTCCAAATCACCAGGCTCAATGCTTGGGAATGCAGGAGCTTCACCGCTGAGTAAATCGTATGTGGCGGCAGGAGTAACACCACGGTCCTCCAGTATCACGCTCTCCACACCCTCAGCCTTAATAAGCTCAAATCTGATAGGATATGCGCTGTTTGACTTGTTTCTCACACCCACAGGTATGACAGTGTTGAAGTCATCTGTCTTAAGGGTTGAGTACTTACCGTCATTCTTAAGCATATAAACCTCAAGGTTCTCACTAACAGAGCCGTTGAAGAGCTTGTAAGCGTCATTAAACGCTTCACCCACACCTATACGGCTACCCTTATCGTTAAACAAGTTGTATGCCCTAATAATAACCTGAGCATTAGCCTCTGCGGTCTTATACTTGGTATCAATGTCCTTACCGTCAGCCACAGCAGTAACATATACTGGAGAGAATGTATTTGAGCTACCTGATGTGTTGTAAATTGCAAAACCGCTCTGAGGCTTAATCATCTTATCTTCAATGGTGCCTATAGCCTCCCAAGCCTTGTCATTGTAATCGTACGTGTACAAATTAAAGTTAGAGTAAGTGGCTGTACCATCAATATTTGCAGGGTATGCATTATTAAACACACCCAGAGAGGTTGCTGGCACAGTGTAATTCAGAGCTTGCTCTGCAGCATAGTAATGACCGTTAAAGTCAAAGGTGCGCTGCTTGTCGCCATCATTAAGTTTAGATGGGTCTGGCTCAAAAATAGCATAATAGAATGACGCCGGAAGTTTCATATCTCCAAACTGATCAGCCACAGATATTGCAAAAGTCTCAGTAGGCTCAACATCTGTTTTCAAATCAGTAAATGGAGTTCCCCATGTAGCAACCACACTACCGCTGTTATAAGCTATGTCAAACTTCTGCATATAAACATGAGGTTTATGATAGAGATAGAAATCACCTGACTGTGTAAGACGTGTAGCTGAGTCAGCCGGCAAAGTAGGTGTAGCCGCCATTGCCTTATCTTTATCCTTAAACGGACGAACCACAGAACCTACAAGAACCCACTCTTTAGGATCAACCGTGAGATGAGACTGTACATTATAATAGTGATATGCATCTCCCACCTTAAGTTCCTCTACGCCCTTAATAGCAGAACCATACTCCATCTCAATGGAGTGAGCAAACTTAGTTACGGTTGTCCTTGTTGACTCTGTTATTCCTGCCCTTACAGCCTCACTACTTGCAGGAGTAGCCCATGTAGGTACAGTTGGATACTTGGTTATATACCCCGATGCTGGCAAAGGATACTGTTTAGAGTGAGGCTCTGGGATAATAACCTTAAGATTATCACTAAGGTTATCTACACAAGTAACCTGCCTGCCGTTCTCCTTAACCCAGTTGTTACGGTCATCCCAGGTAGCATCTTTACCGCCGTTCCATATAATAACATCAACAGTTTCACCGCTTCTACTCTGGTATGCACCGTATGTCCACGTATTGTCATTTGGTCTAATCTTGAAATCAAGACGGTCAGAACGGACAGTATCTGCGCCTAAACCAGAAACGTCAGTAGAAATTGCACTACCCAAATTAAGAGCAGTACCCTTTATAATCATACCCTCTGGTGTATGTGCCGCTGTACTACAAAGCATATCACCCCCAGCAGCCATAGAGTGATTCTCTATATTTGCACCAAACTCAAATTCGTCACCACCGTAACTACTGCCAGTTCTTGCAGACCAGAAGTTATTATGGTGCATAGTGGATGTGATAGTCTTACTTAAGAATGGATTTGAAGACTTTCCAGCAGAAGAGGTAGAGTATGAGTAGCAGTTGTTATACATAAACTCTATCGTGCTCTCATCATAACGTGCAGCGGTATTCCACCTGGAATCATTTCCACCAAAAATAAAGAAGTCAACATTATCACTATTGGCATCGTTTTTAGCTAAATACAACGTGTTATAATAAACGCCCACATTCTTTACCGCATGCGCATCATCATTTGCTTCAAAGTTAACAAGACGGATAATGGCAGAGTTGTTTGTTCCAGCATCAAACTTCTTGTTGTCATTCCAGAACACATTGTTCATTACAAGCAAGTCACGTGTATTCTGTGAGAATATATTGTTAGAGTGTGCTCCTTTAAAGTTATTACGTATAAGGGTTATGTTCTTGCAGTTCATGAACTTGATTGACGCACCCCAGTCTCTTGTATCCTGTGATGCATCTCCGCACTCTGCTATAAGGTTATTGTTCTCAAGGTACAGGCCATCAACTGCGCTTGCATGAATGCAGCAGAAGTTATCTCCAGAGAACTCACAGTTAACAAACTCCAAGTTGGCTGAAGTAACCTTACCAACTGCAAGGTTATTTGTCTGGTCATCAAGACCAATAAGTATACATGAGTGCCCCTTACCATCCGTTGTAGATGGAGCCACACGCTGAACATTCATACTGTTTACAGTAATCCAACGAGAGTTTGCCATATACATACCCCATACAATAGGTTTTGTGCCAGATACTAACGGACGTATAACCAAACGCTTGGTAGGTAGAGGAGATGAGCTTGACTCATACTTGTTAATATTGCTGAAATCTACCCTACTGTTCTTAACTCCATATCCAGCTTTATTAATTGCAACTTGGAACACAACGTTTTTAACAAGCATCATTTTGCTGTTATCCCACCAGTAGTCTGCTGCTCCAGCGGTCTTGTGACTCTTGAGATTTGCAAGAGCGTTTTCAAATGACTTGAAGGCAAGATGGCAAGGACTCTCAGAAACCAATGATGCGTCAATAGTATAGTAAATGGTATCACCCGTAGGATACTCGCAACCTCCCTGCGTGGTAAATGTTCCACAAGCCGCCTCACTACTATTATTAGGATTGGTGCTATAAGTGGTTACAGCTGTGCTTGGATACGTATTTACTGCGTATGCTCTATAAAGATATTCTGTATTCTCTTTTAAACCAGTATTAATAGACGCGCTCCATGACTCACCCTGTTTTAGTGCCTCAGCGGGTGTAATCTCCACCTTTGACCAACTGCCGGTAACATCGCCACAAGAGTTACCTTCGCTCTTAATATATGCAAATCCTAATTTCTTAAGAGTAGCGTTTCCATCAACCAACTGCTTAACATAGCCATTAAGAGTAACCTCTGGACCATCATCCACGACAGGAGCATCTCCATTAAGAATAATTGTGGAACCAGAACCGTTATCAGAATCGGCATAAACATTTATTGTATAGCTGTGCTCATCATCCGTTGATTGGCAATTCCCTGATAACCCTCTAGCAGTAACTGTATAAGTTACAGGGACTGCAAACGGCTTTGAAGTAAACGTTGCAGTGGCAGACGATGATGTGAAAGTACCTTCTTCAAAAACAGGCGCAGGCACACCGCTTACACTCCACTGAACATCTGTAAAGCTATTCCCATCTGACAGTGTGGCTGTAAGCGTAAGTGGCGTCCATGGTGTTACTGGTGTACCCGCTGTTCCTTTAGGAGAAGGAGTTATTGTTATTCCAGTAACAGAACCAGTTGGAGCTGTCTTATTGTATTCAATTTCTATTGTAGCTGTATTTGGCTTACCCTCACCGTTAAAACCATTCCTTGTAAAGGCAAATGTATATGTGTAAGTTCCAGCATCCTTGTCGATACCCTTCCATATCATCTGGCCATCCTTAAGAGTAAAATCAGACGTTGCATCGGCGCCACCAAGAGTGGCAGACCAGCCTGTAGGAGTTGGCTTCACCATATCACGCAGTGTGAACTGGTGCTCACCATCACATGCTGTGAATGTTTTTGACAGATTCTCTAAAATAAATTTAGGGCATGCGGTATATTCCACCTCCATCTCATCACTATACGCAGACCAACCCATAACAGAGTTGTAGCCAGCTATATCCATAACAATAGTGGTCTCACTAAGGCATGTCATAAGTAGTTCTGTAGTGCAGGGGACAGTAAGTGAATATGTACTGTTCCTGCTATATGAACCAGGGAACTCGACCACTTCCGTCTCTGTATATTCACCAGCGACTTTCTTTCTAAGCCTTACCCTTAGGTTGCTGAGCGTCTGCTCACTACCTGCGCTACAACCAGGTGACGCTATATATGCAGAAGCATTTATATCATACCTGTCACACCCCTCACTACTGTAAGTAGCATTCCTTGTTTGGGTAGGCAAAGCACCACAACGTACTATAGGGGTGGCCTCAATAGCATCTGGATAAGTTACTGTAAGAAGCTTGGACGATGCGTTATATGTAAAAGTATATGAGCCTGAATAGACGGTTGTAATACCACAGCGGTTTCCTGCGCTACCACCAGCATCAGTTGAAGCAAGTGTCTGAGAGTTTGATGCTGAAGTTATAGTAGCGTCAGCTCCGTACCATGTAGCACTGCCACTGCTTGTAACAGCTGCCACTTTGAAGCCCTCAGAAGTCTGTTTCTCGTATTCGTGACCACCTGGCAAATATACAGATGTACTGTACATACCAACAGTTCCTGTCTCAGTCATCTCTGGTGCTTCAGATGTGCTCCAGTCCGTAAATCCACCGCAAAGCTTAAGAGTTGGGGTGTCAACAGAAACTATATATTTCTGCTGTTTATCTGTATATACACTTCCACAGTTATGGGTGTATGATTCAGATTCCAGACTCAAATATAAATTTGAAACAGGCACTGGAAGTGAATATTTCATAAAAGAAAAAGGGCAACCGCTATATGAAGCATTATCCTTGCTCGTTGTAATAAAAGAACTTGAATTGTTTACCACATCACTCAAATACATCTGTTCTTTGTAACTTGAGGAATAGCCTCCAGAGTTGGTCGAAACAGCCAGATAATAATTCGTTCCAGAATTCAAATAATTGGAATTTGAGATAGTAAAGGACTTAGTCTCTGAGTTGGTAACAAAAGTCCATGTGGATTTATCCGTACTTATATACACATAATATGTAGCCCACGCACTGCTGCTTAAAGCGAGCATGAAAATAACAGATAAAACTCTGCCTGCACTTGTTATATGAGAGGCAAAACCACTTAAAGTATTGTATATATTGTTTTTCATAACTTGATTCTTTTTAGTTTGAGTTTTATCCTATTGTTATTGGCAAATATCAACATCCTGGCTCACAGATATGTCAACTGAGGAAGAGCAACCATTTTCAGCGGTTCCAGTTACTGTATAAACCACAGTTCCTGAAGTTCCCTTCCCCTTGAATATTACGGAACTATTCGTTGGCTTATAAAGATAACTATTCTCATCCGTTCCACTTTTAACATCCTTAGTCCACACCACATTAGGTCCGGCTGCGGAAACAACAACTGGAGTGTAATTTGTAATCACTGTTGCTGATGCCGTTACCACAGGAGCATCCTTAATATTAACACGGTTAGTTGTTGGACTGCTTGAAGCATGATATATAGCCTCACATTCACCCGCAGAATATACCTCACAATAATAGTAGTATGAGCCACTTAGCGGGGTGTAAGTGTTAGAAGATGTTTTACCTGTTACAGCTGTTCCACCAGATGTAGATTGAGTATTATTTTTAAACCACTGATATGAAAGAGGTTCAGTTCCACCAGTAGGAGATACACTCAACTCAACTGTACCCTCGCACTCTTCTGTAGCAACGTCTCCTGATACGGCTCCAACTGTAGGTGTTGTACAGGCTTCAACTGCATCAACAAACGTTACATCTGCACCTGGATCATAATATATTGTAATGTTTTTGTTTCCACCACTCAACGTAAAAGATACATCATTATTTGTACTTCCAGATTTTCCGCCTGAAAGGGTTACATTTCCTCGGCTGTTATTTATAGTTGACCAATATTCAGTGGATCCATTATATACTCTGTAGTAATAAGTTCCAGCACTAATATTTGACAGCTCATACTTGAAAGCTTGTTTACTCTCATCAAATGATGAGAATGTCCTGTTATCTAACAATCCCCCAGATTTAACAGTCTTATAATCAGATGGTATTCCATAATCTTTACAATCCGTATTACCGTTTGCCTTAATCCATGAATTTGACAACCCATTTACGTCACCTGACTTGCAATCTCCACTTCCACAATTCACCTGAGTGCTATATGTTAATGTTGGACTTGTTATTTGACTTTTATACCAATTATTTCCAAGACTCGTCTTTGAAAACGAACCCCAGGCTGTACCTGGATAAGTATTACCAATAGGATTTTCAGAAGAATCCCAAAAATAAATATAAGCAGGCGAACTAGGACTATACATATACAAAGTGAATGTGTAATCCGCCCACACCTGACAGGCACAAAGTAATGAAAATAGAGTGAGAAGAATGCCTGAACCGTGTTTCAGGGCACTGAGTAGCGTTTTCTTCATATCAATAGTTTTTTTGGGTTTATCCTTAGACACAATTAAGGGCGCAAAGTTAATAAAATTCAAAACAACGGCAATGAAAATTTCAACATCGGCGTAGTTTTTTAACATTTCAAAGGCCTTAAACGTTAAGATTCGGGCAAAAAAAGCTGACGATGAGGGGGTATCATCAGCTTTATATATGGGGTGCAAACTATACTTTATACGCAAATGCCGGTACGGGAAATTTAACTTAATCAAAATCTGTATAGTGCTCTGAAAAATATGCGCTGACTTCAAAATGTAAGGATAAGCACTTCCACTAAATGATGTAGTCATATACCCCAATTCTCCGTTTTTGTAGTACCTCAGACGGAACTCGCTCAAACAGATACAATTTGGGCTCCTTATCTGCAATATTGGCAGATTGGGTTTGACTGTTGTTAACCTTTGAACGCATGTCTGTTAATTTAGAGAATTATTTTGGGGACAGCTTTATTATGCAAAAGTATGTCAATATTTTTATTCTACAAAATATTAACATTAAATCTTTAAGATTATTATCATTTTGTTAAGATGCAGGCAGAAAAACTGACAAGGAGGGACCATCATCAGCTTTATATATGGGACGAAAACTATGACGCAAATGTAAGTGAAAATATTTGTCAATCAAAAGTTACTGCTTCACATTAAATCAACGTCTTCAGCTGCATACAATCCGGACTCTTCCAATGTGCAACTGGAAAAATATTCTGCTGCGCTTCTGCTTGTAGATTGAATCCACTGCATAAACAGTGGGTCTGCAATAGAGTAGATGCCGTCCTTTTTTGTAGTTGATTTCTTTACTATGATACCTTGGGCAATCATTTTATTCAGATAAGGAGATAATTCCGCACCCGTAAGCAACAGTTTCTCTCTAAGGCCCAGCAATGCAAGTCCGTTTTCATGTTCTGACAGTGCCATAAGTATCTTCTGAACTTTTGGCAAACATGAGTCATATATATTTTGATAAAAGTCTGACATTAAATCAACTAAGGCAACTATGTCACTCCTTTCATCATTGGAATTGCCTATGATATTTTTTACCATTTTTACAGAGCGTATTGTCTTAGGCAGATATTGCATTATGTGATTATAACGTTCATAATCAACAAAACCCTTGATCAGTTCTTTTATAGTAGAATTTGATACAGGTTTGATGTATAACACACGTAAACCATCATAAAAAGCTGAATCGTATTTAGAAAAAGCTGGTAAAACCTCAGTTGAAGAAGCGATAAGAATAGGTGCTCCAGGAGTGTTCAGAATACCCCTAAGTTCATATTGTAAATCTTGGCTTACCCTATTAAAATAGTAGTTCATATTATCTACGAGGAGAATAGTGCGCTGATTTGAGGTTCTCCCCTTACACTGACGCCAGATGTCATCGTTGCTGAAAAGCGTTTTGCCATCTATAAGAACTGGGATATAATCACATGACTTAATTTTATGCACGGCTGAAGCAATCCTGTTGAGTAGAGATGTTTTACCACTACCCTGTGAGCCCACTATAACGTAAGACTGAGCTATTGAGCCTTGTCTTTCGCCTTTAAGACCGCTTACAATGATGTCAAACAACTCCTTGTTCACAGACTCAATTGTTTTCTCTGTGTCATTCTTATATGTTAGAAATGCGTGGAACATAAGCAAATTTGGAGTCTATTTCACACTGCAAATATAATAAAAATTATATATAAAAAGAATTATATATAAATAATTTTATATAAATTGCATTTGCGTACTCCGTACAAGGGAAACTAATATTGCACTTTACACACCCAAAATTTCCGATAATCTGTTGAAATGTGGGTAAATAAATTTATTTCACAAACCCGCTATCCTCTTCAAGCTGCTGAATCACGTCTGATTCTTTTACTTGCAGGTTGTTACTGATGTAGAAATCAAGGTAGCGGAGCATGGACTCACGGTCAAACACCTTTATGAAGTTATCTGAAGATATTACAAATGAATGGTACTTAACACCCTTCAGAGCCTCTGCCACACCTGGGTCTGCAAGAACAGAGTTCTGGTACCACACCGCCTCATTGAGAGATGAGAGCGGGAACACGGATATGGCAAACAAATCATCCTCAAGGGTCTTGACCTTAAAGTCAAAGTCCTTAATCATGAAGCGGCTGAAGTTGTAATCAGCGATGGCAAAGAGCACTGCGTTCTTCTGCTGCTCAGTACCGTTAATAGATATAATAAACAGGTGAGAATCCTCTGGGTTGTATTCAAAGCCGGCACGCTCTATAGCCTCAGCGTATTCAGCCTCCGATACTATCACAGCTTCACGCTCCAAGTTTATAGAGCTTACAGGCACTGCGTTAACCACCTCACGCCCCTGACCCACTAAGGCTATCATGTCACGGGCAAGCGGAGCTACCTCACTGTCAGGGTACTTTTCAACCAAGTCTGAGAGTTTCTGCTTAAAGCGTTCACGACCGTCACTGCGGCCGCTGCTCAGCGCGTCTATGAAGTAGAACTTAGGCATAAGCGCAGATTCACCACAGCATTTCTCAGCTTGTGCCAAAGTTGATTTTACCACCATTCCATCGCCAGATTTGAACGCATCGTATGCCTTGCGGTACAGGTTGTACGCCTCCACTTCCATAGCGTCATCTTTATTCTCAGATGCTTTACCGTACTCGGTGTTCGGGAACCTGCGTTTAAGCTCATCGTAGGTCTCTAAAGCAAGGCGTTTATTATGTATTCGGTTTTCATATACGTAATAGAGATTATAAAGGCTCTCCTCTATAGCTGCATCTGACGCCCGCTTGGCATCAGCCGTAAGAGGCAGAGTAAGAAGATATGAGTCCAGTTCGGCATCGCCGGTGGATGTAAAGATGTCATTTGACTGCACGCCACGTACCGTTTTAGTGGAGTCTGAGGCTTGCACTGTCTCCTCTTCCTGTTCTTCAAGTGTAGGGTCAAGCATCCCCGATGCCACCTTGTTTGAACGGCGCCAGTCATCTTCAAGAGGTCTGCCACCCCACTCCCTTTGGAATTCAAGTTTGCCACGGCTAATAAGCGTGGAGTTATAGAAGTACCAGGCTGTGTTAAGGCTCTCACCAAGCGAGAGACCCGCCGCAGCAGCCATATTTGCACTACGCTCACGCTCCTCCGCCTGACGAGCCTCAGCCTCCAGACGTTTCTGAGCCTCCGCCTCGGCAGCCTTCTTATCAGCAATAATGGTCTTTACCCTGGCTATTCGCTCCTTCTCAGGCAGTGCGGCAAGAGCCTGCAAACTATCCTGCAAAGTAACCGTGCCACTGTATTTTGCCACATAGTCTAAGTTTATGCTGCGCTCCTGCAGCTCTTTGTAGCCGTTAAATGTGTTTGGCACTATGCTCACCGCCTCAGCATATAATGGCTGGGCGTCTATGTATTTTTCCTCATTATAGTATATCTCTCCAAGAGCGAGCAGTGCGTAGGCCTTGTCAATACCGCCACGTTTGCTACTCTCAATAGCCTTTTTCAGATACTCCACGCCACGTTCATGGTCTCCGTTACGCAAATATAGGCGCCCCAGAGTGTAGTATATCTGGTCTAAATACTGCTCATTGCTTGCACGTTTAAGCAGGCGGTCTGTCTCCTTGAGTATAGGCTCCATACTCTTGCCCTGATAGCACCTTGCCATGCCAAGCACAGAGTTAAACTCCATAACATACTCAGTATTGCGGTCTGCCACCTCTTTGTATAGAGCAAAGGCGTCATTGAATTTGTTAAGGCGCTCAAGAACCTGAGCCTTAATAAACATATAGCGGCTTTTACGGTAGCCGGAGTACTCATCTATGGCGGTGTCAAGGAACGGCAGCGCCTCCTCCAGTTTGCCCTGACGCAGCAACAAATCAGCTTTTACCAGCACGTAAAGCTCTGTAGTTTTTGGAGAGAATGATTTCTCACTCAGGCGGTTAAGCATTTCCTCCGCCTCATAGAACCAGCCCTGCTCAGCATATCCTGTGGCAGCCCACAGGCTTGCCTCGGTGCTCACATCTATGTTGTCTTTAAAATGCTTGGTTACGTATGCGAATATGGCTTCAGCCGCAATTATGTCTTGCAGGCAGTAGAGAGATTTACCACGTAGCAGCCACGCCTCCTGCACTTGCGGATTATACTCCTCTTTAGCCATAAAGGCTTTATACTTGGGGTCACGTGACTTTTTAGGGTTTTTCTTAGGCTTCTTTACAATGGAGTGAAGGGCTATGGTCTTCTCACTCTTTTCAAGAGCGCGCTCCATGTCACTTTTGGCGGAGCCAAGCGCCTCAGTGATACTGAATTCAAAAACAGGAAGAATGTCATTGTAGTTATCAAGAGGGATAGAGGCCTTGTGTATGTTCTCCATACCCTTCTTAAACGCCTCCTTGCCGTTGAACATAACGTTATATTTAGCCGTGGTGCGATGGTAGCCACGAGTCACAGGATTGTTTTTCTGAACTGAGCATGACCAAAGCAGCGCCAGCGCACAGGCGGCGGCACACAAGGCTGAACCTTTTAATATGAGGCTAAATTTTCTTCCCATTTAAAATTAGGGTGCAAATGTAACACTTTTTGACAAAAAAAACCTATATTTGCAGTTTAGAAACGAAATTAACTTACTAAATATTATAAAAATTATGTCAAAAGTAACAGTAGTGGGCGCAGGTAACGTAGGTGCTACCGCCGCCAATGTATTAGCTATCAACGAAGTAGCAAGTGAGGTTGTTTTAATAGACATCAAAGAGGGGCTTGCAGAGGGCAAAGCAATGGATATTATGCAGACTGCCCAGCTTATTGGCTTTGATACCGTAGTTAAAGGTGTGACAAATGACTACTCTCAGACCGCCGATTCTGACGTGGTGGTTATCACATCAGGTATTCCACGTAAGCCAGGCATGACCCGTGAAGACCTTATAGGCGTAAATGCTGGAATAGTTAAGGCAGTGGCTAAGAGCGCATTAGAGTACTCACCTAACTGTATTTTCATTATAGTCTCCAACCCAATGGACACCATGGCATACCTTACACTTAAGAGCCTTGGACTGCCACGTAACCGTGTGATAGGCATGGGCGGCGCACTTGACAGCAGCCGTTTCAAATATTTCCTCTCTCAGGCTCTCCAGTGCAATGCAGGAGAGGTTGAAGGTATAGTTATAGGCGGCCACGGCGATACCACCATGATTCCGCTATCACGCTTTGCCACATACAAGGGCGTACCTGCCAGCACACTCATGAGCGCAGAGAAACTTGAAGAGGTGGTTAAATCTACAATGGTGGGCGGAGCCACACTCACAGGCCTGCTTGGCACATCTGCATGGATGGCTCCTGGCGCAGCCATATCATTCCTTGCTGAGTCTATTATCAATGACCAGAAGAAGATGATACCTTGCTCTACATACCTTGACGGTGAATACGGAGTAAAAGACCTTATGATAGGTGTCCCTGTAATTGTAGGCAAGAACGGTATTGAGAAGATTGTGGAGCTTGACCTCAACGATGATGAGAAAGCCAAGTTTGCTGCATCTGAGGCAGCTGTACGCAAGACCACAAACGTTCTGCATGAGATGAACCTAATATAAAACGCCTCACAGATGTGAATAATTAACATATTTTAACTATTAAATAAGCCCTGTTGTGTTAAATAATGCACTACAGGGCTTTTTCATGCGGTTTCTTAGATGTTTTGACTTATCTTTGCGCTTGTGAAATTTAACATGTTATTAACATTTAAGAAATTAAAATGAAAAAGATTTTAACAATTACATTCGTTCAGCTGCTATTTGCAGCAACTCTGAGAGCACAAGCTCCGGCAAACGCACCAGACATCATGCTACAGGGTTTCTACTGGGAATCATTCAGTGGCGGAGAGTACGGAGCCACCAACTGGAACGCATTAAGGAGTCAGGCATCTGAGATTGCCGCCACATTCTCAATGGTCTGGCTGCCGCCGTCAGCCCAGGCGGAGGACGGCTCACCCACAGGCTACCACCCTAAGCACTGGTGTGACCAAAACGGCTTCTGGGGCTCGGCAAACGAGCTTAAAAGCCTCATCAGCGCACTTAAAGACGCAGGAGCGTCAAACCCTACGGGACACTGCTACGCCATAGCAGACATAGTCATAAACCATAAGGCTGGCACAAGCTGGCTTGACCTTATGGATGAGGATTTTGGCTCATACGGCTATTTCAACCTACATCAGAACGGCTACAGTGACTATGTGTGCCGTGATGACGAGGCGAGCCGCAACGGATATGACTGCCGTGGAAACAACGATGCAGGATATGAGAAAGTGTGTGACGCATGGGGCGGCTACTGCGCAGCCCGTGACCTTGACCACAGCAACTCATACCTGCGCAGCGCCATCATAGCCTACATGAAATGGATGAAAGGGGAGATGGGCTACAACGGCTGGCGCTATGACCTTGTAAAGGGCTATCTTGGGAAATACAATCAGGAGTACAACAATGCAGCCGGAGCCTACTACTCTGTGGGCGAGTACTGGGAGAACAGTTATGACGCCCTGAAACACTGGGTACAGGAAACAAACTACACATCCACTGTATTTGACTTTCACATGAAGTATGAAGCTCTCAACAACGCGCTAACCAACGGCAACTACTTAGGCATGACATCCATGTATGCGGTACCCATAGGAATAGCGGGAGCTGATGAGATGAAACGCTACTCCACCACCTTTGTTGACAACCATGACACATTCCGTGACCACAACCGCTTCAACGGTGACTGGACAAAGGCCAACGCCTTCATAATCTCAGCCCCGGGCATACCTTGTGTGTTCTACCCTCACTGGGTAAGATGCAAGGAGGACATAAAGAAGATGGCTGCGGCACGCTACGCCTGTGGTATTAACAGCCAAAGCTCCTGCACCACAGAAGGAACCTGCGGCAGCTATTACAAATGCACAACAAAGGGCACAAAGGGCACTCTGATATGCTTTATAGGCGGCGGATGGTCTGCCCCAAGCGGCTATACATTGGCGTGCAGCGGCAACGGATGGGCGTACTACACTGACACCACCGTGCCACCAGGTCCGGAACCTGAACCTGGACCCGGTCCACAGCCTGGACCAGGACCTGAACCAGGCCACACCAAATACAGTGTGACACTTAACCACAACATCAAATTTGACGCTGTAGATACCCAAACAAAGGATTATCAGGGAAGAGACCAGTACATGGCATCGGTGTACATAAACAAGGGAGACAAACTCTCATGCTATGACAACATGAACAATGTGGACTGGACCATAAACAAAATAGACCCATACGGCAAATACCAGTGCTTTGACTCTGGCTATGAGGTGACATGTAACACATCGGGGTGTTATGATGTATATATAAAACTGGCATGGGCAGATGATGTTATCTACATTGGCGATGGAACAAACTGCCAGACCGTAGATGTGCAAGAGGCCTCCGAGGGCTCAGTTGAGAACATAGCCGTATTCCACCCCAACCCTGCCCACGATGTGGTGAATATAGCTGGTGACGAGGAAGTTGTGGGGGCATACGCAGTAAACATGGCCGGACAGTCTGAAAGGCTGCCTGTAAACCAGAACCAGATAAACGTTTCTCACCTTGAAAACGGCATGTACATTATTAACGTAACGTATGCAGGCGGCAGAACCGCTAAAAGCAAGCTCATAAAGCTTTAAGACTCTCACAATTTCAAAGTCTCTCCGCTTAAAAAGTGTTAAAATAAGCCTCCGATGCAAAATTCGGGGGCTTTTTTTTTGATACATATCTAAAATTAGGTATTTTTGTAGTCTGATGCATAATAGCATATAAAAACAATATTAAAAACTTATAAATACTATGAAAAAATTACTTACCACTACCCTGCTTTTTGCAGCAGCTCTTTTTGCGGCAAAAGCACAAGTCCCTTCCCAGGCAGAGGATGTGATGCTTCAAGCATTTTACTGGAACTCTCATTCTGAGACCAAGTGGGCCACACTGACAAGCCAGGCGGATGAGATTGGCTCAACATTCACACTTGTATGGCTGCCGCCAGCAAGCGCGGCTGAAGGAGGAGGCTCTTCAAACATGGGTTACCATCCCTATCAATGGCCAAACCTTAGCTCATCATGGGGCAACAAATCAACACTAACCGCTCTTATTCAGGCACTACACAACAAAAATTGCAAGGTAATAGCGGATATTGTGGCAAACCACCATGCAGGGAACAACGCATGTTGCAGTTACCCCACAGAGAACTTTGGAACATACGGCTCATTCCAGTTTGACGCATCACAAATAACAAAAGATGACGAAAACGGCAGCGGTACAGGTGCAAAAGACGCCGGCTACGGAGAATGGCAATGCGGATCATCAGGCGGCTACTGCGCAGCCCGTGACCTTGACCACTCAAACAGCAATGTACAGAAACATGTTATCGCCTATCTGAAATGGATGAAAAACGATATAGGCTATGACGGTTGGCGTTATGACCTTGTTAAAGGCTATCTTGGAAAATACACCAAGATGTATAATGAGGCTGCCGGAGCATATATGTCTGTAGGAGAATACTACGATGCCAGCTATGATGCACTCCTGAACTGGGTTAAAGAGACAAGCTACACATCTATGGTGTTTGACTTTGCTTTCCACAACGCAATGGTTGAATGGGGAGGCGGAAGTAACTACAGCAAACTATCATGGTTAGATGGTTCCACACCACGTCCTGCCGGACTCTGCCATGCCGCTGCATCAAGAAAATATGCCGTGACATTCATTGACAACCACGATACCGATGAGAAGCACACAGATGGCAACTGGCCATACCGTGGCGACTGGGAGAAAGCTAATGCTGTTATGCTTGCAGCCCCTGGTATCCCATGTGTATTCTGGCGTCATTGGGTGGCATGCAAAGATAATATCAAGAAAATGGTTGCAGCACGTAGGGCTGCGGGCATACACTCAGAGAGTGACGTAGTAGTAAACAACACAAACGGATATTACCAAGCTACCGCCACTGGTAAAAAAGGTAAACTTATATGCTTTGTAGGTAGCGGCTGGTCAGCACCAAGCGGATACACTTTAGCTTGTAGTGGAAACGGATGGGCATACTATACTAATGTGGTGGTTCCCACAAATCCTGTGGTTACAATGACACCTGCAGGCGGTTATGTAGGCCAGGGAGGTAAGGTAACATTAACTACAACCAAGGGTACCATCTATTATACAACAGACGGCACCACACCTTCTGCAAGCTCTACAAGGTACTCATCACCTATATCTATAACAGTAAACAAGACCACAATCAAGGCCATTGCAATAGACGGTTCAGAGAAGTCAGATATTGTAAGCGGTACATTCCTTACAGAGAAACCTGCAGGTCTTACAGTTCAGTTCAAGGCTCCTTCAAGCTGGAGTGCAGTAGCACTGTATGTATGGGATGAAGCAGAAGCAAAGCCACTTGGAGAATGGCCAGGTAAGACAATATCAAAGAGTGGAGATTACTACACTTACACTATTACTGAGACTGACGCACGTCCGATAAATCTTATCTTCAATGACAATAACAATGGTCATCAGACAACTAACCTTTCAGCTAGCGCAGACGCCTGCTGGGATGGCTCTAACGGTGGTTCATCAGCCAAGTTCACACCTACTACCTGCGGAGGTGGCCCTACCCCACCAGCATCAACTATCCAGATTGGAGTTAAGAAGAGCGGTGTCTACGCCTCTACAACACCAAACCTATATGCATGGGATGAAGCAGGAGCAGAGCCACTTGGAGGATGGCCAGGTACAGCAATGAGATCACAGGATAACAACTGGTGGTACTATAACGTACCTGCTACAGGCTCTATCAGTATTATTATTAACGCCAGTGGAAAACAGACTGATGATATATCAGGTATCACAGCTAAAACATGCTATGAGGTTTCTGACGGCATAAACTATGTCACTGTTGACTGCTCCGGTCTGGTTGATGTTGATGAGGATACAGCAGAAGAGTTCTCAATCTATCCAAACCCAACCACTGGAGAGCTTAATATTTCAGGCTCAAAAGAGTTTGTTAGCGCACGCGTCACCAACTTGGCTGGTCAGACATTTGAATATACGGTAAGCGGAAACTCACTGAATGTAAGCAATCTTGCCAAAGGTTTGTATATTATTGAACTTGAAGGAGGAAATGGAGATTCTGTTAGAAGCAAGTTTATTAAGGAATAGCACCTTTTAACATTATTTAACACACCACTAACACGTTTTAGGTAAGGAAAAACACCCTCAGATGTTAAATTTAACACCAGAGGGTGTTTTTTTTTAATAATTATTGAGTAACTTTACCACGCATATTCGCAATATAACAGCTTAAAAACTTATACTTATGAAAAGGATTTTCACACTTGTTACGCTTTTGTGCGTGTTTATGGGATTTGCATCGGCGCAGGTTCCGTCACAATCAGAGGACGTAATGCTCCAGGCATTCTACTGGAACTCACACAGTGAGACCAAATGGAGCAAACTTTCATCGCAAGCTGATGAAATTGGTTCAACATTTACATTGGTATGGCTTCCTCCTGCAAGTGCAGCCGAGTTTGGAGGCTCTTCAAACATGGGATACCACCCATGGCAATGGAGCAATCTCTCCTCATCATGGGGCAATAAAAGCGAACTCACAGCCCTTATTCAGGCACTGCATAACAAGAACTGCAAGGTGATAGCAGATATTGTGATAAACCACCACGCAGGCAACAATGAGTGCTGTAGTTTCCCAACTGAAAACTTTGGCACTTACGGTTCCTTTACCTTTAACGCATCTTGTATAACAAAATCAGATGAATGCGGTAAAGGTCAAGGCGGTTATGACTACGGCCACGGTGACAACCCAACTGGTAACTACGGAGCTGCCAGAGACCTTGACCACAATAACAAAACTGTACAAGATGCCTGCAAGGCATATCTGCAGTGGATGAAGAATGAAATAGGCTATGACGGCTGGCGTTATGACTTTGTGAAAGGCTTTAACGGTGCCAACAACAAAATGTATAATCAGGCTGCAGGAGGATATATGTCTGTAGGTGAGTACTACGATGCAAGCTATGACGAGATGGTCAACTGGGTTAAAGAGACCGGCTATACATCAATGGTATTTGACTTTGCTTTCCACGATGCCATGACTAAGTGGGGCGGCGGCTCTGACTATGGTAAATTAGCTTGGATGGACGGACAGACACCGCGTCCTGCAGGTGTGTGCCACTCCCCTGCTACAAGAAAATACGCTGTTACATTTGTTGAAAACCATGACACCGATGAAAAGCACACAGATGGCAACTGGCCATACCGTGGCGACTGGGAGAAAGCTAATGCTGTTATGCTGGCTGCTCCTGGCATACCTTGCGTATTCTGGCGCCACTGGGCAGCCTGCAAGGGCAACATCAAGAAAATGATTGCAGCCCGTAAGGCGGCAGGCGTTCACTCTGAGAGCGATGTTGTTGTAAACAACACTAACGGCTACTATGAATCCACCGCTACAGGAAAGAGAGGCAAACTGAAATGTTTTGTTGGTTCTGGCTGGTCAGCACCAGCAGGCTACACTCTTGCATGCAGCGGTAGCGGCTGGGCATACTACACCACAGCTGAAGGCGGTACAGGTGAGCAAGGCGGCGGTGAGCAAGGTGGCGGTACTGCTGGTTCATCATTCTTTGTACGAATCAATGGCACCACAGACTACGCATTAAGCCCAGTGGGAGAAGTTGATTATCAGGGCAGAGAACAATATATGGCAAGTGCCAACGTAAAAGCTGGTCAGACTGTATCATGCTATGATAAAGATAACAACGCAGAGTGGACTATATGCGCACTTGATCCATACGGAGCATACCAGAACTTTACTATGAGCGGCACAGGCGCATCATGTAAGATGACATGCACAAAAGACGGTTGCTATAACTTCTACATAAAGTTAGCCTTTGAAGATGACATGATTTACGTAGAAGAGGGTACAGACTGTTCTTCACAAGGCGAGCAGGGCGGTGGCGGAAGCCAAGGCGGTGGTGAACAAGGCGGCGGCGAGCAAGGCGGCCAGACTGGCTCTATTAAAGTAGGGTTCAAAGCACCATCATCATGGTCAAGCTGTAATGCCTACGCATGGACTGGAAGCGGTGATGCGGCTGTTCAATTACTTGGCAAATGGCCAGGGACTTCTGTTAGCAAGAGCGGAGACTTCTACTATGCCACAGTATCTGCAAGCAACTTTAATATAATATTCAATAACGGCACAGAGCAGACAGGCGACATAAACGGCATAACAGCTGATGTTTGCTATGACGGAACAAGCCTGACATACAAAGAGCCATGGCCACAACCAACAACCACATCATGCACTGGCGGAAGCCAAGGCGGTGGTGAACAAGGCGGCGGTGAGCAAGGTGGCGGAAGCGACTGTGGCTCATCAGACCATCTATGGTACTTCAAAGGCTGGGTGAACAACGCCGACATTGAGGGAATTGATAGCGACAATGTATTTGAAGGTGGCATGGCCAACTTTAACTTTACAGCTGAAAAGAACTACGTATTTGTAATATACCAAGTTCACGGAGTGGCTGGTGTGCAGTACATGGCTACAGCAGGCAATGTGGTTGAAGGTGTAACACACGCCACACTTTCTCCT
>ONEZ01000032.1 GCA_900316995.1 uncultured Bacteroidales bacterium | reverse complement strand
ATTTTACTGTATCGTTGTTGCCAAATTCTCTGTATCATTGTTTCTGTTTTTACTGCACTCTGATTTCCGTTTTCACTGTATTTCTAAATTCCGGTTACAGGTGAATGGTAAGCCTGCTCTCCTGAATCCTGCCATTAAGGGTGAGGAGTATAACTGCCGTAACTGGTATGGTGACAAACATCCTGAGTACAGGGATTGGTGTAATGCTGACCTTATGGGTGAGGGTTATCCTCCGCATGATAAGAACGGTGACCCGTTTGAACTGCATCATATAGGTCAACGGTCAGACTCTCCGCTTGCGGAGCTAACTGGCGCGCAGCATCATGATAACGGGAACTTTCAGGCGCTTCACAAGTTTGACGAATACTCAACCATTGAGCGTGATGAGTTTGACAAGGAGCGTGCTGCGCATTGGATGGCTCGCTTTCAGGACTTCAAGGATTGCTACTCTAAAATGAAGTAATTGGTACGCGTTACAGGTACGGCCTATGTTTAACGGAACTCTACATCGGGGTTCCGTTTTTTTTGTTATTTGGTAAAATTCCTTTAGCTGTGCAATGAAATTGCAGACCTGATACTTTTCTTTGCAATCAGAAACCAAAACATAATACTATGAGCAAGAAAATTAAAGAAGACGATAAACTCTCTGTAGTCTGGACTGTGATAGCAGTTGTGCTTTCGTTGCTATTCATGGGTCTTATGATATACCTTGGGTATAAGTTGGTTGCATTTGTGAGCGGGCTGTTTGGTGTCTCCATGCTTGCTGCGCTCTTTATCACCTTGGGTATTGACTTCTCCGTTGCTATGATACTGGCACTTTTAGGTGTCAAATTTAAATAACCAAAAACATTAACTACTATGATGCACCCAGACAAACAAATGGAAAAGGCGTTTGAATACGTTAAAGAGTTGGCAAAACGCTTAGGGAAACAACAGAAGTCTAACAGTTCTTCTATGCCTTTGACTTTTCTGAACAAAATCAGATTATGAATACGGTTCTAAAGAAACATTGACATATACATTGGCAGTAATATCAAGTCTTGCTCTTTACGAATATCCTTCGAGTGTAGAAGATATCGTTGCTGAATGCGGGCTGAGAACTTTTTTTGGAATTCATCGATAGAAACATGAAGATTGGATGTCGATGACTTGACTTCTATTGGGCAAATTTTAGCTTTACGAGACAGAAGAAAGTCTATCTCGTAATTATGTTTGCCCGATGGCGTTGGCCATGTATGGTAATATAGCTTATTTCCTGCTGCTGTCAGTATCTGTGATACCACGTTCTCATAGACATAGCCCACATCAGCCTTCAGTTTATCACTCAGCAATTTCTGGTAAATGACATTCTCTGTAAATTTATCGTCCCAGAAAGCAAGAGTGACAAACAGCCCTGTATCTCCACAAAACAATTTGAACTGGTCGCGGTTGATGTGTGATGCCAGTCCTGCACTTGGGTCGTTAGCATGATAAGCTATATTGACGGTCATGGAATCTTTGAGGATATTTATTTGACCTCTCAAGCGTTCCAGTTTTCCTCCATCAATCACGCTACTAACCTGATAGCGAGATGCATTGCTGCTTAGTTGGGAAGGAATGGCGTGAAACAAGTCCGAGGTTTGACCAGATGGGTCTAAGTCGTAGAAATCCTCATCGTAGAGGTCAAGAATGCTACGCTTACGTTGGTCAACAATGCTCATGTCGTATGTATCAAGGTAGTCATTGACAGCCTGAGGCATGCCTCCAACCAAGACATACAGACGGAAATCGCGCATCATACGACGATTCGTATCGTCACTCAGCGGACTTAGACTGTTGAACATTGTGCGCAAAATGGGAATAGTCTGGTCATCTCCCAATGCCCAACGAAACTCCTCATAGTCCATAGGGTACATATCAAGGCGTGTCTCCTCACTGGGAATAAGAATGTTGTTCTGTTGGCTATTCTTGCCTGCTGATTTCCATTTACGTTTGATGCTCAACAGAGAGCCCGTCTCGATATAATCATAGCGCCCGTCAGCTACAAGTGTTTTAATAGCTTGTCTGGCTAATGGCTGCTTTTGTATTTCATCAAAGATGATGACAGACTTACGTGGTTTCAGGCTTTTTCGATAGTTAAGTTGCAACTGGGTGAAGATGTAGTCCAAATTGGAGACATCTTCAAACAAACGGTGTATTGCTGGCGTCGCCTTTGAGAAGTCAACCAATATGTAGCTCTCGTACTCATGACGGGCAAACTCCTCGGCAACAGTGGATTTGCCGACACGCCTTGCACCTCTGATAAGAAGTGCGGTTGTCCCATGCTGATTTTGTTTCCAACTCAGCATTTGCTCATAGATTTTGCGCCTAAATATTCTTTCTGCCATCTTTTTTATTTTATTCGGTGCAAAGATAGTTATAAAATTCTAATTACCAAAGGAAAAGAATAAAAATTGCCGAAAATCTCAAAGGTCTTTTGTGTATATTTGCCGAAAATCTCAAAGTAATAAACCGTATATATGCCGAAAATCTCAAAGCAAGCAATCCGTTTTGCACTAGATTGTAAAAGTGGACATTAAATAAAATTTTTAGTTAATAATTTTTTTATAAGTGCACACTGTCATTTTTTCTTGCTTATTTTATTTCCAAAAGTGGACATTTCATACATTTATATGTATTTTCCTTTGAACACAATAGACACGCCTATACAACATCCTGATTTACAGCGGTTGAGCGTTTCCTTTGAACGAACTTTGGCACAGGAGTGGGATTTCTGCTTGAAAAAGAATCTTTCACCTCCAATTCGCCGTTATAGTATCGCTTTCTATAGTTGCTCGGGGTATCATACCCTATGGCATAGCATGGACGGCATTCGTTATAGTATTTCACGTAATTCTTTATAATGTCACGGAACGCGTCTATTCCAATAAACTGTTTTGCATTAAGCATATATTCGGCCATGATTTCCTCCTTAATCCAGCCATTAAGAGACTCGTTTACCGGATTGTCTGTTGGTTTGCCAGCTCTTGACATAGACCGTACGATATTGGTATCCTTTATTAAGTCATTATATGCCATAGAAGCAAAAACGCTTCCTTGGTCAGTGTGTAATATCGTAGGTTCCTCATGCCCCTTGAGTAAAGACACCACATCCATCAATCCATCTATATACTGGTCTCGGCAGCCTCTTCTGTCTGCGACTCTGCTCGCAAGCACCTCCTTAGTAAACACGTCAAAATAGAATGTCGTCTCATAGTATATATACCCAAACTTGAAGGCGGTCATATCTGACACTATCACTTGTTTGGGCCAGTCCACTGTTTCCCAAGTAGAGTATATGAGATTCGGATACTTGTCTTTAACCTTACGGGGCTTATAATGACGCTTGTGCTGTGTCTCCGACCTTATACCAAGATACCGGAAGCATTTGTATGCGTAGTTATCTGATATGGTTATGCCCATGTTTATGCGCATGTACGCAGCCACCCATCTATATCCGTGCGTCTTGTGTTTTGCGTGTACTTCACTTACGCATTTTACAATATCCATTTCGTTTTTTGAGGATGGCTTCTTGCTAGTCTTTGTCCACTTGTAGTAGCCTGAACGGCTGACTCTCATTATGGAGCACAAGGTCTTTATGTCATAGTCCCTTGATAGTATCTTAACTATTCTGAACTCTTCGGACTTAAAGGAACAAACTCCTTTCCCCCATCTGCGTTGTAGGTCACGGTGTAGTTTTTTTTTAATCGTTCCACCTCTATACGAAGCCTTATTATTTCTCGCTTGTATGACTCCTCTGTTCGGTCTATGCCTGCTGGAAAAAGGTCTGCTTGATTTGACGATGCACGGTATAGCCCTTCAAGACCAGATTCGTCATATTGTCTCAGCCATTTCTTAAACGCTGTGTCCGATACTCCATTTGCAGTGCAAAAGTCAGATAGTTTAACACATGGATTGCCCTTATACCTACGTATAAGCAACTCCTTTTCTAACGGATTCAATTGTTTTCCCATAAAAGTTTTTCCTTTCTGGTAGAAAAAGGTCTTTTGTATGAAGTCCTGGCGTAGCGTTGTGTCTACGTTCGGAGCTACGCTCCTTCTCTACGATACAACGCTTTGCTGAAACAAAGATACAATTTTATTTTTTTTCTACCTACTCGTGTCCACTTTTAGAGTAGCAGCAGTTTGTAAGATTCACGGCATCCGCTTCCCTTTTCATATTCTATTGATAGTAAGTAGTCGAGATTTTTTTTGCTGTGCAATTAAATTGCAGAGCTGATGCTTTTCTTTGCACTCAGGAACTAAAATCTTAAACTACTATGATGCACCCAGACAAACAAATGGAAAAGGCGTTTGAATACGTTAAAGAGTTGGCAAAACGCTTAGAGAAACAACAGAAGTCTAACAAGTAAAATGTACGTGTATGAGTAAACATCATCTAAACCAAATTACAAGGGTAAAGGATGTTCCACTGTCTTTACTTAGGGAGATAATTGAGGAGACTGGAGCAATTGTCAACAAGGTGGAGCCTGAAAGGAATGTCATTCACTTTGTGATAGAGTATCCATCGGCGGACGATATTGACGATATCATTGGCAAGGGCTTGTCTGTAAAACCTGAAAATATGAAGCCTGATATAGCCTGCTCTGTTAATGTATTGGAGAGTGATGAACTCGGTACGGAGGCTGGCACTCTTCTGAAGTTCAGGACGGATGCCATTATGGATATTGAGACTGAACAGGAAGTACGTGACCTGATTGTGCATATTAACAATACATTTGAAGGCGGGTCATCCTGCGGCATCAATTACGGGGTTGATTACTTCTTTGATGATGAAGACGATGATGGCGAGGATAAAACATTTTCACACCTCCGAGGTGAGACATCACTATACATTGAGGGTGAGGTGTCCCGTGAATTCCTTTACAACTGGGTCTGCAATTATTTGGTAGCTACCATGAATGACTATGTCATTCTATTTGAAAGCATCGGCTACAAATACTTGTCTGAATACCAGTTGGGGTAGTGTAAGCTGTTATCTTGTTTGTGCTACGGAACTCCACATCGAGGTTCCGTTTTCTGCATCGAGTCCCTTGTTTCCGAACCTCTTCCCGAACCGGTTTCCGAACTAAGTGTTAAACCTTCGTGAACAGGAATTGTTACTAAGAAAATTGTTGAAATGTTAAAGTTTGGTTAATAAAAGTTAAATCTTTTGTGAAAAATGTAACTGGCGGTTACAATCACTGTAACTGTTAGTTACAATGTGGGCGGGTTTGCGTGTTAATGCATTTTAACACTGTTGTGAGTGTTATCTGGTTGCTGTAACTTTGTTCTTTCAAAACATCAAATCTAATTTATTTTTCACGTTGTAAAAGTGATTTTAATATCAAATATTTTTGTATATTGATAGAAATATTGCTATCTTTGCAACGTCCAAGTTTGACACAACTATGAGGATTAGCGAACTTAAAAGAATCCTTCTTAAGTTTGGATGCTATGTGGACAAAGAGAATTCCAGACATGAGTGGTGGTTTAGTCCTATAACAAAACAGCATTTCCCTGTTCCAAGACATAATAGTCAGGAGATACCCAAGGGAACATTGAATAACATTAAAGAACAGTCTGGCATTAAATTGTAGTATGAAATAATAATCTATTGCTATGGAAACAAAAAGAACAGTGTTGGTAATTATTGAGTGCGCAGACTCCAAATCATTTTCAGCATATACTACTGAAAAGTTTAATGGCTTTGCGTTGATAGGTTATGGCAGTTCTGCAGAGGAGGCTAAGCAGGATTTTATGGAATCATATAAAGAGGCTCGTGAGTACTATGGCTGTCCAGAACTGGATTTCTCTTTCAAATATGATGCCGAGAGTTTTCTTCAGTTGTATAGGAGCAAGATGAGTCTGGCTGGATTGCAGATAATAACAGGTATTAATCAGAAACAGCTTAGTCACTATCTTACAGGGCATAGGAAACCGTCTGCTTCAACCACCAGAAGAATTGCTGATAGCGTTCACAGATTTGGTCTGGAACTGTCTCAATTGGAATTTGTATAATTATTTTGTTAATTTTGTTGCTTTTGCGGAACTCCACATCGGGGTTCCGTTTTTATTTTTGAGACTGAGTTTTTTTTCTACTCTGCAATTAAATTGCAGAGCTGATGCTTTTCTTTGCACTCAGAAGTAAGACTATAGGTAAATATGAGAGTGTTTGACCATACATGCTTTAGGCTGCCCTCTGATAAGAGCGTAATAGTTCCAGAGGGTGTTGAAATTCTGGAGCAGAAGACATTTTATGGCTGCGATGAGCTAAAGAGCCTGACGCTGCCAGAGAGTCTGCGATGCTTGATGCCCTATAGTATTGCGTATTGTTCTGGGATCAAGTCTTTGGTTGTGCCACAAAATGTTGAATGCCTTGAGTCTGGCATTATTGGTTGTACTGGGCTTGAATCGTTGAGGATGCATAAGAATAACCCTTGTTTTGATTCCAGGTATGATTGTAATGCTATTATTGATTCTGAAAAACTAACGCTGGTTACAGGATGCTCTGTTTCAAAAATACCAGACGAAGTCACCACAATAGGCTATGAATCTTTTGCAGAGTGCTCAAATATTGAGTCTGTCCTGATTCCCGATGGTGTTACTGATATTGAACCTCTTGCGTTCTTTAAGTGCTATTCTTTACGGGAAATTAATATCCCTGACAAGGTGGAGTATATAGGTTATCATGCTTTTGCTGGTTGCAGGAGTCTGAAGTTTGTTGAGTTGCCTGCATCGGTTGAGAGAATTGGCATGGGTGCTTTTTATGCAACTGGTATTGAGACTTTGGTTGTCCCCAAGGGTATGAAAGATAAGTTTGTTGAAATGGGGTTGAATGAATTTAGAGATAATATTGTAGAACGGATATGAGCAACAGTTATTTATGTGAGAACGGGTATGCTGCTGGCGGAAAGGATTTTCTGCAGGCTCGTAAATGTATCAGGGGTGGTTACAGGATTCTTGAAGGTGTGACTTATATTGGCACTATGGCGTTCTGTGACTGCAAGGGGCTGACATCGGTGGAGATTCCGGAGAGTGTAACTAAAATTAGAATTGGAATTTTCAGTGGATGTGATAACCTGAGGTCTGTGAAGGTGGATGCCAGTAACTCTGTTTATGACTCCAGAAATAATTGCAATGCGATTATTGAGAGTGCTTCAAACACTCTTGTGCAGGGCTGCCAGACCACGGAGATTCCATACGGCGTTACCACGATAGGGGAGTGCGCGTTCATTGGTTGCCGTGGGCTGACTTCTATTGAGATTCCTGAGAGTGTTACGTCGATAGAGAGGTTTGCGTTTGACAGCTGTGAGAATCTGGAGTATGTTGTTGTCCGCTCGGCTGTTCAATACGTTGACAGTTCTGCGTTTCTTGGCTGCAAGAGCCTTAAATCCATTACTGTTCCGGCTGAGGCTAAAGATGCTTTCCTCAATGCCGGAATTGATGCGGATTTGCTGGTGGTTGAGTAACTCCGCATCAGGTTTAAGATTTATTTTACTGCATTGTAGATTAGAACGCCGGTGAGGGCGAGGATTGCTATGATGAGTACGCCGAGAAGTATTACCGCCCATTTGAAATAACTGACTATTTTAGCAGCGTAGGCGTGGCTTTCTCCTAAATATGACTGCACAAGGTTGAGAATGCCTGCAAGTAGCACGGTGGTATCATCTATCCAGCCGCCGAGCGGTATTGCGTCTGGTAAAAGATCTACTGGTAGAAGTGTGTATGCCACGGCAAGTATCATTCCTAACCATCCTCCCCAGTGGGAGCCGCTGTTATTGTTTTTTGCTGGTGTGTTTTCCATAATGGTGCAAAGTGTTAGTTTTATCCTTCGATATTTATAAGTGGTGTGCCAAAGTATGTTGACAAGAGAGATAGCGTGCGGATTGTGAAGTTGTGCTGACCACTAAGCCATCGGGTTATCTCATTAGGTCGCTTCCCTGTTGCTCTGGCCAATTCAACCTTTGTGATATTTTTCTCCCTCATCAATGATTCTATGCGGTTTGATATTGCGAACTCCATATCCACCTCCCTTTTTATATGAGGCGGTACGTCGTTCACCATTGCATTGAATTTTGATTTTGTTGTGCTCATATTGCTATGGTTGCCTATCTGTGCTTTGTTCTGCAAAGTTAATGATTTTATTTTACATATATGTAAAACACATTGAACTATCTATTTTAATATGTAAAAAATTTGATAGAAAAATTGGATTGGTTATCTTTGCAAGACGGAGGGGGACAATTTATGGCTACAAAGGCAAATAATAAGGTTTAGGTTGAAAGACATGGAAACAAAAAGAACTGTATTTGTAATTATTGAGTGCGCAGATGCCAAATCATTTTCAGCATATACTACTGAAAAGTTTGATGGGTTTGCATTGATAGGGTATGGCAGTTCCGCTGAGGAGGCTAAGCAAGATTTTATGGAATCATATAAAGAGGCTCGGGAGTACTATAACTACCCAGAATAGAGTAACCTTGCCACTGTCGTTAATCGGGTGAGTATTGCCACAAAGGTTCATTTCTCCATCCATGGGGGAAGCCCATTTTCTTAACGTTGATGTTTGGATAGGCTTTGAACAGGTTCAATAGTCGATTCTTAATCTGACTGTTGGGTGTGATGCTTTGTTCAAGGTAGAGCAAGGTACACAGCTGTGCGTATAACTTCATAGGTCGTATATGTAGTGTGTCAACCCATGTAAGCGGTAATCGGCTGGGCATTTGGGGCATGGCAGGATAGCGGCGGTTCCATACACGGCTATGGTGGGCACAACAGTTACGGAGCACTGTGAGACTACGCATCCAACTCTCCAAATACATGTATTGTGGTAGTCCGACACTCTTTGCCACTTGTTTCTTGACTTCAACATCTTTTATGTTGGCGTATAGCTTGGAAAGATTGCCGAATGAGACAACCTCTAAGGTCTTCCAAACGGGAGGTATAGGTGGGGTATCGTATTTGGCGAAATGTTCTTGCAGAAACTCCTCCTTAGAACGACATAACTCAGTCTTGATGCTGTCAAGACATGTCTGAAAGAGGTTTCGGCTGTTGAACTTGGATTCCTCCATAAACCAGAATGCGCCATGTGACATTGAGAAAAAATGGATAATGCGAGTACGTAAGGCCACTTCAATGTCCTGTATTGCCACAAAAATGATAGAGCTCAGTTCTTTATCGAAGTTGTATAGAGAAATGACATCCTCCAATCGTGTGCTACTGGCAAATTGATGTGTAATCTCGTCTGTTTCAAAGATTTTCCAATAATTTGCCAAGCGGAAGTAGCTGATGGAGGCAAGTTGTTTCAGTGCTGTATCTTCTTCAGTAATAATTAGGCCACGCTGTTTCAGCATAGCAAGTTGTGTAGTGATGTCTGTTGGTTGTTTATTGTAAATCATACCCATATAAATAACGAAGTCCCGCCGTGGTACGCATTGTTAGGAGGCGTGGCGGGAACTGTTGATGCAAAGGTACAGCTTTTCTTGAAATTTGCAAAAAAAATTAATGCTAAAAATAAAACGACCCGCCGATTTAAGCATCGTTGAGAGGCTTGGCGGGTTCTCGTGATGCAAAGGTAGCAATTTCTCTCAATATTACATAAAAATCGGAGCGCCGCAGTGTTGTGGTGCTCCGATTTTTGTGGGGTGTTGGCCCGCTCAGGTATGCCCGTGCAGGGGTTGCCTGTAAGGTGGCCTGCGGCGGATTATTTCTCTATCTTGATGAAGTCAACTTCAAATATAAGGGTTGAGAATGGTTTGATGTTGCCACGGTCCTGTGCTTTGTAGGCAAGCTCGTATGGAACGTAGAGCTCAAACTTAGATCCTGCAGGCATAAGCTGGAAACCTTCTGTCCAGCCTGGGATTACGCTGTTAAGTGCGAATGTGGTAGGCTCATTGCGCTTGTATGATGAGTCAAACTCTGTGCCGTCAATAAGGGTTCCACGATAGTTGCATACTACGCGGTCTGTGGCTGATGGCTTCTCTCCGTTACCAAGCTTGATAATCTTGTACTGTAGCCCGCTCTCTGTGGTTACCACGCCCTCTGCGTTCTTGTTGTTCTCAAGCCAAGCCTCACCGGCTGCCTTGTTAGAACCGTACTTAGCCAGCATCTCCTTCTCATGGTTCTTCTCTGAAGCCTCACGAATGAATATCTGAGCCTTCTCTGATGTCATGTTCATGGCCTCACCGTTAAGTGCGCGGATGAATGTGTCAAAGAATACATCCTCATTTACAACTCTGGCAGAATCATTGCCAAGAATCTGCTCGTTTATCATCGGGAAAATCTGGTTCTTAATCTGGTCACCAATCTGAAGACCTGCATTGTAGGCTTTCTCTTTGTCAGTCTTCTCTACGGCGCCGTCTTTAATACCCTGGATAAACACACTGATGTATGCAGAGTCAAGACCGTTACGGTTAATCTGGTAATCAATAAGGCCGTCGGCATACATTACACCTGCTGCGTATGATATTGAATCAACATCATTCTTTACCTCAGCCGATGTGTTCTTACAACTTGAAAATGTGCCGGCAACAAGTGCTGCTGCAAGGCACGCAAAAATCATTTTTTTCATAATTTTATATTTAATTTGTTAATGTCTTTATGAGATCCTTCGTTTCACTTCATTCCACTCAGGATGACGTCAATATTTAACTGTCAACTGTCAACTGTCAACTGTCAACTGTCAATTGTCAACTGATATAAGCTCCACTTCAAATATAAGTGTTGCGTATGGTGGGATAACGCCACCAGCGCCACGCTCTCCGTATCCTAACTGATATGGGATGTAGAAGGTGAACTTGCTGCCTTCTGGCATGAGCTGCAACCCTTCTGTCCAGCCTTTTATCACTCCGTTCAGCCCAAACGATGCTGGCTCGCCACGGTCTATTGAGCTGTCAAACTTGGTTCCGTCAACTAAAAAGCCTTCATAGTTTACGGTGACTTTGCTGTTTGCGGTGGGCTTTTTGCCCTCACCCATCTTAACAACCTGATACTGCAAGCCTGATTCTGTGGTCTTTACACCCTCACGCTTGGCGTTTGCCTCTAAAAACTGGGCTGACTCCTCCTTGCTCTTCTTTATAGCCTCCTCTTGCAGTTCTTTAACGTAGTGCTGCATGTATCGGGTGGCGCTGTCGGCACTCATAAGGGTGGGGTTGCCAAAGATTACATCGCAGAAGGCCTTGGCGTAAACGCCCTTATTATAGTTGCCTTTCTCAAGGTTCTCAAGCATCTGGCTGCCTATTGCCACTCCCATGGCGTAACTGGCGGTGTCTGTCTTGGTTGTGAACACCACCTCCGGCTCAGCCTGCTTTGCCTTTTTGTCTTTCTTGGCGGCTGGTTTTGCAAATGCCACTGCCGATGCAAGCAAGGCTGCGCATAATATTATGGCTCTATTTCTCATGTTATTAACGGTGAATCGGTGAATCGTATTAAATTGATAATTGAAAATTGATAATTGAAAGTTAAATGTCAAATGTCAACTGTCAAATGTCAACTGTCAACTGTCAAATGTCTGTCAACTGTCAACTGTCAAATGTCAACTGTCAAATGTCAACTGTCAAATGTCAACTCTCAACTGATATAAGTTCCACATCAAAAATAAGTGTGGCGTGGGGTGGTATGGAGTTGCCTGCTCCACGTGCGCCGTATGCCATCTCTGATGGTATGAAGAGTCTCCACTTGGAGCCCTCCTGCATAAGCTGCAACGCCTCAACCCAGCCTTGTATCACTTGGTTTACTCCAAAAACGGCTGGCTCGCCACGTTTAATAGAGCTGTCAAAAATTGTGCCATCAAGTAACATTCCCTCATAATGGCAGCGAACTTTGTCAGTTGCTTTTGGCTTTTTGCCGTTTCCTTCTTTCAGAACTTTGTACTGCAGGCCGCTTGGAAGCTCTATCACGCCCTCCTCTTTCTTGTTTTTCTCAAGGAACGCCTTGCCCACGGCTATGTTCTGGCTGTTTATCTTGTCTGCCAGTTCTGTAAAGAATTTGTCAAGAATCTTCTTTGCCTCATCATACTTCATATCTGGTGTGGCGCCTTTCAGCACATCTGACACTCCTTTTGTGAACTGCTCAAGGTTCATATCCTTAATACCACTGCTCAGCAGGTTATTTCCTATGCTAAGCCCTAATGCATAACTAACTTTTTCCATAATTTATTGTATTACTCCAAATTTCAGGGTGCAAAAGTACTAAAACTATTTAGTTCCCGCAATGTTACAACAGATTTTTCGCTTCGCTCAAAATGACGATGTGTTAAAATATTCTGTATCTTCGTGGCTGGAATGTCAGAAAGAACTTACATAGCCATAGACCTTAAGTCCTTCTACGCATCGGTGGAATGTGTGGAGATGGGGCTTGACCCGCTTACCACTAACTTGGTGGTGGCGGATAAGAGCCGTACAGAGAAGACTATATGCCTTGCGGTGTCGCCAAGCCTTAAGGCTTACGGCATAGGTGGCAGGGCGCGCCTGTTTGAGGTGGTGCAGCGTGTGCGTGAGGTTAATGAGAAAAGGCAGCTCGCCACGCCTGATTTCAGGTTGCATGGCAAGTCTTCTAACGATGTGGAGCTTAAGGCTAACCCCCAGCTTGCGTTAGACTATATTGTGGCACCTCCCAGAATGGCGCACTACCTACAGTACAGCAACAAGATTTTTAAAGTATACTTGAAGTATGTATCGGAGGAGGATGTACATGTCTATTCCATTGATGAGGTTTTTATTGATGTTACGGCGTATCTTAAATCATACAAGATGACGGCGCATGAACTTGCCATGACTATGATTCGTGATGTTCTGAAAACCACGGGGATAACAGCCACGGCTGGCATTGGCACTAATCTATACCTTGCCAAGGTGGCTATGGATATTGTGGCCAAACATATTCCTGCCGATAAAGACGGGGTGCGTATTGCGGAGCTTGATGAGATGAGCTACCGCCGCCAGCTCTGGACTCACACTCCGCTCACAGATTTCTGGAGGGTGGGGCGCGGCATAGTCAACCGCTTGAATCAGATAGGCGTATATACTATGGGTGATGTGGCGCGATGCTCCCTTGAGCGTGAGTCTGTGCTATACAAAATGTTTGGCGTGAATGCTGAACTGCTTATAGACCATGCCTGGGGCTGGGAACCGTGCACCATTGAGGCTGTAAAGGCTTACAGGCCTGAGACAAACTCCCTGAGTAGCGGGCAGGTGCTAAGTGAGCCATACACGTTTAAGAAAGCGAGGGTGGTGATAAAGGAGATGGCAGACGCAATGGCTCTGAGTCTTGTGGCGAAGAAACTGGTTACTAACCAGATAGTTGTGACTGTTAATTATGACCGTGAGTCTTTGCCCACGGGCGATGCGGATTTTGACGGAGAGCTGTCACTTGACTACTACGGGCGGCTTGTGCCAAAGCATGCTCACGGCACTGTGAACCTTGGGCGCCACACGTCATCATCGTCCGCCATAATTAGAGCCGTGGCGGAGTTGTACAACAGTATTGTGAATCCTGACTACTTGGTACGCAGGCTGAATGTTACTGTGAATAATGTAATAAGTGAGCAGGATAAGCGTTTAAAAGAAAAACCAGCGCAGCTTGACCTCTTCTCTGACGCTGAAGCTTTGCAGAAACAGCATGAGGCGGAGAAGCGCAGCCTGAGCCGTGAGAGGCGCATGCAGGAGGCTGTGCTCAGTATCAAGCATCGCTACGGCAAGAACGCCATTCTAAAGGGTCTGAACTTTGAGGAGGGTGCCACAGCCAAGGAGCGTAACAATCAGATTGGGGGACACAGGAGATAGTTTAGAGTTAAGGTTATGAATAAAGACGTTAGTAAATATAAAGATATTATTGATTTGCCGCATCACAAGTCTGATGTGCATCCTCCTATGTCAATGCAGAACAGGGCGGCTCAGTTTGCTCCTTTTGCTGCGCTAAAAGAGAATTAAATTTTTTTGAAAATCACTGATTATCAGTGAATGTTAATGAATTTAACCATATTGTAAGTTTTGTTATTGCTGTTTAAGTTTTATTTTGTAATTTTGCGCCCGTTTTGTGGAATATGTTAAATAAATTAACTTAAGACTAAGAAACATAGCTTATAATGAAGACTGTTATTTTGCTTTTTACTGTGTTTTTAATTATACCATGTATAGCGTTATTAGAGAGTATCTCAGAACCTGATAATGTACAAGTTGAGAGTTACAAACCTATATCATTGTATAAATTTGAGAACGGCGATTCTCTGGCTGTTTTTAATGATGGATGTGAGAATGACACTTGGTGGGTTAGACGCGGAAAATGTAAGAATCCATGGTGTCACAGGCATCGCAGATGCGAGCATGATGCTGATTGAAATGCAATAACTTTTATATTTGATATTTTATGTTTATATTTGCAAGTGTATTAACCATAATTTGATATTGTACTATGAAGTATGTATGTAACACTTGCGGATATGAGTATGATCCCGCAATAGGTGATCCAGACAATGGTATTGCACCTGGAACTCCGTTTGATGAACTTCCTGAAGATTGGGTTTGCCCCCTTTGCGGAGTTGGCAAAGATGATTTTTCTCCAGTAGATTAAATCAGAAAGCAATTAGATTTTACGCACTGTAATTGTGGTCCACAATTACAGTGATTTCCATACCGGCTGGCAGCAAAGCTTTCAGTTCAGAGGTTAGTTTTGCCTCCAGCGCAGCCTCATCCTTCACACTTATATCAGGCACAATATCCACTGACACACGGTTCTGCTTCTCAAAATAGTAGAAACCGTGAACTTGCACTATTTCCTTATGTTTAGCAAGCGCCTGCATAACACAAGTTTGCAGTTCCGTGCGTTTGTTATTGCCAGTTGAAACAGCATACACCCCTATGGTTAAGATTATCCCGTACTTAGCGTAAACCATCTCAGATATACAGCGTGTAAGCCCGTGAATCTGGTGAGCATCCATAGTATCATACACGTTTATATGGAGTGACCCGATGATAACATTAGGCCCGTAATTGTGCAATATAATGTCAAACACGCCATGCACACCTTCAACATTAAGCACATCCTGCTTAAGCTGGCTCACAAGTTCAGGAGATATTCTGGCGCCGAGCAGCTCATTCACTGGCGATGCCAACATCTCAAAACCTGCCTTCAATATAACACATGAAATGGCGGTGCCCAAGTAACCATCAATAGATATGTTCCATATAAGCATAATGGCCGCTGAAATTAACGTGGAGAGAGTGATTGCCGCATCAAAGAGGGCATCGGAGCCAGAAGCAATAAGAGCGTCACTTTTTAGTTCCTCACCACTGCGTTTCACAAAGCGGCCAAGCAAAATTTTAACCACAATGGCTACGCTCACAACAATAAGAGTAGTTTTAGTATAGACAGGGTCAGTGGGCTCAATAATCTTTTTTACAGATTCCACAAACGATGTGGCGCCCGCAAAAAGAACAATTATGGCAATGATGATGGCGCTAAAGTACTCTATACGTCCGTGTCCGAACGGATGCTCACGGTCAGCGGGTTTGGTTGAAAGTTTGGCGCCAACTATGGTTATGAGGCTTGAGAGTACATCGCTGAGGTTATTAACGGCATCCATGATTATAGCCACAGAACCAGCTATAGCGCCCACGGCAGCCTTGAATGTGGCAAGCAGTACATTAACTACCACTCCCACTACACTTGTACGAATTATTTTTGAAGTCCTGTCCATAAATATGCCTCCTGTTATACTAACTGATATATGTCTCTCTGTTATACTAACTGATATATGTCTCTTAGACCGCGGCCGCATCCGTCAACGTCAAAGCCGTGACCTACTACAAACGCCTTTCCTATTTCAAATCCTGTGTAATCAACCTTAATAGGATACTTTATACTCTCAGGTTTGCATAGGAGACATACTATCTTTATACTGGACGCACCAAGCTTCTTTACATGCTCAATGAAATTATACATGGTTACGCCGGTATCCACTATGTCCTCAAGTATAACTATGTTCCGGCCTCTGACATCGTAGTCAAGGGGCAGCTCCTCAATAATCTCTCCTGTGCTGCCAGTGCCTCTGTATGATTTCCACTTTACAAATGCAAGCGGGGCTGGTGTGTCAAGCGCTCGCATCATGTCTGCTGCAAAGATGGCTGCTCCGTTAAGCATGCAGATAAACAGCGGGTCTTTGCCGTTGAGCTCTCTCTTAAGCGGCTCCGCCATTTCACTGATGCGGTTATGTATTTCATCGTATGTCAGGAGTTTCTTGAACTTGAGGCCGTTAATTTCTACAGTGTCCATAGGATGTTTTA
>ONEZ01000017.1 GCA_900316995.1 uncultured Bacteroidales bacterium | reverse complement strand
TGAAGATACAGATACATTTTCTGAAAGATATTGATTTTAGGGGAGTAATAAAGATAAGAAAAAGAGAGTGACTAAATTTTACTTTTTAGTCACCCTCCTGTCAATAAGGGCGGTGAGTTACTGATGCTCCGGTCTGAGCAAATCCACAAGCGTTTTTACCGGGGTGAATGTTGATGGGGGAACCTCCACAAACACAGTTATCCAGTTTGCCATAGAGCCGTTCCAGAGGCCTGGAAGCTCTTGTATCTTCATGTCTATGCCGTTCTGGCTCTTTGATGAAATAAAGCCGGTTTGAGGGTCAATATAGTTTTTAAGGTTAAACTTATTGCCTTTATAGTTCTTTACGGAGCATACTATATCCACAGGGTTAAAGTGTGACGATTTTTGAACCAACTCCCTCTGGAACTGATTATTAAAATCAATTTGTGACGATTCTATTATTTGCAGTGATGTCTCTCCGATGGAGTTCTTAACCCAATATGGACCGCCGCCAGGCTCGCCCTCGTTTCTTACCATTCCGCAAACTCTTATAGGTCGGTTTAGTTTCTGGTGCCAGAATGCCACCTTCTCTCTCGGCGACAGGGCGAAATATGTAAGCTTGGTCTTAATCTGGAGCATGGTGCTTGCAAAAGCCTCTATCTGCGCCAGTCTTGCGTTATTTATTGACAAACTGTCAAGATCTTCAAGGGCCTTGTTTGTTTGCTCCACAAGCATCATAAGCAGTCCGGCAAGGAACTTTTTGTAGGTGTATGTGTCACCTTTGAGGCGGTCAACAGTTACGTTATCAATGTTTTTTATAAAGATAATGTCTTCTGTGCAGTCATTGAGATTTTCTATAAGTGCACCATGTCCGCCTGGACGAAACAGTAATGAGCCGTCTGAGTTTCTTACTAATTTGCCATCAGCCATGTTTATGGCAAGCATATCTGTTTTAGGTTTCTGCTCAGAGAGTGTAATGTCATACTTAACGCCGTATTTCTCTTCATACTTTGATACCACTTCCAATATTTTCTTATTGAACATATCGCGATGCTCAGAGGATATGGTATAGTGAAGGTGCACTACTTTGTTTGTATCTGTAGCATACACAGCCCCCTCCACTAAGTGCTCTTCAAACGGAGTGCGTGAATCTTCATCATATTTATGAAATTCAAGCATCGCCTTGGGCTTTTTCTGATAATCAAGACCTTTATCTAACAGTATAAACTCTGCTATTGTCTTATAGTCTTGGTTTGCTGTAAGCGTTTCAAGGTTAAGACCGTACTTCCGAAGTTTGCTTTTAAGTTTATCTGCGAAAGCGAACTTTTCTATGTTTTGGAGGCTTTTTTTTATGTCGGGATATTTATCAATGTCATCGCCGTTGCCAAGAGAGAATTTTACAAGTTCCTTGAACATTCGTGACGCTGCTCCTGATGATGGAACAAATTTGAGTATCTTGTATTTGTCCTTCATCCTTTCAAAATTGTCTATACAGGTCTGTATCTCAAAATCTGTAGGCTTTACAATGCCGTCGCCCACTGTGGCGGCGTTATATATGTTTGCAAAAGGAAAGCCTTTTTCAAAATTTTCAAGCTGGATCTTAATCTTAGATACAGATATACCTCTTGCCTCTATTTGGTCAAGGTCTTTTTGTGTTAATTCTTTAAACTCTACCATATTTACTCCTGTGTTTTGTTTGTCTGTTTTCTACTGCGCAGGCTCTTAATAGTCTTTTCAAGCTCGCTTATTGTCTCCTCCTGATCATTGATGGTCTTCAGAAGCTCGTTAAGCTCCTCGTTCTCAATTGATGTAGGGTATTCAGAATCTACACGAAGCAAGAAATCAGCAAGTATATTCATATAGTTTGTGAATGCGTCGTAAGGAGATTCAAATGTGCTGCCCCATGCGTCCTTGAAGCTCATATAGCGGAAATAATCTGTGTTCTGAATGGTAAGCCAGTCACGCTTGAGTGCCTTCTCCTTACACATATTAACACGTTCAGCCACGCTGTATAGTTTGTTAAGCGCCTCCTCTTGCAGGTGATTACCCATCCAAGGTGACAGGTCTTTCTCCTCACCGCTCCATGATAGCGGATATGGAGCACTGAGAGTGGCGGTTGGTGTGGCTTTTGACGCTTCTGAAGGTGTGGTGAATCCTATGCCACGGTTGAACGCTTGCTGTGGTATGGCTTTTAGGAACTCAAATATTCCAGTATAGTCTTTCTGTATTATACCAAAAGCCTCATATCCTAACCATATATTAAATATCTCCTCCTCTTGCGGTGCGTCTGCAATCCACTGTGTGAATTTGTCGGCTGTAAGCGGGAACTCGCTCCATGATTTGTCTGAGAACTGGAAAGGGATATGGTTACTCATAGGGAAGTTACGGGTGAGCAGTTTTACCTTTGGCAGATATGGGTGACCGTAAACATAGTTAGGACTCTTCCAGCCAAGTATGTGTTTGGCGCCCTCTATTAGAATGGTGTTGTATCCTAACTTGGATATTTTCTCAGCCATCTCATCGCTGTATATAAGCTCAGCATTGCGGAATGCGGTAGGTTTCTTTCCAAAAAGCTCCTTGATTTTTGCACTATGCTTCTTAACCTGTAGCTCAAACTCCTTGTCATTATAGATGGAGCTGAGAGAGTGTCCGTAGGTTTCTGCTAAAAACTCCACGTTACCAGTGTCGGCCAGTTCACGGAAACTGTCAATTACTTCAGGAGCATACTGTTCCAGTTGCTCTAATGTTGTGCCTGAAATTGAGAATCCGCACTTGAATGCGCCGTTTGTTTTTTTAATCAGGTCTAAAATAATTTTATTTGCCGGCAGGTATGATTTTTCCGCCAGTTCCCTTATTTTTTCTTCTGTGGCAAAGTCATCATAGTAATAGTGATCATTCCCTATTTCAAAGAATCGGTATCTGCGTAGTACGTATGGTGAATGTACTTGGAAATAAAAGCATATCTTTTTCATAAATTTTTTATTTTAAGTGTTTAACATCTTACAATCATCAAGGAAAAATTTATGAAAAATATTTTCCTTGTTTATGGGCTTCGCCCTTTTTCGCTTCGCGGCGGTCAGAAGACCGCTTTCGCCTTCGGCTCAGTTAACTCTCCTTCTTTACCTCCATCCTGTGACTTTGTTGTATATATCTCGCACCTTCAGACCTGCCTTGTCCCATGTGATGGCGTTGACCTCCTTGCGCCCCTCCTCACTAAGAGTGTTGTAAATAGCAGGGTATTCCACTATGGAGTATATGGCATCTGCCATGGCGTCTATATCCCAATAGTCTGTCTTTATGGCGTGGTTTAGAATCTCCGCACACCCAGACTGCTTTGAGATTATGGAAGGTGTGCCCACCTGCATGGCTTCAAGTGGCGAGATTCCAAATGGTTCTGATACTGACGGCATAATATATACATCGCTGTCAGCAAGCATCTGATGTACCTGCGCCCCTTTCAAAAAGCCTGGGAAATGGAAGCGGTCTGCAATGCCACGGCTCGCCACAAGGTCTATCATGGCGTTCATCATGTCTCCGCTGCCTGCCATTACAAAACGCACGTTTTTGGTTTTTGCCAATACACGGCTTGCAGCCTCCACAAAGTATTCAGGTCCCTTTTGCATGGTGATACGTCCAAGGAATGTAACCAGCTTGTCTTTACGAGGGGTTTTCTTGAAACTCTCCACGTTTGGCACTGGATCCACTGCATTATGCACTGTGGTTACCTTATCAGGGTTCTGCCCGTATTTCTCAATAACAGTGTTACGGGTAAGGTTGCTTACACATATAATATGGTCTGCAATATCCATTCCTCTGCGCTCTATGCTATATACAGTGGGGTTTACATTGCCACGGCTGCGGTCAAAGTCTGTTGCATGAACGTGTATCACAAGCGGCTTGCCAGAAATCTGCTTGGCAAATATGCCGGCAGGGTATGTAAGCCAGTCATGTGAGTGGATAACGTCAAACTCCAGGCTGTGTGCAAGTACTCCTGCCACCGCTTCATAGTTGCCTATCTCCTGTACAAGGTTATCCGGATAGCGGCCCGAGAACTCAATGCAGCCTATATCGTTGGTCCAGATGCGCCTGAAATCGTAACGTATATGGTCTCTGTACCAGAAATACTCATCGGGGTGCATTATATGACCTATGCGGTTCTGCACATTGTCCCACGATGTCTCCTTCCAAACCACGGGAACGGCACACGCTCCTATTATTTTTGCAAAGCTCTGGTCCTCATCGCCGTATGGTTTGGGAATAACAAATGTTATTTCCAAATCCTCTTGTACAGACATTCCTCTTGTGAGACCGTAGCTTGCTGTTCCCAATCCGCCTAATATGTGGGGTGGAAACTCCCATCCGAACATCAATGCTTTCATGTTATTCTGTTTCTTCTAATTTTTTTAACAATTCAAGTGTTCTCAGAATCTCCGCCACTGTGGGAGCGTATGACATGGCTCCATGCCCCTTATACGGAGGGTTGCCGTCAAACAGCTCTGATAACGTGCCTATGCAGAGTTTTTTCATTTCAGCCTCCATGCCTATCATCAGTCTTTCCACAAATGATATGCCGCTCATTTTGTGTACTCTCAAATACCCCTCGCTGTAGGCTCCTGTAAGGAACGGCCATACAGGTCCGTTATGGTAGTTACGGTTACGCTCTTTCATTCCTCCCACGTAGTTAGGACGGTAGTCTCCGCTCTTAGGGCTGAGGCTTCTTAGGCCTTTTGTGGTGAGCAGCTCCTTGGTGCATATATCTATCACAGCCTTCTGCTGATAACGGTCAAGCGGTGAGAATGGCAGTGAAACTGCATAAATCATGTTAGGACGGACCTCCACGTTCTTATATGTCCCATCTACAAAGTCATATAGATAGAATCCGTTCCAGAACACGTGTATAAATGATTCCTGAACCTGCTGTATAAGTTTTTCAGGAACAGCGTCAGGCTCTAATGAGTTTGCAAAACAGAGAGCGTTGTACCATAGCGCATTAGTCTCTACAATAAAACCTGTTCTGGGGGTTATGGGTTTGCCGTCCTCTACGGCGTTCATCCATGTCATTGGGATGTCATTAGCAGAAACGTAGAGCAGGCCGTTTCTGTGGAACTCCACGTAAGGATGCTTGTGGGTTTGCAGAAACCTTATTATGTCAAGCACGATGCTCTTATATGAGGTTATGGCGTCATCGGCGTTTCTTTGTGCATACTGCTGTACTGCCCAGATAAACCATAGAAGTGCGTCAGGCTGGTCAATGTCTTCTATAAGACTGCTTGTCTCACCTTCGCATATAAATTTACGTATTTCAGTTACGGCGCTTTCCGCCACTGCCTTGAACATGTCCGTGTCACCTATGCTTAAAGTGGCTCCTGGCAGTGATATAAACTCGTCTCTTGCTCTGGTCTTGAACCAAGGGTAGCCTGCAAGCAGATACGTGCCCTCTGTCTGTTTCTTGGCAAACTGACGGGCTGCGTTCTTGAGGCAGTTGAACATATCTGTTCTTGGGTTTCTTTCTGAATACTCCTTCTCCCAAATGGATTTCAGTGAGCGAGGCGATATTTCACTCAGACCGGCTGTAAAATATATGGTCTCGCCTTTCTTTATAGGCATCTCAAAGTATCCCGGAACTAAAAGGTCCTCCAGGTAATCGTAGCCACGCTCCTGCTCCTTCTCATACTCTAAGTTCTTGTACCAATAGGGTATATGTGTGTATTCGGCTCCCTTTGAAAACTGCATGTAGAGTTTTGGAAACGGTTCGTAGAGGCGGCAGCTTATACCGTTTTTAACATCGCTGTATGAGGTATCTACTGAACTATTCTCTTTAGAAAGTGAGTGAACACTGCGGAAGGCAAGGAACGGCTTGAATCTTATAGTAGTGGCTGAGTGCGCCTCCAGCAGGGTGTATTTTATTATTATGCGAGGGTCATTTTTCACCATAAGTCTCTCTTTAGAGATAATCACACCTCCCACTCTGTACACCGTCTTGGAGATTACGTTACAAGAGAACTCACGTATGTACTTGTGTCCGTTAGGGCTGTATTGCCTGCCGGCGTATTGGTGCACACCTAAGTTGAACTCGGCCTTATGCTGTATGATGGTTTCATCAAGTGATGAGAGCAGAACATAGTTCTCACCATCTATCTCCGGTAGCGGAACAACCAGCTGTCCGTGGTACTTTCTTGTATTACAATCTACAATTGTTGTGCTGTTATATGCTCCTGAACGATTGGTTCTGAGCATCTCCTTGGTAAGGGATTTTTCAAGGTTTACAAGCGTGCTTTTGTCAAAATTTAAGTAATCCATAGCTCTGATTTATGCATACGTTAGCAAAATTAAGCATTTAAAAGCAGATTTCAAAGAAAAATCTGGTCAAATACTATAATAAATGTTGCACAAAGTTAAAATTGTGCTCTGGCAACCACAAAACGCTCCTCAGAGAAGAGGTCTTTTAGTGTTTCAGCCTCAAAATTCCTCTCTTTCAGCACCGATGCAGTCTCACTGCAAAGCCACTGGTTTGTTTCAACCATGACCATACCCTTGGGCTTGAGTGCGTGGGCGGCCAGGGCTGCTATGCTTTTGTAGAATATGAGAGGATCTGAATCCTCCACAAAAAGTGCCGTGTGAGGTTCGTAGTCAAGTACTCTTTGGGGCATGGTGGATATCTCAGAACGGCGGACATAAGGCGGGTTGCTTACTATTATGTCAAATTTTCTGCCGTCAAGGCAGTTATCTTTCAGCATATCCGCTTCAATAAACTCCACGTTTGTGGCGGAAAGGAGTTTTGCGTTATCCATTGCCACTCTCAGGGCGCTCCAGGAAATGTCAACGGCAGTAACACTTGAGTGTGGGAACATTAGAGCCAGAGTTATGGCTATGCAGCCGCTGCCTGTGCCTAAATCCACTATCTCCAAAGCCTGGTCTAAGTTATAATTTCTCCCGATGAAATCTACCATTTCCTGAGTCTCAAGCCTTGGGATTAGAACAGAGCTGTTCACTATGAATCTGCGAGAGCAGAATTCAGCATAACCTGTAATATACTCTAAAGGCTCACCCTCTGAGAGGCGTTTAAGGATGTCAAGCAGTGCTTCCTGCTGCTCTTGGCTAAGTTCGCTCTCTCTAATAAAGTACGTGTTTGAATACTCTGTGGAGCATACGTGAGCAAGTGAGCGTCGCCATAGCACGGCACACTCCTCAGCGGTGTAGAGAGCTGAAAGCTCAGATATGAATTTGTGGCGTAATGTTCTCATGGCTCCGTCAAGTGCCTGAATCTTATAAGTTTCTGTCCGCCAATGGTTAATATCTCTGCATCGCTTGGTATGCTGATTTCTGGCGCAGGTGTGCCGCTGCCACAAGTGCAAGGACCTGTCTCAATTTGAACTTCATCATACAAACCACTCTCTATGAACCGTTTGAGCGTGTTCTCCCCACCTTCCACTATAACGCTCTGTATGCCGTTGCTGTATAAATAGTCTGCAATTTCAGCTGGGGTCATCTCCCTGTCTATAAGAAGCGTGGGGGCGGAGGTGTCAAAAATACGGTGTGTGGCAGGTATTCTTCCGCTTTTATCTATTGTAATGCGGGTGGGATTCTTGCCAAACCAGCGTCGTGTGTTAAGGTGCGGATTGTCTTTTACGGCGGTGGATGTCCCCACCATTATGGCCATGTTCTCCGCTCTCATCTGATGTACAAGCGCCTTGGTGGTACTGGATGAGATGCGTATTGGTTTCTCTCCAAACGCATCTATGAAACCGTCTGAAGTCTGCGCCCACTTTAGTATTATATATGGCCTGTGCTTGGCGTGAAATGTGAAGAAGCGACGGTTCAGTTCCCACGCCTCTTTCTCTAATAGGCCGGTCTCAACTATGACGCCTGCGCTGCGTAGCAGCGAAATACCCCTGCCGCTCACCTGTGGGTTTGGGTCAGTATTGGCTATAACCACCTTTTTTACCTCTTCCTTAATGATTCTGAGTGAGCATGGAGGTGTTTTCCCGTAGTGGCTGCAAGGCTCCAGGTTTACATATAATGTGGACTCTTTTATAAGTGATTTGTCTTTAACGCTGTCAAGTGCGTTCACCTCAGCGTGCCAACCTCCGCAGTAGCGGTGAAACCCCTCACCTATAACAATATTGTTATGCACCACCACACACCCCACCATGGGGTTTGGTGCTGTACGTCCCTCTCCAAGGCGTGCAAGTTGGAGACATCGGCGCATATATTTTTCATCGATAGTCATAAATGGGGATATTTCATTGCAAAATTAACTAAAATATTCTGTTTTTTAACGAATTTAAAATGTATCTTTGCGGTTTGTGAAAAAAATTAAGAAATAAAGCCGTATCCAGATATGAATATTAAATCCAAACTACTGTTTGCTGCCGCTTTTCTAATGCTTGGCACGCTGGCGCAAGCCTCCAGAAGTGTGTTTGACAACGCACCTGCCACCCTGTATAGTGAAGCCTGCCAGTTTTTTAACGGCAAGAACTACTATGCCGCTATACGTTATTACAAGGATTTTCTAAACTACAGACCCACCGATGTGGAGCCTTCTGATGAAAGGGTGCGCATAGCCCGTCAGAATATCGCACTCTCCTCCTATTACCTTAGGGAGGCTGATGCTGCAAGTTTGCTTAGCGCATACGTTGAGGACTTCCCATATACACAAAACACCCAGCAGATAGAACTTTACTTGGGTGTTTTGGATTTTGAACGTGGTAAGTACAAGCCTGCACTCAAGCGTTTTGAAAAGATACGCTCGGAGGATTTGAAAGATGATGAGTTCACCCAGCTGGTTTTTTACCGTGGTTTCTGCTATGTGCAGCAGAACAAATATGAGAGCGGTGCGCATGAGTTTGCCCAGATTCTTAAGCAGCAGGAGTGTGAATACACCCTGCCTTCACACTACTACTATGGTTACTGTGAGTTTTATATGAAGAACTACAGCACTGCGCTGGAGCATTTGCTAAAGGTTAAAGACGAGGCTGATTTTGCATCCACGGCACCATATCTTATATGCCAGTGCCATTACTATCTTGGTAATTGTGATCGTGTTATTGTAATGGCTGACAGTATTGTCAAGGCATCGCCAAAGAACAAGTATGTTCCGGCTATCAGGCATATTCTGGCATCGTGTCAGTTTAAGGGGAAAAAACATTCAGAGGCTCTTGAAAACCTGCTTGCATACAAGAAGGGGAACAATAAGCTTATGCGTGAAGACTGGTATATGCTTGGCATTAGCTACTATAATACAGATAACCCGCAAAAAGCAGTGGAGTGCCTTAGCAAGGTTACTAACAAGGATGACGCACTCACACAGAACAGTTATTTCCATATAGCCATGGCGCAGCTTGCCCTGGGCGACAAGAAAAAGGCAAGAATGGCGTTTGAGAGAGCCTCAAAGTATGATTTTGATAAAAACATAAGTTGTGACGCCCTTTATAACTACGCCCTTGTAACATACGAACTCTCTTATTCTCCATTTAATGAGAGCGTTTCTGCATTTGAGCGTTTCCTTAAGGAGTACCCTAACTCAGAGTACTGCTCCAAGGTTTATGAATACCTTATTAACGTATATCTTACTACTAAGAACTATCAGGCGGCTTATAACTCCATTCAGAACATCGATGTAAAGACAGATGCCATACGAGAGGCGGAGCAGCGTGTGCTTTTTGGAATGGGCACCACACAGATAGCAAACCGTCGCTATGCCGACGCTTCCGCCACATTCCAGACCATTCTGTCAAATAAATCATATAATGAGGACCTCACAGTGCGCTCGTATTTCTGGAACGGAGAGTGCCTGTACCGTCTGGGGAAATATGGTGAGTCTGTTAAGAATCTGAAGAAATACCTGGAAAAGACCACATCGCGTGAGCAGGAGGAGTACGGATACGCCCACTATGACTTAGGCTACGCATATCTGAAATTAGGTGACAAGGGTGAGGCGAACTCTTGGCTGCGCAAGTTCACAATGCTTAGCGGTACAGACCCGCAAATGAAGACTGACGCCTTTAACCGTATAGGAGACATCTATCTCTCAGACAGAAACTTCACTCAGGCAAGGAGCGCATACGCTAACGCCCAGAGTGTGGCAGACAAAGTGGCTGGCGCAGACTACGCCATGTATCAGACTGGTCTTATAGCCGGAATACAGAAGAACTACAATGAAAAGATAGAGGTGCTTCAGAGCCTGCTTGCCAAATACCCAAAATCTGAATGGGCTGATGACGCCATGTATGAGATAGCAAACAGCTATGTGGCTTTAAATGAAAATGAGAATGCCATAACCGCATATACCAAGGTTGCCACATCATATCCTAAAACCAATCCAATGGTGCGCAAGGCCAAACTTCAGATAGCCATGCTCCGCTATAACAGCGGTAACACCGATGCCGCCATTGCCATGTACAAGGAAGTTGCCACAGGCTATCCTGGTACCGAAGAGGCTCAGACAAGTATAGAAACACTTGAGAACATAATGGTTGACAATAACCGTGTGGCTGAGTTCACAGAGCTTGCAAACACTCTGAACAAGGGCAATAGCGGTGCCACCATAACTGTTAAAGAGGATTCCCTCACCTATAAGGCGGCGGAGAAGGTATATTTCCGTGACAACTTCAAAGAGGCGGAAAGCTCATTTAAGAGCTATCTTGAAAAATACCCCGATGGCAAATACCATTCACTTGCCGCATATTATCTTGCCGCTTGTATGTACCGTCAGGGCAATATGGACGGCGCATTAGAGCAGTACCGTGCAATACTCTCTGACAGTGGCAACCCTAACCGTGAGGAGACCTTGGCAAAAGCCTCCTCAATATGTTATGGTAAGCAAGAATGGGCTGAGGCGCTCAGGTACTATACAGAGCTGGACCAGATAGGCGGCAAGACAAACCGCGCAAGCGCAAAGACTGGTATAATGAGGTGTGCGTACAATCTGCAACAGTATCAGAAGGCCGCATCGGCAGCCTCAAATGTTATAGCCGAGAGCAGCGATGCCGAGCTTCTGCTTGAGGCAAAATACAAGCGCATGAAATCAAACATAGAACTCGGAAATGACGCTATGGCCGACATGAAGGAGCTGTGCAAAGACACACGTAATGAATACGGAGCAGAGGCTGAGGCGCTGCTCATAAAGCACTATTATGATAATAAGAACTACTCACAGTGTGAAAAAGAGTTCTTTGCGTTTGTTGACAGGGGCACTCCCCATTCATACTATCTGGCCAAGGCGTTCATAACTCTTGCAGACTGCTATATGGCGCAGGAGAACTGGTTTGACGCCAAGCAGTATCTGCTGTCACTGAGTCAGAACTACTCACCTGCACCTCAGGATATTCAGGAGGCCATTGATTCAAGGCTTAAGATTATTGCAGACAAGGAGGCGGAGCAGGTGGCTCCGGCAGAACCCCAAGAGAGTGTAAACATTTCAGAATAAAAAACAGAAGCACTATATAACAATATGAAATTCAGAGTATTGATATTAGCATTTCTTGCCCCGTGCTGCGTCATGGCCCAGGATAATGATATTAAGCGTAATGTTACAGTTGAACGAGACTATAACCCTACCACGGTAAACGCCACCAAAATCAGCCCAATCCCCACTAAAGAGGACCTCAGTGTGGAGTCGCCAGTGGTTACATACTCCACATGGAGTGCCGCAGAGGATGTCTCCTGCTCAAATGAGGAAGCCAAGGCAGACAAATATACTGAGAAACGCACCGCCGATGCTAAGAACGGAGTGGCAAAAGTGGGCCTTGGGTTCTACTGGCAGGCGTTAGGGGAGTTTTACTATCCGCTCCTTCACAGCAACAAGTATCTGCTTGACATCAATCTGAAACACCTCTCAAACTGGGCGCATAATGATTTGGCCGACGGCACATCGCCCAGGGCGGCAAACCACAACACACGCCTTAACATGAACTTTGAGAGTCAGTTTACATCGAGTCGTCTTTACAGTGGAGTGGATGTCTCATATAATGGTTTTGACTACTATGGTCTTAGTAAGGTGCCCAAACCAGAAAATATTATGAAGGACACCACTGGCGTATATACCACAGTGGGGTTCAACATAGGGCTTAAATCCACAAACCCATATTCAACCTTTTCATACGACTTTGGCGGTGGCTACCACTATTTCGGGCGTAATTTTGGCATAGCCCAGCATAATATCTTTGCTGAGGCTGAGATAGGCGGTGAAGTAGGAGAAGGTGAGCTTGGTGCGGAAATTGAGATTGATGTGGATATAAAAAAGCGTGAGAGACCAGCAGAGAAACCAGGTGAAAGACCAGAAATAGAGAGAGAGGCGGGAGCTCTTATAACCCTTGCCCCATTCTATAAGATGAGAGGTAATGACTGGAGTTTTAAGATAGGCGGTAAAATGTTTATTCACTGTGAGAAGGGTACCAGACGCCCAATTACAGGTAGTGCTGATTTGGAAGGCTCATTTGGGCTGGTGCCGGAGCTACTTTACCTGAATGCCGGCATCGGCGGCTACTTTAGTGAGAATATGTATTATGATGTTTTCAAAGAGAACAAGTATATAGCTAACGATGTGGAGCTTGAGCCTACATACTGTCCGCTCGATGTTAATTTAGGTCTTAAGGTAAACATTATGAAGGGACTTCTGTTTGAGGCAGGAGGCAGATACACCCTTATACTTGACCAGTACTACTTTGTAAATTCCACAATCAACAATAAATACATAAACACATTTGATGTGGTGTATGACGGCCTTACCAATAAGGTTTCAGCAGAGCTGGGGCTCTACTTCACCTACGTAAAGGACCTTAAGATGAGTGTTAAAGGCAAGTATAACTTCTGGGGGCTTAAAGATTTGGAGTATGCCTGGCAGAGACCGTCGTGGGAGGTGAACTTTGATGCAAATTATACCATAAAAAAGAAATGGCGCATAGGCCTGAGCTATAATTTCCTTGGCGGACGTTACGCTCTGATAGACGGTCAGGCTGTAAAAATGAAGAACGTGCATGACCTCAATATCTATTTCTCTTATCAGGTGCTTGATTTCTTAGAGATATTTGCAAACGGCAAGAACCTTGCAAACGTAAAGGCGGACAGCTACTACGGTTACACCTCAATGGGAATAAACGGAATGATAGGAGCCACATTCAGGTTCTAGTTCCGTATTTTTCAAATAATTGTCAACTGTCAACTGTCAACTGTCAATTATTTTTATTACCTTTGCACTCGTAAGAGAAATACACGGAGTGTTTGTAGAATCCCTTAACAAGGGGTTCTATCTTTTTTATCGTTTTTGAAAATAACTAAAAATTAAAAGATATGGCAGAAATAACTTACATGACCCAGGAGGGTTATAAAAAACTAATGGATGAGATTGCTCATCTTGAGAGTGTAGAGCGTCCTAAGATTTCACGTCAGATTGCAGAAGCGCGTGATAAGGGTGATCTTTCAGAGAACGCGGAGTATGATGCAGCCCGTGAGGCTCAGGGCCTGCTTGAAATGAAGATTTCACAGCTCAAATCTACAGTTGCAAATGTGCGCATCATAGATGAGAGCCACCTTAAATCAGGCGAGGTTCAGATTCTTAGCAAGGTTACAATCAAGAACACAAAGAACGGCCAGCAGATGACCTATACATTGGTTTCAGAGGCTGAGGCAAACCTTCGTGAGGGCAAGATGAGCGTGGGCACCCCTATTGCCAAGGCTCTTATAGGCAAGAAGAAAGGTGACAAGGTGCAGGTTGCCGCTCCGTCAGGAACAATAGAGTTTGAGATAGTGGAAGTTGGATTCTAAAATCTGGAGGACAATAAGATGACTATCTTTTCAAAAATTGTGGCAGGTGAGATACCATGCTACAAAATAGCAGAGACCGATAAGTTTTTTGCATTTCTCGATATCAATCCGCTTGTAAAGGGTCACACCCTTGTAATTCCTAAGCAGGAGGTTGATTACATCTTTGACCTCAGCGATGAGGACCTTGCAGGAATGCAGATATTCGCCAAGATAATTGCAGGTGCCATCAAGCGCGCCTTCCCATGCATTAAGGTGGGTCAGGCAGTGCTCGGACTTGAAGTTCCTCACGCCCACATACACCTTATCCCTATGCAGAGTGAGAAGGATATGCTCTTCTCCAACCCCAAACTAAAACTCACCCCGGAAGAGTTTGAGGAGATTGCTGCTAAGATAAGAGCGGAGATTAAACTATAAAAAAAGGCTGGCAAGCTGCCAGCCTTTTTTATTATAGCGCCTCCAGCATACGCTTTATTACAGTCTGCGCTGAAACCACACGGTTGGCGGCCTCTGGAATGACAATGCTGCGAGGGCTCTCAATAACATCGTCAGTGACAATCATATTACGGCGCACAGGCAGGCAGTGCATGAAGAAGGCATTGTTTGTCAGCGCCATTTTTTCTGTATCTACAGTCCAGCTCATATCCTTGCTCAGAATCTGACCATATACGTCATCATTGTAGGCAGACCAGTTCTTGGCGTAGATAAAGTCAGCACCTTCAAAGGCTTTGCGCTGGTCATATTCAACCTTGGCTCCACGCACAAAGTCAGGGCAGAGTTCATAACCGTGAGGGTGTGTTATAACAAAATCAACATCAGCCTCGTTCATAAAGTCAGCAAATGAGTTTGGAACAGCCTGAGGAAGAGCTCTTGGATGGGGAGCCCATGTAAGCACCACTTTAGGACGTTTTTTCTCTTTATACTCCTCTATAGTAATAAGGTCTGCAAAGGCCTGCAGAGGGTGACAGGTGGCAGACTCCATACTGAACACTGGCTTGCCAGAATACTTTATGAACTGCTCAAGAATCACCTCATTATAGTCAAACTCCTTGTTCTCAAATCGTGCAAAAGAGCGTACACCTATAATGTCACAGTAACTTCCCATTACAGGAATGGCCTCAAGCAGGTGCTCGGGCTTGTCGCCATCCATAATTACACCACGCTCAGTTTCAAGTTTCCACGCTCCTGCGTTAACATCGAGCACTATTGTGTTCATTCCAAGGTTCATTCCCGCCTTCTGTGTGCTGAGACGAGTGCGCAGACTTGAGTTGAAAAATACCATAAGAAGAGTTTTGTTCTTACCCATTGTGTCCCACTTGTAAGGGTTGGCCTTAACTTCAAAAGCCTCTGCAAGAGCCTTGTTCAAATCGCCTAAATCTTTGGCTGTTTTGTATGTTCTCATAACTTTTACTAATTTTGCGCAAAATTACAATTTTTAAGAGCAATAATGAAATTATTTATTGAAACATACGGATGTCAGATGAATTTTGCTGACAGCGAGGTGGTTGCAGCCATTATGCAGACCGCTGACTATGATCTTACAGAAAATATTTCTGACGCCGATGCCATCTTTATCAACACCTGCAGCATACGTGACCATGCAGAGAAGAAGGCTATGTCACGTCTGGAGTATTTCTCATCATTGAAGAAAAGGAAGAAGGGGCTTGTAGTGGGTGTGCTGGGCTGTATGGCGGAGCGCATCAAGGATGAGCTTCTTAAAGAGAAGGTGGTGGATCTGGTGGTGGGCCCAGACTCATATCTTGACCTTCCTAACCTTGTGGCGCAGGCTGCATCGGGGCATAAAGCCATAAATGTGGAGCCCTCCACCACGGAGACTTATAAAGATGTGCTGCCTAAACGCATAGGAGGAAACGCCATATCGGGTTTTGTTTCCATTATGCGTGGATGCAATAATTTCTGCACCTACTGCATAGTGCCCTATACCAGAGGCAGAGAGCGCAGCAGAGAGTACGAGAGCATACTGAGTGAGGTTGTGGATTTACAAAAACGTGGATATAAGGAGGTTACACTACTTGGACAGAATGTAAACTCCTATAATTACGATGGGCTTACATTTGCCATGCTTCTTGACAAGCTGGCCACAGAGGTGCCTGACATGAGGATTCGCTTCACCACATCACACCCAAAGGATATGAGTGAGGATACTGTTAAGGTTATTGCCAGACATCATAATTTATGCAAGCATATACATCTGCCTGTTCAGAGCGGAAGCAGCCGTATCTTGCAGCTTATGAACCGCAAGTACACCCGTGAGTGGTATCTTGACAAGATTGCCATGATACGCCGTATTATCCCTGATTGCGGCATAACCACCGATATGTTCACTGGCTTTCATAGTGAGACAGAGGAGGACCATCAGATGACGCTCAGCCTTATGCGTGAAGTTGGGTTTGATAACGCCTTTATGTTCAAGTACTCTGAGCGTGAGGGAACTTTTGCCAGCCGTAATCTGCCAGACAATGTGCCTGAGGATGTGAAACTGCGCCGCTTGCAGGAGGCTATTGATTTGCAGTTGGAGCTTTCACTTGCAAGTAACAAACGTGACATAGGCAAGGAGTTTGAAGTGCTTGTTGAGGGGCGTTCCAAACGTTCAGCACAGCAGATGTTCGGCCGCACATCGCAGAACAAAGTGGTTCTTTTTAATCGCAACGATGAGAAAACCGGCGACTATATTACCGTTAAAATCAACGATGCCACAGCAGCCACTCTCTTTGGTGAAAGAACAAAATAGGGGTAAAATTTAAATTTTATATGTTAAAATGTATGCAGTATAAAAAAAAATGCCTAATTTTGTCAGTTGAATGAGTGTTTTACCTTAAAGATAATTAAGTATCAATATAATATGAAAAGATTTTTTACTGCGGTTATTGCAGCTTTTTTTGCGTTATCTGCTTTTGCCGTGGAGAGCGACGGCACTTTACACCCGATAAAGGATTACGCACATTGGTCAATTGCTATTAATGGCGGTCTTTCACAGTTTGACGGTGACGCTTTTCAGCGTTATAACCAGTTGCTGTCAAGTTCTCACATAATGTGGACTGTAGGTCTTGATGTGGAGTATAGTTTTAATCCTGCATGGGGTGTGATATTGAACTTCCAGTATATGCCATATCAGGGCTATACTAACAAGCACAATGTAGAGGGCTCTCAAGGTAACTATTTCAGAGGCAATATGTACACTTTGTCTGCAATGGGTTCTATTAATGTTTTAAACCTTTTTGGCCAATATCGTAAATCATGGCGTTGGGCATGGTACATCAACGGAGGTCTTGGATTTACTTTCTACGATGTCAAGAACCGTCCACAGGAGGATACTGATGACAGCCGTGCAAGAACTCTTAACAGCGCTCGTTGTATGTCATTCCCTGTAGGTACTCAGGTGGAATATAATATTAATAAATACCTTGCTGTGGGCTTGAGCGGTTACTACCGTTTCCATGCAAAGGATAACTTTGAGAATGAGGATTACACTTGTGGTACTATGAATGACGGTGAGTTTTACGCCACTTTAAGTTTGCGTGTCAAGTTCCCACAGGTTAAGAGCAAAGAGGGCGGTCACATGCGTAACATCTCTATGTTCACATACCGCAAACAGCGCACTGGTGAGGGTAATGATGAATTGTACGGCAAGGTTGACAGCCTTGAGAAGCGTGTAAAGGCTCTGGAGGATACAGTTGCTAATAATATTCTTCCACGTATAGAGGAACTTGAGAAACAGCACTCTACTGAGCCAGATGAGGATGGTGACGGTGTTCCAGATTTCCGTGACCGTGAGCCAAACACTCCAAAGGGTTCATTTGTAAACTACTGGGGCGAGAGCATTCCACAGCACAATGGTGGATGCTGTGATGAGGTTAAACAGATCAAGGAGACTCTTGATAAGATGGGCGCAGGTATTGACTATGACATGTCAGTTTACTTTGGCTTTGATAAATATAACTTGACTGGCGAGGCTAAGGCAAATATAGAGAAGGCGGCACAGAAGTTGAAAGACAATCCTGATTATAAGGTAGAGCTTCGTGGTTACTGTGACTTCCCTGGCAAGTCTGACTACAACCTTAAACTTAGCAACCGTCGTGTTGAAGTGGTTAAGAATGAACTTGTAAACAAATACGGTATTGATGCTTCAAGGATTTCTCTTACAGGAAAAGGTAAGATGGAAAATCCTCCAAGAGCTGATTTGAAGAACCGTCGTTGCGATTTCTACTTCTATCGTTAAGCACGGCTTAGTAATAAAAATATATTACTTAATTATACAAAGCAGACCAGAATGGTCTGCTTTTTTCGTGCATTGTTAAATTTTTTTGTATATTTGTGGGGATTATGGGTCAGGAAAACAGTATAAAGAAACTTTATTTTAAGGATACCTCTTTTGCATCACTTATGAAGAGCCGTATCTACAATATCTTGCTTGTGGCAAGCAAGTATGATGCATTTATGCTGGAGGAGGACGGACGTATTGATGAGCAGATCTTTAATGAATATACGGCTCTCAATCTAAGGTATGCGCCGCGTTTCACCCTTGCATCTACAATAGATGAGGCTCGTGAATATTTTGAGACCCGTAATTTTGAGCTTATCATAGTTATGCCTACGGGGGAGAGCAGTGATATGTTTGAGTGGGCTAAGGAGTGTAAGGTACAGAACAGCCATGTGCCCATTGTGCTGCTTACGCCGTTTCAGAGAGATGTGTTCCGCCGTGTGTTTGAGGGTAAGGATTTCTCCGGTATTGACTATGTGTTCTCCTGGCTTGGGGAGACAGATTTGCTGCTTGCTATTGTAAAACTTGTTGAGGATAAGATGAATGTTGATGAAGACATTGCATCGGTGGGAGTGCAGGCAATTCTTTTTGTGGAGGATTCTCCGCAGTTCTACTCTACAATTCTCCCATATCTATACAAGCATGTGTTTGTGCAGTCCCGCTCTTTTATGACAGAGGCGCTTAATGACCATGAACAGATGCTACGTATGCGCGGACGTCCAAAGATTCTGCTTGCCCGTAACTACGAGGAGGCCATAGAGACATATAACAAGTACGCTAAAAACATATTAGGCGTGGTTACAGATGTGAGGTTCCCTAAGGATGGGGAGCTTAATGAGCGTGCTGGTATAGATTTGTGCTCATATATACGCTCAAAGGATTCTTTCCTTCCCATCATTATGGACTCCACTGAGTTGAAGAACGCTGCTGTGGCGGATCTGCTACACGTAAGTTTTCTTGACAAGAGTTCAGAGACATTCCATTTGGAGCTAAAGGAGGCCGTGACAGAGAGTTTTGGTTTTGGAGACTTTAAGTTCATAGACCCTTCCACAAAAAATGTTGTGGCCACGGTGCGTAACTTAAAGGACTTGCAGAACCAGATATTTACTATTCCGTCTGCATCGTTGTATTATCACCTGTCTCATAACCATCTGTCACGCTGGCTATACTCCAGAGCTATGTTCCCATTGGCTGAGTTTATCAGAAAGGAGAAGATTGGCTCAATAAAGGAGGTGGATGAGCATCGCCAGATGATATTTGACGCCATTGTGTCATACAGAAAGATAAAGAACAAGGGTGTGGTTGCTGTGTTTATGAGTGACCGTTATGACATATATTCAAACTTTGCCCGTATAGGAGAGGGTTCTATGGGAGGCAAGGGCAGAGGTTTGGCGTTTCTTGATCTATTGTCAAAACGTAATATAGAACTGCTTGAGTTTGAGACCACGCAAATTATTGTGCCTAAGACCGTTGTGGTTTGTACTGACATATTTGATGAGTTTATGGAGATGAACAGTCTGTACAGCGTTGCTCTTGATGACACACTTTCTGACGATGAGATTCTTTCTCACTTCCTTAGCGCCCAGTTGCCAAAACGTGTTATTGGAGACCTTTATGCGTTCCTTGGGGCGGTGGAGGATGGCAGACCTATTGCCGTACGTTCTTCAAGTTTGCTTGAAGATGCTCATTATCAGCCATTTGCAGGAGTGTATTCCACATACATGGTTCCTACAATAAAGGATAGTCGCACTGCTACCATAACCATGGTGGCTGAGGCTATTAAGGCAGTGTATGCTTCTGTCTATTATCAGGCAAGTAAATCATATATGACCGCCACAAAAAATGTCATCAGCCGTGAGAAGATGGCTGTGGTTTTGCAGGAGGTGTGCGGCCAGCAGCATGGTAACAGGTATTACCCGTCTTTCTCTGGAGTTGCACGGTCGCTTAATTTCTACCCTATAGGAGAGGAGAAGAGTGAGGATGGTGTTGTAAATGTGGCGCTTGGTCTTGGAAAATATATAGTGGATGGAGGACAGACTTTACGTTTCTCCCCTAAACACAGTAAAAACATTTTACAAACAAGTACATTGGAGTTTGCCTTGCAGCAGACCCAAACCTATTTTAACGCTCTTGAACTTAATGGAGTGGGCTTTACACCAAAGGTTGATGACGGTTTTAATTTGTTAAAGCTAAATGTCAGGGAGGCTGAGGCAGACGGTACTCTTAAATACATTGCCTCTACATTTGATCCATACGATCAAATAATTAGGGACGGATTGTATGAAGGAGGCAGAAAAGTGATTACCTTTGCAAATATTCTGGAGCATGAGGTGTTTCCGCTTGCCAAAATCCTTGAGAAGGCGCTAATGGTAGGTGAACGAGAGATGGGACGGCCTGTTGAGATTGAGTTCGCTGTAAATCTGGACTATGAGAAGAATGAGGATAACCACTTCTATCTCTTGCAGATACGTCCTATAGTAGATTCAAACAAGTCTATTGATGAGGATTTGACAAAGGTTGACCGCAGCGATGCGTTCATTACAAGTTCTAATGTGCTTGGCAATGGTATTTTAGGCGATGTATGTGACGTGGTGTATGTTAAGGAGGGTATGTTCTCTCCGTCAAACAATCAGCTCATAGCATACGATATTGACGAGTATAACCGTAAACTTTCAAGTGCCGGAGTCCCGTATATGCTAATTGGTCCCGGACGTTGGGGCAGTAGTGACACATGGCTTGGGATACCCGTGAAATGGCCAAATATAGCAGGTGCGCACGTGATAGTGGAGGCTGGTGAGACATCATATCATATTGACCCAAGCCAGGGCACCCACTTTTTTCAGAACCTGACATCGTGTGGGAGTGTGTATTTTACAGTTGACAGCGAGAGTAATGGGTTCTGTGACTTCAGTTATCTGGAGAAGGGAGAGCTTGTGGAAGAGACCAAATACATACGCCATGTGCGGTTTCCTGCTCCGCTGGTCACCAAAGTTGACGGGAAGAAGAATATTGGGGTGATACTTAAGGCAGTTGATAGTTGACAGTTGACAGTTGATAGTTGAAAATTAACTGAGCCGTTAGGCGAAAGCGGTCTTCTGACCGCCGCGAAGCGAAAAGGGCGAAGCCCATTGTTAAGGAATTTTTTCATAAAAAATTTCTTGATGATTGCACTTTAATTAATAACTTAATATAAATTTTTTATGAAAAAAAGTACGTGGATTATTATCGGCGTTGTAGCAGTTATAGTTCTTTGGGCTATAAGCGGTTACAACGGAATGGTGAACCAGGAGGAGACCGTAAACACAGCATGGTCTCAAGTAGAGAACCAGTATCAGCGTAGAGCTGACCTCATTCCTAACCTTGTAAACACAGTTAAAGGTTACGCAAAACATGAGGAGAACACTCTTGAGGGCGTAATTAACGCACGTGCAAAGGCAACATCTATTCAAGTTGATGTTAATGATGCAGAGTCTCTTGCACAGTACCAGAAGGCACAGGGCGAACTCTCTCAGGCATTGGGTCGTTTGATGGCTGTAGCAGAGGCATATCCTGATTTGAAGGCAAATGAGAACTTCCTCCAGCTTCAATCACAGTTGGAAGGCACAGAGAACCGCATTGCCACAGAACGTAAGCGTTTCAATGAAGTTGCCAAGGAGTACAACGTAACTATCCGTAAGTTCCCTAACAACATTATAGCTGGTATATTCGGCTTCAAGACCAAAGCTTACTTTGAGGCTGAGGAGGGAGCTAAGAGTGCACCGAAGGTGGAGTTCTAGTTTGTTACCAAAACGCTTTATATTAACATTAATCTCTCTGCTTGCCACGCTTTGCTTAGTGGCGGCAGAGAGTTATCCGTCACCAAATGACGGAGAGTACCTTTTTGTGCATGATTATGCGGGTGTTTTATCAGCCTCAGACAGGCGTGCGTTGGAGAATCTTTCAGAACAGATAGAAGATTCTGTATATGTGCAGATAGCCACAGTTATAATGGATTCGCTAAGTGTTGACACTGATATTGATGACTATGCCACAGGACTTTTTACGGCGTGGGGCATAGGCAGCAAAAAAACAGACGGAGGTGTTCTTATTCTCTGTGTCATGAGCAGCCATGATGTGGTTATACGTACAGGTTACGGTGTTGAGGGTGCTCTTACAGACGCAGCGTGTATCTCAATTATAAATAAGAAGATAGCCCCTAAATTCAAGGATGGTGACTACTATCAGGGATTGGAAGATGCTTTGATTACCATTTTTCGTATAATGGATGGTGAGTTTACCGCAGAAGATGTAGCATCGGATGAGGATGAGGTGGATTTGGTTGTTGTATTAGTAATATTAGGAATCATATTTATATTACCTCTGTTCCTGCCTAAGCGCTATAGGTCTGCATACTACGCTTTTTTGCTTGATGTAGTATTGTCTGCCTTACTCAGAGGTGGTGGCAGTAGTAGCGGCGGAGGCGGCGGAAGAAGCTATGGAGGTGGTAGCACCGGAGGTGGCGGCGCAAGAGGTTCCTGGTAAAGTAAAGTTAGTTGTTTAATCATATATTAGGATGAAGCGTTTCATTTCACTTTTTCTAAGATTTATTCCTAACTATATGCGCTCTGTGGTTGGAGTGCTGGTGTTCAGCCTTATTTCAACCATACTAAGCCTATTCTCTTTTGCAATGATAGTGCCCATTCTTGAGCTTCTGTTTGGGATAAGTTCACCTTTGCATGAAGCTCCTGTATATGAGGCGGGGCACGTTTTTGACTACCTTAAATCCGTGATGTTCTACTATGTGACACTTTATGTGGAGCAGAACGGACAGATGCAGACACTTATAGCACTGTCTGTGCTGTTTATTTTCCTCACAATGCTCAAGGTTCTCACTTACTATGTAAGCACACTCTGTATGGCATTTATGCAGACAGGGGTTGTGCGGGATCTTAGAAACTCCATACTTGACAAGGTGCTTGACCTTCCGCTTGGATTCTTTACAGAGGAGCGCAAGGGTGACATTATGTCAAGGCTTAGCGTTGACGTACTTGATGTGGAGACCTCAATAATGGGTTCACTGGAGATGTTGGTAAAGAACCCTATAGCAATTGTAGTGTATCTTGTGGTTCTAATATCTGTAAGCTGGCAGCTTAGTCTGTTTGCGCTTATAATGCTGCCTGTTGTGGGTTTTGTAATGGGCAAGATAGGCAAGAACCTGAAAAGAGAGTCTACGGAGGTGGGACAGGAGCAGGGTACCCTCACATCACAGCTCGAGGAGATGCTTGGCGGTCTGAGAATTATCAAGGCTTTTAACGCCGAGGGCAGGATAGGCGAGCGTTTTCACAAACAGACAGAGCGTCTGCGAAACGCCATACTCGGTGTGGTGCGCCGTCAGTACCTGGCACATCCAATGAGTGAGTTTATGGGCTCCGCCATCATATCTATGGTGGTTTGCTACGGCGGATATCTGATTCTGAGAAATGACAGTCCTCTTGATGCAGCTACGTTCATCTATTTTCTGTTGATATTCTATAGCATAATCAACCCTATAAAGGAGTTGTCACGTGCAAGCTATAACATACGCAAAGGGCTTGCCTCTCTGGAACGTATAGATAAGATTATGCTTGCTGAAAACCCGCTGACGTGTCCTGAAAACCCACAAGTGATTCAAGATTTCACAGATAAGATTGAGTACCGCAATGTGAGCTTCAAATACGCCGATGAGTGGGTTTTGAAGAACATAGACCTAACAATAGAGAAGGGTCAGACAGTGGCTATAGTGGGAGCCTCAGGAAGTGGAAAATCAACGCTTGTTGACCTTCTGCCAAGATTCTGGGATGTTCAGGAGGGTGGAATTTATATTGACGGCATTAATGTTAAAGATTTTGAGCGTCACAATCTGCGCTCATTTATGGGCAATGTGAACCAGGAGGCCATACTCTTTAATGATACTGTGTTCAACAACATAGCTTTTGGAGTTGAGAATGCCACAGAGGCGGATGTTATAGCCGCTGCCAAGATTGCAAACGCCCATGATTTTATCTCTGCAATGCCCGAGGGTTACTACAGTAACATAGGAGACCGTGGATGCAAACTCTCCGGCGGACAGCGTCAAAGAATAAGCATCGCCCGCGCAATACTTAAGAATCCGCCTATTTTAATCCTCGACGAGGCTACCTCAGCGCTTGATACAGAGAGCGAGCGCCTTGTTCAGGATGCGCTTGACGGTTTAATGAAGAACCGTACAACTATTGTCATTGCACACAGACTCTCTACAGTTGTCAATGCTGATTCTATATGTGTACTTGAAGGCGGACGCATTGTGGAGCGTGGCACACATAAGGATCTTATTGCAAGGGGCGGAGTATATAAGAAATTGCAGGATGCGCAAAAAATAAGTTGATTGTGACTATGAAACGTATTGCAGCAATAACCATGGCCCGCAATGACAACTTCTTTCTTGAGCGTTGGATTGCATATTACGGGCAAAACTTAGGTTACGAGAATCTCTATGTCATGCTTGACGGTAGGGACCAGACACCTCCAGCCTGTCCTGATGGTGTGAATATTGAGATTATGGAGCGTAAGGCTGAGGAGATGACAAAGGGAGACCGTACCCGTATAGCGCTCATTAACCACAGGACGGAGCAGCTTCTCGGGAGTTATGACCTTGTAATAGGCTGTGACGCAGATGAGTTCTTAGTGGTTGATCCGGCAGCGGGAAAAGGATTAAAGGAGTACCTCAGCTCAATTAAATGCAAAATATGCATATCGGGGCTTGGTATGGACGTGGGGCAGAAGATGGATGAGGAGAGCGCCCTTGATGGGAGCCAGCCGTTTTTGAGTCAGCGTAGATATGCGCTGCTTGACTCCCAATATACCAAACCTGTGATTAAGGCGTCAGCCAAGGAGTGGGGGGCTGGATTTCATAGAGTAAAGGGCTGCAACTATCATATAGACAGTAACTTGTACCTGTTTCATTTTGGCTCTGTTGATTATAATATGCTAATGGCTAAGACCACCGATGCGGAGAAGTGCAGCGAGGGTTGGAGCAAGCATCTGAACCAGCGTTTCAGAACTATAAATCTTCTTACCCGGAACAAAATACATACAAACGAGAACTATATAAAGCTTGCCAGGGTGCTACAGAGAGTGATAAGACACCCGTTTATGTGGACAAGACCATATATGTACTACTGGAAGATGATAGTAAGGATTCCTGAGAGGTTCAAAGGCGTAATATGAAGAAAATTGCTGTGATAACAATGGCCCGTAATGACAACTTCTTCTTAGAACGTTGGATAAAGTATTACGGTGAGCAGATAGGCTACGAGCATATCTACATATACCTTGACGGGCTTGACTCAGATGTGCCAAAGGACGCATCGGGGAAGGTGCATATAATCCCCTGCCCTAAGATTCCAGGCCCTATAGGACAGGCGGAGCCAGGCAGGCTTGTGTTTCTTTCAGACCGTGCGGCGGAGCATCTTAAAGAGTATGATATTGTTATAGGTTGTGACGCCGATGAGTATCTTGTAGTGGAGCCTGGACTAAACAAGAAGATTGGAGAGTATCTTTCAGAGATAAAGATTGGCACCACAGTTTCTGGGCTTGGACTTGACGTGGGTCAGAGGCTGGGTGAAGAGCCTGAATTTGACTACAGCGGAGGATTTCTGGAGCAGCGTCACTATGCAGTGGTGGAGCCTGACTACACCAAGCCAGTTGTCATTACAAAGCCTGTACGCTGGGGCGTGGGATTTCATAGAATCAAGGGTGTGAACTATCATATTGACTCAAATCTTTACCTTTTCCACTTTGGATGTTTTGATTTGAAGTTCTTGGAGAATAAGTTGAAAAGCCGTGACCTGCAGAATATGGGATGGGAGAAACACCTTAAGTTCCGCAGGCATACAATAGACAGGGTAAGCGAGGTTAAGGAGCCGAAAAACGGAGAAAAATTCCTCCCTTTTGCCCGATGGATTCAGCGTTTTTTCCGCGCGCCGTATCATTGGAACCGTCCGGCCATGTTTGGGCAGGAAGTGGTAGTGAGGATTCCTGAAAGGTTCGAAAATATGGTATAGTTGAAAATTAAAAGTTGACGTGTTGATGAACGTAGTGAATAAAGTTAAAAAGATTGCAGTGATAACCATGGCCCGTAATGATGAGGATTTCCTCAACAAGTGGGTGAACTACTACGGACAGGAGTTTGGAGAGGAGAACCTCTACATATACCTTGACGGCGTGGATCAGGAAATTCCCAGCGGGGCAGGCAGTTCAAATGTGACCAAAGTCCCAAAGATAGGCGGACAGGTGGTGCAGGCTGAGAAGGGCAGGCTTGGATTCCTCTCTGAGCGTGCTGCTGAGCTTATGAAAAGCGGGTATGACGTTGTTATAGGCTGTGATGCGGATGAGTTTCTTGTGCTTGACCCTAAGACAGGGATGAAACTGAGTGACTATGTTTCATCACTTGAGTTTGACACCTGCAAGAGTGCGCTTGGCGTAGATGTGGGGCAGCATCTAACAGAGGAGCAGACCATAGACTGGAGCAAGCCGTTTTTGCAGCAGCGCTCATACGCCTACGTATGCTCCCGTTACACAAAACCTGTAATAGTGAACAAACCGTGCCGTTGGGGCGCGGGATTCCATAGGGTTAAAGGGCATAATTTCAGTATAGATGAGAACCTCTACCTGTTCCATTTCGGCAGTTTTGACATGAAGATGATAGAAGACCGCTTTAAGGACAAGGACCGCATGGGGGCAGGTTGGGGCAAACATATAGCTCGCAGAGCCAAGACCATATACATGGTCAGTGACACCAAGGCTGACATTAGAAGCGGAGACCGCTATCTGCCGCTCGCCCGTAAGATTCAGACCCTCCTCAGACCCATATACGCCCTTAACAAGCCGTCCATGGGCCATTGGAAGCTACTGATTAGAATACCTGACAGATTTAAAAACATACTATAATGGAAACTAAATTTATTGACAAGGCGTTATTAATTTTCAGAGAGGCTATTGACCGCTACCACATTCAGGACAATGTGGATGCTGAGTTTGTAAATCCGTATCAGAAGGGTTCAATAGAGGCAGTTCTCTACCTTAAGGCGTGGATTGACACCGTTCAGTGGCATCTGGAAGATATAATAAGAGACCCTCAGATTGACCCTGTGGAGGCTCTGGCCATTAAGCGTCGTATAGACAAGTCAAACCAGGACAGAACAGACCTTGTAGAGAGAATAGACAGCTATTTTCTTGAGAAATACAGCAAAGTTGCAGTTCTTCCTGACGCAACAATAAATACAGAGAGCCCTGCGTGGGCTATAGACCGTCTGTCAATACTCCAGCTAAAGATATACCATATGCGTGCAGAGACCTTACGTACAGACTGCACAGAGGAGCATAAGGCAAACTGCACCAAGAAGCTTAATACACTGCTGGAGCAGGAGACAGACCTTTCAGAGGCCATATCAACCCTGCTTGTTGACATTGAATCCGGTAGAAAATATATGAAGACCTACAAGCAGATGAAGATGTACAATGATGTGGATACTAACCCTGTTCTTTACAAACAGAAGTAATGGATAAAGTTCTTATCATCAGATTCGGACCGCTCGGAGATGTGGCCATTTCAATACCAGTAGTCTATAATGTGGCGTTAAACTACCCGCAGCATAAGTTCTATCTGCTTACAAAAAAGCAGTTTACGCCTATCTTTGTGGATACACCGCCAAATCTCACCATTATACCTATAGACCTTGGTGTAAGTGACGGTTTCTGGGGCCTGAACAAGTTCTACAACTCCAATCTAAAGCCTCTTGGTATTACTAAAGTGGCTGATATAAGCAATATTCTCAGAGCCTGGATACTTGATGCCAGACTGATTGCAGGGGGTGCTGTTGTAAGATGCAGGGAGAAGGTGAAACGTGACAGCGAGAAGCTTCTACGCAGGGAAAATAAAGATATGTCCCCGCTTAAGCCCTATTACGCCCGTTACGCTGATGTGTTTAGAAGTCTCGGATATGATGTTAAGTATGAGTTTAAGCCTTTTGATGTACCTGCCCCCAAAACATTTGATTTTGACAGCAGCCTCAAGTATGTTGGAGTGGCGCCTTTCTCTGCTCATGAAAGAAAGGTCTATTCACTTGAGCGTACAAAGCGTGTAGTGGAGATGCTAAGCGGTCTGCCACAGGTCAAGGTTCTTTTGTTTGGAGGCGGAGCGAATGAGAAAAAGATACTGGAATCATGGGCTGCCGAGTTCAGCAATGTTGAGTCTATGGTGGGGCGCTTCTCTATGGTTGAGGAGTTGGGAGTGATGAAGAAACTAAATGTAATGCTCTCAATGGACTCTGCAAATATGCATCTATGCTCCCTTGTGGGCACACCAGTTGTATCTGTCTGGGGGCCGTCACACCCGTATGTGGGCTTCTATGCCTGGGGACAGCCTTTAAGCAACGCCGTGCAGCTTGATTTGCCGTGCCGTCCGTGCTCTGAGTGCGGAGCGGAGTCGTGTTACAGGGGTGATATGGCATGTATGGACATACCTTGTCAGAATGTGCTTTTGAAGATAAAGGAGTTTTTATGAAAAAGAGAGTATTGATTGACCTTCATATACTAAAATACCCCTACTGCGGTTTAGGACAGATAGCCTGGAACTACGCCCGTTGGTTCAGAGACAGTTACACCCCCGATGATAACATCGAGGTGACACTGCTTGTGCCTGCAAAGTACAAGGGGGCGTTTGGTGACAAAGTGAAATACCAGACAGGAGGCTTGCTGAGAAGATGGTTCCCCGTACTATTCCCCAAGTATGACGTTTGGCACTCCACAGACCAGATGCCGCGTTTTCTGCCTTACAGCAAAGATACAAAGTATGTTATAACCGTACATGATTTGAACTATGAGTATGAAGAGAGTGGCAGCAGGCTTGAACGTGCCCGTAGGCGTATAAAATCTCTTCTGCTGCGTTCTGACAGCATTATATGCATATCTGAGTTTACTAAGTCGGAGATACTCAGATTCGCCTCCTACGCCAAGGAAAAGCCCATGGAGGTTGTTTATGACGGGGTGGAGAGCCTGACAGGCAAGGAAGCGGTGTCTCCTGCCGCTGTTAAAGGTGGAAAGCCGTTCTTTTTCACCATAGGAGAGGTTAGAAAAAAGAAGAATTTCCATGTCCTACTTGATGTTATGAAAAAGTTCCCTGAATATGAACTTTACATAGCAGGTGCTCTTACATCAGAGTATCCTGAATACATCAGACAGCGTCTGGATAAGGAGACCATCAAGAATGTAACACTGCTGGGTAAAGTCAGCACAGAGGAGAAGGTATGGCTTTATAAGAACTGTACCGCCTTCTTCTTCCCATCTCTTTTTGAAGGATTCGGCCTTCCTGTGATTGAGGCTATGCAGTTCGGCAAGCCTGTGTTCTGCTCTGACAAGACATCACTTAAGGAGATAGGCTCAGACAAGGCCTGGTTCTGGACTGATTTTGAGCCTGACTATATGGTGGAGGTTGTAAAGAAAGGACTTGAAGAGTATATAACAAATCCGTCCCTTTCTGAGATTATTGAGCGTTACGGGAAGTCCTTCACGTATGAGAAGAATCTTCAGGCGTTATTTGCTCTGTATCGCCGTCTGATAGGAGTATAAGCGTGAACATCAGGAATATAATCACTCCCTTGTGCAGGTAGAACGGCATCTCAATGTTAGATAGCATTAGGAACGTGGCCATAAACATCAGCAGGGGGAAGTTCCTCTCTCTTATTCCTAAGAAAATAACATACAGATATATGGCTACGCATAACGTCAGCCCTACAACCCCCGTCATCATCAAGTCTCCCACAAACTGGTTGTGAGGGTTGCCTAAATCTTTATTTGCGGCCTCAAAACCTATCTCTTTAGCTATCTCATCAGAGTCCATTTCAAACCTGATGCCCTCAATGCCGCTTCCAAGTAGCGGATGCTTCTTTATGCAGTAGTGTGCCGTCTTAAAGTTCTGGATTCTTATGTCATCATCAAAGAACCTCTCTAGTTTATCCTGCTCTGAAACACAGAACGCCACCGCCGCCATTATCAGTGCAACATAGGCTGTTACAACCGTTTTCTTATGCTCCCTAATTCTGTAAATAATGGATACTGGTACTAATCCTATCCACATTAGCAGTGCTATGCGGCTTTGGGTTAGCAGAATAAATAGAAGAGTGCCAAGCGCAAATAGAGCTGCCTCTATATGGCATAGCCTGTCAGCCGTTATTTTTTTCTGCGATGTCAAAATACCAATGATGGTAAGAACCATCAATCCTGTTGATGTATAGGTTGGGTGGTGGTAATTTGACCAGGATAGAATTATGTCGTATGGATGAATGCCTGAAAATGTGGATTTGGTGACTTCCAGCCAGTCTGCAGGGTCTGTGTTATTGTAATAACAGAACAACAGCCAAGTTACAAACGTGGCCGCCAGATAGAAGCCCATAGTCCTTATGGAGGCTGTAAGTACTGTGACTTTTGTATGCTCGTCTATTTTTACACAGCCAAATATCAGCGGAATAACTACAAACAGAAAGTATATCCTGAGCCTTGATATTCCTGCCGCAAAGTCTGGTGCCCATATCAGGCTTACTGCGTTCCATACAAAGTATAGAATTAAAAGCGACGTAAGGGTTTTGTTTAGGTGGTAATGCCTTTTTTTTATGGCGTAGGTCACAGCCATCACTCCAACTCCGCAGAAAAACTGAATGCCCATGTGTATGGAAAAGAATGATGCCACCACCCATGAGGCAAGTGACATCATAACCAGTCTTTCATAAATATCCGCCTTTGCCCAGTCTGACGAGCGTAGAAGGTAAAGAAACGGAACTATTATTGAAAGTACTGCAAGGATATACGACATCATAATGATTTGTATTAGGCGTCAATACGTGCGTATGTGGCGTTAGCCTCAATGAACTCACGGCGTGGTGCCACATCATCACCCATAAGCATTGAAAATACGTGATCAGCCGCGGCAGCGTTCTCAATGGTAATCTGGCGGAGCATACGCCCCTCCTTGCTCATGGTGGTGTCACGCAGCTGCTTGTCACTCATCTCACCCAAACCTTTATATCGCTGTACGTGGATTGCATCCTCCTTGCCGCCGCTGTACTTGTCAATAAATGCGCGGCGCTGCTGCTCTGTCCAGCAGTACTCCTCTATCTTGCCCTTAGAGCATTTGTATAGCGGAGGGGTGGCTAAGTATACGTGCCCTCCCTCAATAAGCTCTTTCATATAGCGGAAGAAGAATGTGAGGATAAGGGTTGCAATGTGGCTACCGTCCACATCAGCATCGGTCATAATGATAACCTTGCCGTAGCGGAGTTTCTCAAGATTAAGCGCTTTGGAATCATCTGCGGTGCCTATTGTAACGCCCAGTGCGGTGTAAATGTTCTTAATCTCCTCGCTCTCAAACGCCTTGTGCTGCATGGCCTTCTCCACATTAAGAATCTTACCTCTAAGCGGCAGAATGGCCTGTGTGCGGCGGTCACGGCCCTGCTTGGCTGTACCACCTGCAGAATCTCCCTCCACAAGGAAGAGCTCGCACTCAGATGGATCCTTTGATGAGCAGTCAGCAAGCTTGCCTGGCAGACCGCCTCCAAGTGGAGACTGACGCTGAACCACCTCACGAGCCTTGCGTGCGGCGTGGCGTGCGGTAGCGGCAAGTATAACCTTGTCCACAATGGTCTTGGCCTCACGTGGGTGCTCCTCAAGGTAGTTTGAAAGCGCCTCGCTCACAGCCATATCCACTGAGCCCATAACCTCATTATTGCCAAGCTTTGTCTTGGTCTGGCCCTCAAACTGAGGCTCTGCAACCTTAATTGAGATTACAGCTGTAAGACCCTCACGGAAGTCATCACCGTTCAGCTCTATCTTGGCCTTCTCCAGTTTCTCAAGCATCTTGTTATCTTCAGCGTACTTTTTCAGGGTACGTGTAAGACCGCGGCGGAAACCTGCAAGGTGAGTACCACCCTCTATAGTGTTAATATTGTTCACATACGAGTGTATGTTCTCATTGTAGGTGGTGTTATAGGTCATGGCTATATCCACCGGAGTGTCATACTTGTCTGTGCAAATGTGAATTACATCTGGCAGCAGTTTCTCACGTGCCTCATCTATGAATCTTACAAACTCCTCCAGACCGTTTTCTGAGTAGAAGGTCTCTGATTTGTACTCTCCCTGCTCATTCTTAAAGCGTTTGTCAGTGAGGGAAAGGCGTATGCCTGCGTTAAGGAACGAGAGTTCACGTAGGCGGTTTGCCAAAGTGTCATAGTTATATTCTGTTACTGTGAATATTGAACTGTCTGGCTTGAATGTGACTTGTGTGCCAGTATCGGTGGCATCGCCGATAATAGTTACGGGACACGTAGGCTTGCCCTTGGCGTACTCCTGCATGTGTACCTTGCCGTCACGTCTTACCTCTGCTCTCAGATATGTGGATAGGGCGTTTACGCAGCTTACACCCACACCGTGCAGACCGCCGGACACCTTGTAGCTGCCTTTGTCAAACTTACCACCGGCGTGGAGCACTGTCATAACCACCTCAAGGGCGGATTTGCCCTCTTTCTTGTGAATATCCACAGGTATGCCTCGGCCGTCATCTCTAACGGTTATTGAATTATCCTCGTTAATATAGACCTCTATGTTATGGCAGTAGCCAGCAAGCGCCTCATCTATAGAGTTGTCCACTACCTCATAAACCAAATGGTGCAATCCCTTTACGCTTATGTCACCAATGTACATGGCAGGGCGCATACGCACCGCCTCTAATCCCTCAAGCACTGTAATGCTACTGGCTCCATAATTACTTTTCTGTTCTTCTTCCATTGCTAATACGTTTTAAGAAACCGCATTTCACGGTTATATATTAAACGTACAAATATACAAAAAATCCGCCGAAACAGGGCGGATTTTTATGTTAAAAAATTTAGTGATTTTCTTATGATAGCTATTTATCGTATGTTTAATATGTTTGAATATTTATTTGCTGACATTAGTTTTTAATTTTTACAATGGCTGGCGAACTAATATTTATGTTCTCATTCTTATCAATATATAATTGATATGTTTCGTTAGATAGGTATATGACTGCTTCTTCTCCTCTTGTATCAATTCTTACTTTTTGTAATTGTTTGCAACCGCTCAAGTCTAATTCATTAAGGTACATAAATATGTATACTTCTTTTAATTTTGTGTTTTTTGAGTAGTTTAGTGAAAACATATCTTGCGAAGATCCTCTTAATAGTAATATCTCAAGGTTAGGACAGTTGCTTAGATCCACAGGTTCTCGTACGTCTTGTTGGGCGTATGTTTGTAGCTTGGTGTTATTTGGTAGAATAATTTTTGGGGTTGCATATTTTGTATCAACGCTAACATATGATATGTTTGGATTGTCAGTGAAGTCAAGGATTCCAAAATGGCCGTCAATAATGTTGCAGGATTCTAAATTTGTCATATATCTAAATCTAAACATATATATATAAGAATAGCTTAGATTAATCCGTTTAATAGACAGGGCTTCTTCCAAAGATATTCTTTTGTCACCATCGGAATCAAAGTTTTGAATGAGATATTCTTCAAAATCTTTGCCATAGTTTATAGAAACTGTAACTTTTGCTGTGTCCTTATAGTTTCCATAAAAATTATCACATTCCAAATATATATCTGCTTTACCAAGTGACCTGACAGTCAGAACTCCATTTTCGTCAATAGTAATAACATCCTCATTACTGCTACTGAATTTTACATCATATTTTTTAGGATCTTTATCATCAGAATAATTTATTGTTGTGACAATTTTTAATGGCTCTTGGTCGTCGTACAGGTAATATTGGTGCTCTTTGAAACTACATTGAACGATTCTTCCCTCTATATTATTCACTTGTTCTTCTGTGTTTTTGGCGTGTTGTTTCTTTTCGCATCCTGTTATGATAAAGAGAAAAGAAAGGAAGAGAAAAACTACTTTCAGTGTGTTTGTTCGTTTCGGTGTCATGGTATATTTTGTTAAAAGTTATATGCGTATGCAAGTGTTGAGTTAAATCTGTATATGTCATTCTCTCCGTTAACCCACTGGTACTGGAATATACCATTGAGTGTGAAGAGGTGATGCTTCGTGTGTACGGTGAGTATGTTATGGAGATGTCTCCTGTTAGCCATCAAGCTCTTGTTTTAGCAATTTCAATCCTTTCTCTGTAAGATAGTAGGCTTGATCACGGCGCTTGGCGGACTCAGGATATAGCATAGATACATATCCAGCGGAAACTTACATGGTCGGTTACATGGTCGGTTTCCCCATTTGAACCATTATTATGCTGACGCCACAGAATAAGTGTTGAGATGTATAATTTACGCACTGCGTCAAGGAATTATGACATCATCATCTGTGTCAATGTAGCCTCCTTGCAGGGCTTGCTTTTCCTTGCGGCGCAGATAATACACCACGCCATATTTTTTTGCCTCCTCCTGCATGGCGTCCATGCCTAAATCCTTGTATTTATCCTCTATCTGGTTCCAGAGGTCAAGTATGAGGGCGTCAACCTGACGGCGCAGTTTCTTTATCATGTCAAGGGCGCGGTCTGAGTTCTTCTGGCTCACTTTTTTGAGCTGATATGCGTCTTTGAAGATTTCATAGTTCACCCTTACTTTGGCTATGGTGGGGTTATAGATGGGGGAACCGCCGTTTGAAATGCGCTCGTTCTCACCGTCTATGATGTTCTTGCCCCATTCAAGTATCAGGGTCTCTGTGCTGAGGTCTGGCACTGAGTAGTTGTCTGGCAGAAGTTTGTAGAGCAGTTTCTTTTCAGGCTTTATCTCATTTCTGAGACATGAGAGGTTGAGCACCTGAATGAAGTGCGATATGTACATACGTGCAATCCTCACAGTATTCTGGTATTTCTTGTTCTTGCCAGCCTGCACGTTCTGCTGCATACGCAGGTCTGATATAGCCCTCTCAAACTGCGGAATAATTGCGCTGATGTCATATATAACCCTGTTATTGTAGGGAACGTTGCCTGCACCTAAGGTGTCATACTTCTCTTTTGCAGTGCGCATGGCACGCAGACGGGCGGCGTCAGTGTTTGGTAATCTTCTGTAAGGCATGGTATTTGATTTAGTACGTCACTCTGAGCTTAGCGAAGAGTCTCATAATCTTTGCGAGATGCTTCGGCATGCCTCAGCATGACGTTGGTTATATTATTTTTTTCTATTAGCCATTGCTTTGATTAAGGTTTTCAGGGGTTCGAGGCGTTCGGCGGGTACGCTAAGTTTGTCAAGGCCTGTCATGGCTTTCAAAAGGTACGCCGATACCTGAGCCTCGCAGCGTTTGTCAACATCCAGCTTACGGTAGATGTCTATAACCCCGTTAATCTTCTCATCTTTTTGTGTCTCGCTGCTGAGTGAGAGCAGGCTGTTAAGTTGGTCTTTGGTTTCTCCCTTTGCAAGTTCAAGAGCAGATAGCAGAAGGTAACACTTCTTGCCGCAGAGAATGTCTCCGCCTATGTTCTTGCCAAACACCTTAGGGTCTCCAAAAGCGTCAAGATAGTCATCACGAAGCTGGAAGCTGAGCCCCATATTGATACCGCAGTTATAGAGGGTGTTTGCGTCAGCCTCCGATGCGCCCCCTATCAGCGCCCCTATTTTAAGGCTGCAAGCCAGCAGGACGGCAGTCTTGAGGCGTATCATCTCCATATACTCGTCAAGCCCCACATCGTTGCGTTTCTCAAACTCCATGTCATACTGCTGCCCCTTACAAACCTCATCGGCAGTGGTGGTGAACACCTTCAGAATTTCACTGAAACGCTCGCTCTTTACGGTTGCAATCAGTTTGTACGCCTCTATAAGCATTGCATCGCCGCTCAGAATGGCTGTGTTGTTATTCCAGCGCTTGTGAACAGTGGCATAGCCACGGCGTGTGTCGGCATTGTCCATGATGTCATCATGCAACAGAGTGAAGTTGTGGAACACCTCTATGGCAAGCCCTGCTTTAAGAGCCTCTGTGAGGTCATCAGTGAATAGGTTGCACGCCATTAGCACCAGCGACGGGCGCACTCGCTTGCCTCCAAGTGAAAGCACGTATTCAATAGGGGCGTATAGCCCTTCAGGCTCGCGTTTCCATCTGTTTGACACTATAGCCTGCTCCACAAGAGCGAGTAATTCAGATTGTGAGTATATCATTGGTGAATCGGTTATTCGGTGAATCGGTGAATCGTATTAAATTGAAAATTGAAAATTGAAAATTGAAAGTTATTATAACTGTCAACTGTCAACTGTCAATTGATCCTCTATGATGTCTGTCATAACATCTTTTATGTCCATTCCTGCGGCTTTTACTTGCTGCGGAATAAAACTTGTAGCGGTCATGCCAGGGGTGGTGTTAGCCTCAAGAATATGTGGCACGCCATCTTCTGTAATGATATAGTCAATACGCACAATGCCTTTGCAGCCCATTATAGAGTAAAACTTCTTTGTGAGTTCCTGTACCTCAGTTGTCTTTTCCGCTGATATGCGTGCAGGTGTAATCTCCTGAACCTGACCGTTATACTTGGCATCGTAGTCAAAGAACTCATTGGCGCTGACCACCTCTGTAAGCGGGAACACCACTGTCTTGTCTTTTGTCTTGTACATTCCGCAGGTAAGCTCCGTGCCCTTCAGGAATGACTCTATTATTACCTCATCGCCCTCCTTGAATGCTCGTTCAATGGCTGGCATAATCTGGCAGCTCTCTTTAACCTTGGTAACTCCATAGCTGCTGCCTCCCACGTTAGATTTTACAAACATTGGCAGACCAAGGTGCGCCTCAATATAGGCTGTGTTTATGGCATCGCCGCGGCGCAGAAGAATAGATTTTGCAATTTTAGCTCCAAATGCCTCTAAATAGCGGTTGCATACAAACTTATTAAAGCTCAGCGATGCCGCCAGAGGTCCGCAGCATGAGTACTTCATACCTATAAGCTCAAAATAGCCTTGCAGTATGCCATTCTCACCAGGTGTGCCGTGAATGGTTATATAGGCAAAGTCAAATGTGTGTTTTCTGCCTTTGGCATCGATGTAGCCAAAGTAGTTCTTGTCAATGTCATATCTCTCACTCTCTGAAATCTGGGCATACCATTCTTTCTTGGTTATAACCACCATTGTGGTGTTATACCTCTCAGGGTCAACGAATGACATAATGCCTGCCGCACTGCGCATTGACACCTCTGCCTCTGATGAGTAGCCTCCGCAGACTACTGCAATGTTTCTCTTTTCCATCTTTTGTATAGGATTAGTTTTTTTTATGTAATACAAACATGCAATTCCCACAGCTATGCCGCACACGGCAAACAGTATCACACCCACTGTAAGAGGCAGAGTTTCAGCCCCCAAGTCAGACACACTGCCCATCTCAGGGTAGTTTACTGTAAACCACAGCGCTACCACCGCCATAGCGTTATTAAGTGTGTGGGCTATGGCGTTAACCCATACGCTTCCGGAATATACCAGTATATAGCCTAAAATGGCTCCAAGCAGCACTCTTGGTACAAACCCAAAAAACTGGAAGTGTATAAAGCTGAAGAGTATTGCTGTAATCCAAACAGCGGCGTGTACTGATTTGGTCAGACCTTTGAACACGTTCTGTAGCAGCCCCCTGAAGTAGAGTTCCTCACATAGCCCGGGAATAACCGCCATAACCAATAGCGCCCTGAGCAGTGAACCTGCCCCCTTGCCCCTTACCATAAGATCTGTTATAACTTTAGCTTCATCCTCCAGCTCCCGCATAAGTTTAAGTACGTCGCTAAAACTTTCAGGGAGGGTCATCTGCTCATTAAGCGTTGCAGTCACCCCCACAATAGGCTGGAACGCCACTAATGCGGCGCACGCCATAAGAATAACACGCCAGCCTGCCACCTTGTCAGCATTCAGGAATCGCATAGGCGTGGGGCTTATCATAAAAGCCGCAAGCACGGCGCCACCGCAGAACACAAATAGTGAGCTGATGCTCTGAATCAGCTCCATAGCGTCTCTGGAACTCTGTAACGCTTCATTGCTATAGCCCGCCATCCGCATACAGAGGTACTCCGCCACAGAAAAAATGCAGGCAAGAAAAATTGGACACAAAATGCTAATCAGCAGTTTGCTCCAAGGTGACGATTTGTGATAATTCAGAAACATCTAATCTGTAATTTGCGCCCATTAACAGCGGCAGGTTGCACTCTCCTATATGTCCTGCGGAGAAGTTCATGGCCACTGGAAAATCATAACCTTTAACAGCGTCACTTATAATACCGTATGCTCCACCTGGAAATGTGTCGTCTGTGTCACACTCTGTAAATTGTCCAACCACAAGACCTGAAATCCTGTCAAACACTCCGCCAAGTCTCAGGTTCTGTATCATACGGTCCACATGATAGAGACGCTCTCCTATATCCTCAATAAACAATATAGCCCCGTCATAGTTCAAATCATACGGTGTGCCGCGCAAGGCATATATTATGCTTAGGTTACCACCCATAAGCCTGCCTTTTACGCATCCTGCATGGTTAAAAGGAGTGCCGCCAAAACGGTAACTTAGCGGCTTGCCTTCAAGAACGCTTTTTAGCGTCTCCACAGCGATGCTGCCACTCTCTGTGGCTATGTTTTTAGTCATAGCGGCATGAAGTGAGCGCAGCCCTAAGTTTGATACAGCGTTATGTAAGGCTGTAATATCGCTGAATCCCACTATAAGTTTATAGTTATCAGGAGTTTTCAGCGGTGAAAAATCAATTTTGTCAATGATGCGGCTAAGCCCGTAACCACCTCGTGAACAGAGAATCACGCCTCTGCCTGGAGCGTTTATGGCACTTTGCAGGTCAGAAATTCTCTCATCGTCCGATGCGGAGAATCTGCCCATTTTGCCACAAGCATGGGGCGCCACATAGACCTTGTACCCCCACTGCTCCAGAACGGCCTTGGCTCCGGCTACATATTCCGGGTCCACCGCCCCTGATGGGGAGACTATGAATAGTTGACAGTTGAGAGTTGACATTTGACAGTTGACGTCATCCTGAGGACGCAGTCCGAAGGATCTCCTGTAACATTATGAGACTCTTCGTTTCACTCAGAGTGACGAGCATATATAATACATTTAACTTCTTTTTAAGCTCCTTTAGGGCTCATGGTGATGACTGGAATAATCATCTCCTCCAGCGATACGCCACCATGCTGGAACGTATCTTTGTAATACTGAACGTAATAATTATAGTTGTTAGGGTAGGCTATAAAGTCCTGCCCCTCTGCAAAGATATATGTGCTGCTAAGGTTTGGTGAAGGCAGGCCTGCAACATCTGGTTTAACTATTGAGAAAACCTCTTTCTTGTTGTAAGCCAAATTCTTACCTACCTTGTAACGCAAGTTCACGTTTGTGTTTTTATCACCCACCACCTTTATAGCGTTCTTAACCCTTATAGAGCCGTGATCTGTGGTGAGAACTATCTTGATTTTATGCTCCGCCAGTATCTTGAACAAATCAGATATGGATGAGTGACGGAACCATGACTGCACAAGCGAGCGGTATGCAGCCTCGTCAGGCGCCAATTCACGGAACAGTTTCACCTCCGTGCGGGCGTGTGACAGCATATCCACAAAGTTGAAAACCACCACGTTAAGGTCATTACCAAGAAGACCCTTAACACTCTCATTGTACTTCTCACCAGCCTGATTGGTATTAATCTTATTATATGAGAATGTGTATTTCTTTCTGAAACGCTCTATCTGCGTTTTTACAAGTGCCTCCTCATTCAAGTTCTTGCCCTCGTCCTCCTCCTCGTCAACCCAAAGGTTAGGGTACATCTTGCGTATCTGCGCAGGCATCAGACCTGAGAATATGGCGTTACGGGAATACTGTGTGGCAGTAGGCAGAATACTGTAGAAGGTGTCGTCAGAGTCAAAATTGTAGAGATTGCCAATCTCCCTCTGGATAATACGCCACTGGTCCTGACGCAGATTATCAATAAGAATGAAGAATACCTTTTCACCTTTGTCAAGCAGCGGGAACACCTTGGTTTTGAATATGTCAGGGCTCATTACAGGGTGCTTGCCACTCTCTATCCAGTTCTCGTAGTTCTTGCGTATGTATTTAGCAAACAGATTGTTGGCTTCTGTTTTTTGCATCTGTAGCATCTCATCCATAGAGCCTCCTGCCTCATCAAGCTGCATCTCCCAGAATATAAGGTTGTTATACACCTTCTGCCAATCTTCTGCGCTCATGGAGTCATTAATCTGCATACCTATGCGCATAAACTCAGACTGGTACCCCGATGTGGTCTTCTCAGTAATAATCTCCTGTGCATGAACCACTTTCTTTATTGACATGAGAATCTGGTTGGGATTTACAGGCTTTATAAGGTAGTCTGATATTTTCTGACCTATGGCCTGCTCCATAATGTTCTCCTCCTCACTCTTTGTAATCATAACCACAGGCAGCGCAGGTTGAGCCTTCTTAATTTCAAGAAGAGTTTCCAGACCGCTCAGACCCGGCATGTTTTCATCAAGGAAAACCACGTCAAAATGGGAGTTTGAACAAGCCTCAATAGCATCAGTACCGCTCACAACAGGGGTTACAGAGTATCCCTTCTGTTCCAAAAAAATAATGTGTGGCCTAAGGAGATCTATCTCATCGTCGGCCCAAAGAATCTTAATCATAAGCTCAAGTTATTTACTGTTTTACATTGTCTGTTTCAGACATTCTGAAAGAGTAGAATTTCTGCATTAAATAACTGAAAATTGTTGTAATTATTGTTGTTAGCATATTTGAAGGAGTGGCCCAGAGACCTACGGCCTCCACCCAGAATTTCATGCTCAAATATGATATTGCAAAATTAGCAAAAATAATAAGACTATACCTAAAAAACTGTGTTCCAGTTTTAATTTTTGAACTGCTGAACGTAATATTTTTTGACAACAGGAACCCTATGATGAGTGTTACAGGCGTTACAATAACAAGCGATGCTATGTGAGGCGACATAACCAGCCACCCCAGGCTAACCTCCTGTTTTGCCACTATATAGTTGTAGATTATAAAGTAGAACACCCAGTTGAGTATTGTATTTATCCCTCCCGATGCTAAATAATAGTAAAACTCCCTGCTCATAACTTTGCTGAACAGGGGGTAAAACCAATCTAGTATTTTTTGCAGGAACTTAAACACGGTTTAATGTATTATATATGCTCGTCACTCTGAGTGAAACGAAGAGTCTCATAATGTAACAGGAGATCCTTCGGACTGCGTCCTCAGGATGACGTCCACTGTAAACTCTCAACTCTCAACTCTCAACTGTCAACTTTCAACTTTCAACTGTCAACTGAGTTAGTTTCCCATCTCAGAGAGGAATTTCACTCTGATGAGTCTTATCTCCTCCTCTGTAAAGTCTCCGCCAAGCTCAGTCATAGCTTCATCAACGTTGTCTGTGTGAGCCTCCCTAAAGTAATCATAAATCTCCTCAGCTTTATCGGCATCCATAACATCGTCAACCAGATATGATATGTTAATCTTCAGACCTGAGTTTACAATGGCTTCAAGTTCATCAAGCAAATCAGAAAGGTCTTCCAATCCGTTTGATATAGCTATATCCTGCAATCCCACACGATGGTCTATGGCACGTATTATAGAGGCTTTAAGGTTAGACTCTTTCGGTCTGGTGCGTACACGCATATCCTCCGGCCTCTCAATCTCATTCTCAGTAACGTGACGCTGTATAAGCTGCAGGAACTCCTCTCCGTAGCGTTTTGCCTTGCCGGCTCCCACACCAGGAATACCTTGCAACTCTTCCATGGTTACAGGGTATGTGGTGGCCATTGACTCCAGCGACGGGTCTTGGAATATTACAAACGGAGGCACGTTCAGCTTCTTTGACATCTTCTTCCTCAAATCTTTAAGCATGGAGAAGAGTGCCTCGTCAGCAGCACCTGAACCGCCGCCACGGCGTGTTGGGGCTTCATCCTCATCTTCGTCAAACTCGTTGTCCTTGCTTACCATAAATGATGAAGGCTTCTTCAGAAACTCATTGCCAGCCTCTGTAACCTTAAGAACACCATAGTTCTCTATCTCCTTGTTTATGTAGCCAGCAATCATGGCTTGACGCACAACAGCCTGCCACAAGCTTGGGCTCTCTTTCTCTCCTACACCAAAGTTCTCAAGCTCATCATGCTTGTAGTCAGAGATTTCTGCGTTTTTCTTGCCTAAGATTATGTTTATTATATGGTCAGCCTTGAACTTCTCTTTTACGGCCAGGATTGTTTCAAGCACGGTACAGAGCAAATCCTGCGCCTCCACCTGTTTCTTAGGGTTAAGGCAGTTGTCGCAGTTGCCGCAGTTGTCTTCTGTATATTCCTCTCCAAAGTAGTGTAGCAGCAATTTGCGGCGGCAAACACTTGACTCAGCGTATGCTGCTGTCTCAGCAAGCAGCTGGCGCCCTATCTCCTGTTCAGCCACAGGCTTGCCTTGCATAAACTTCTCCAGTTTCTGTAAATCCTTGTTAGAGTAGAATGCAATACACAGACCCTCGCCACCGTCACGTCCGGCACGACCAGTCTCCTGATAGTAGCCTTCAAGGCTCTTAGGAATGTCATAGTGTATTACAAAGCGGACATCGGGTTTGTCTATACCCATACCAAACGCTATAGTCGCCACTATAACCTGAACCTTCTCCATGAGGAAATTATCCTGGTTCTCTGTTCTCACAGAAGAATCCATACCTGCGTGGTAGGGCAGGGCGTTTATTCCGTTCACACATAGCGTCTCTGCCAAATCCTCCACTTTCTTGCGGCTCAGGCAGTATATGATGCCAGACTTGCCCTCCTGAGTCTTGATAAATTTGATAATCTCCTTGTCAATATTCTGGTTTTTAGGGCGTACCTCGTAATACAGGTTAGGGCGGTTAAAGGAAGATTTGAACACAGTGGCGTCTGTCATCTCCAGATTCTTCTGAATGTCATGCTGAACCTTAGGGGTGGCAGTGGCTGTAAGTGCTATTACAGGGGCTTCTCCAATCTCTTGTATTATGGGACGGATGCGCCTGTACTCAGGACGGAAGTCATGCCCCCATTCTGATATACAGTGAGCCTCATCCACGGCATAGAATGAGATTTTTATGCCTTGCAGAAAACTGATATTGTCCTCTTTTGTAAGGGATTCAGGGGCTACGTACAGCAGTTTTGTCTTGCCGCTGAGCACGTCATTCTTCACCTCATCTATGGCTGACTTGGTCAGCGATGAGTTTATAAAGTGTGCCACCCCGTCTTCTTCACTAAATGAGCGCATTGCATCCACCTGATTCTTCATAAGAGCTATGAGCGGTGATATGACAATGGCCATTCCGTCCATGAGTAGTGACGGCAGCTGGTAGCAGAGTGACTTACCTCCTCCTGTTGGCATGAGTACAAAAGTATCCTTGCCTTCAAGCAGGTTTTCAATGATAGCCTCTTGATTCCCCTTAAAGGAATCAAAGCCAAAATGCTTCTTTAACGCATCAAGTAAAACAGATTTCTTTGCCATAACAAGAGCAAATATAATAAAATGCTTTGACAAAAATGAAAAATGTTTGTTAATTTACATTATTTAACATTTGCCTTGCTTATTTTTTCCTCTGCAATTTCACGTGTGATGGTGAGATTTTTAATGCCATCAGTAGGAGCTGTGTACATATAGTCCATCATAACACTCTCAGTTAGAGAGCGTAAGCCACGTGCGCCAAGGTTAAATTCTATGGCTTTGTCAACAATATAATCCAGAGCCTCCTCACTGAACACAAGTTCCACTCCGTCCATTTTGAAAAGTTTTTGATACTGCTTTGTAATAGCATTCTTAGGTTCGGTGAGTATGCGCTTCAAAGCCTCACGCCCAAGAGGGTCAAGGTGAGTTATTATTGGCAGACGTCCTATTATCTCAGGAATAAGGCCAAATGCTTTAAGATCTTGCGGAGTTACGTATTGCATCATGTTGTCCTTATCCACTTTCTGTGTCACAGCACTTGCTCCGTAGCCTACCATACGTGTGTTAAGGCGTGCGCCTATCTTACGCTCAATGCCAGAGAAGGCTCCTCCGCATATAAACAAGATATTCTGTGTGTTCACAGGTATCATCTTCTGCTCAGGGTGCTTGCGTCCGCCGTATGGTGGCACGTTCACTACAGAACCCTCAAGCAGTTTCAGAAGCCCCTGCTGTACGCCCTCGCCGCTAACATCGCGGGTGATTGATGGATTGTCTCCCTTGCGGGCTATCTTGTCTATTTCATCAATAAACACAATTCCTCTCTCCGCCGATGCCACGTCATAGTCACTCTCCTGAAGCAGACGTGACAGTATGCTCTCTATATCCTCTCCCACGTAACCAGCCTGTGTAAGCACTGTGGCGTCAACTATTGTGAAAGGTACATTAAGTTTACGGGCTATAGTTTTGGCCAGCAGGGTCTTGCCTGTACCAGTGGAGCCTATAAGCACTATGTTTGACTTCTCTATCTCAACATCGTCTGCCTTTTTGTCTTGGAGTATGCGCTTGTAGTGGTTGTAAACTGCCACTGCCAGTGACTTTTTGGCATCGTCCTGGCCTATGACATACTGGTCCATGAACTCTTTAAGCTCACGTGGCTTGGGCAGGTCGCTTAGACTGAAGTTGAATTTGCTTTTAGTGTTGATATTTTCACGTATAAGTTCGTTGGCTCGCTGGGCGCACTCATTGCAAATATTACCGTCAACGCCGTAAATCATGAGTTGAACCTCGCTCTCAGAGCGACCACAGAAACTGCAACGCTTACTTGACTTTGCTGCCATTACTTCTTGTTTGGTTTAATAAGAACTTCATCTATCATACCGTAGGCTTTAGCCTCCTCAGCTGTCATCCAGTAGTCACGGTCTGAATCCTGCTCTATTTTCTCAAATGAGTTTCCAGAGTGCTCTGCTATGATAGTGTAGAGCTCTTTCTTAAGTTTCTGGATTTCACGTGCTGTAATCTCAATATCAGATGCCTGACCCTGTGCGCCGCCCATAGGCTGGTGAATCATTATGCGTGAGTGTTTCAGTGCTGAACGTTTGCCCTTGGCTCCGGCTGTCATAAGCACTGCACCCATCGATGCCGCCATACCAGTGCATATCGTAGCCACATCGCTCTGTATGAACTGCATGGTGTCATAGATGCCAAGTCCGGCATATACGCTGCCGCCTGGAGTGTTAAGATATATTGATATATCCTTGCCTGGGTCTGAAGAATCCAGGTAGAGCAGCTGAGCCTGAATAACATTGGCGGTGTAGTCATCTATCTGTGTGCCAAGGAATATGATACGGTCCATCATAAGGCGTGAGAACACGTCCATCTGCGCCACATTCAGCTGGCGCTCCTCTATGATGGTAGGGTTAATGTAACTGTAGCTGCTTGTGATTTTCATGTAATCATCAAGGGCTAATGAATTAAGTCCGAGGTGCTTTGTAGCAAAATCTCTAAATTCGTTTTTCATAAATTTTATTATTATTTGTTATATTCTGCAATTTAAAGGAAAAATTTATGAAAATCTTTCCTTGTATTATGGTTTTGCTCACTTTGTTCCCAAAACCTTTTCGCCCTTAGGGCGGCGGTCAGAAGACCGCTGTCGCTAACGCTCCTTATAGAACACTATACGAATGTTCTCACAAAAATAGTGCCAAAACATAAATAAAAAAAGAGATTTGTAAAAAATCTCTCTTTTTATTGATTATCTTTGTTATGCTGAGCGTTAACAAAGCATCTCGCACGAATTGACGAGGGTTTGTCTCGAGTAATGTTTATGAGATCCTTCGTTCCGCTTTGCGTCACTCAGGATGACGAGCTTGTATTAATTCTGGAAAAACTTGTTAAACTCGTCAAAGCTGACGCTCTTGCTCTCAAGGGTTACCTTTTCTTTGAGAACGTCCATAACCTTGTTCTCAAAAGCACGCTCTGTGGCGTTCTTGCGGCCGTCCTTGTTGCCAAGCATCTCCTGAACATAGTTGTCAAGAATATCGTCTGGTACGCTTATCATACCATACTGGGCAAACTGTGCCTTTGCCTGCTTCTTGGCAACAGCCTCAATGTCGGCCTTCTCAACCTTAACATCGGCGGCCTTGGCTGTCTTATCCTTGAAGAGCTGCCATTTAAGGTCATCAAGCATCTTAGAGAACTCAGACTCTATCTTCTCATCGGTCATCTCCTTGTTTGTCTCCTTGAGCCAGCGTTTCAGGAACTCCTCTGGGAACTTAACGTCCTTGAGACCGTCAATAACTGTCTGACGCATATCAAGTATGAACTTAATGTCGCTGTCGGCTACAAACTGTTTCTGAAGCTCCTCTTTAATCTTAGCCTCAAATTCAGCCTCGCTCTTTACCACGTCCTTACCAAAGCAGTTGTCAAAGAACTCCTGGTTCATCTCAGCCTGTGCAAAGCGTGTAATCTCCTTAACAGTAAAACGGCAGTCAGATTTGAACTCCTTAGCCTGCTCTTTGTCAAGTTTGAGCAGCGATGCAAGCTCCACCTCACTTCCGTTGAAAGCTTTGTAAGGGTTGAAGTCAAAACTCTCATCAATCTTCTTGCCGTAGCACTTTTTTTGCTCATCGGCGTCTTTCATATAAGCAGGGCTAATCATGGCGTTCTCCACTTTTACACCGCCCTCTTTCTCATTTCCTGCTTCATCAAGCTCCACAAGCAGACCTTTGATAACATCTTTTTCAGCGGTGTCATCTGCTTTGACATATTTGCCAAAACGTCCGCGGTATGATGCTGTCTGCTGCTCAATCATCTTCTTATCTACATCTATGGTGTAGTATGTGATTTTGTTTTTCTTGGTGAGTTCAAGGTCAATGCTTGGTGCAATGGCTATATCAAATGAGAACTCAAAATCATTGCCCTCCACCAGTTCAGGAGCCTTGAAATCTGCTGTAGGAAGGGGCTCGCCCAGAATCTCAATCTTATTATTGGTGATGTGGTCATAGAGCGCCTCTGAAACCAGCTTGTTAACCTCCTCTGCAAGGAATGAGCTGCCAAACTGCTTCTTGATAAGAGCCACAGGATATGTGCCAGGACGGAAACCTGGGAACTGTGCTTTTCTTCTGTAGGCGTTGATAGCTTTCTTAACCTTCTCTGTGTAGTCTGCCGATGTCACCTGAACAAGCAGGGTTGCGTTTACGGCGTCTGAATTGTTTTGAAGAACGTTCATATTTTTTTAGTTGATAGTTGACAGTTGATAGTTGACAGTTATTGTTCTGCTAAAACTAAAAAGTGAAAACCTTGCGGCTTTCACTTCTTAGTCTTGTGCGGATGACGGGACTCGAACCCACACGTCTCTCGACACTAGATCCTAAGTCTAGCGCGGCTACCAATTACGCCACATCCGCATTAGGGACTGCAAAAGTACGGCAAAAATTGTTAATACGCAATAGTATAGCAAAAAAAATGATTTTTTTATGATAAAAATCCCGCCTCAGCATAGTGGGGCGGGATTTGGGGATGGCTTTAATGAGATATTGGTTATGATCCCGGAGGAGTTGGGTCTGATGAAGGAATCATCACACCATATTCCATCTCAATTTGAATTTTTCTAATTTCTGGTTTCCTGTAATTCATAGCTTTATGATTTTATTTGTTTAGCACTTTAACT
>ONEZ01000013.1 GCA_900316995.1 uncultured Bacteroidales bacterium | reverse complement strand
CATCCGTTGTGATTTGCTTTCAAATTTTGTATCTTTGATATTCTGTTACATCCTGAGCGGGTCAATATCTCCGTTATTCACTGTTGTGATTTGCTTTCAAATTTTGTATCTTTGATATTCTGTTACATCCCAAACTCATTGAAGTTCTCCATGCCGGCTGTTGTGATTTGCTTTCAAATTTTGTATCTTTGATATTCTGTTACATCCCGTACACCTTAGCACTGTCGTACACCCAAGTTGTGATTTGCTTTCAAATTTTGTATCTTTGATATTCTGTTACATCTCAATATGAGAAACAGGATGAAACACAACTATTTACGTGTTGTAACAGAAATAAAAATCCAGTCTCTGCTGAGGCTGGATTTTTTGTTTTATAAATGGAATATTTATCGGAGTAGTCTTAGTCAAATGCTTGCTCTAACTTTATAGGCCTGAAGAAAAGAGGGCGTATCATACACATAGGTGTATGTTGCTTCTATGGTTTTACCTGTCCTTTCAGTGTATGATTGCATGGAACTTTCCCAGACTGCTTTAAAATCATCTTTGGCCTGTGACAATGTTTTGCCGTCTCCTATTACCAAGAATGGCAAATCACCATGCTCTGTGTATATCCCAAATGAGCCGTCTTTGCCTTTCTCTATGTGTGCTTTAACTGTTTTCATATTGGGTGCAAATGTAATGATATTTTTTATATACGATGACAGATTTTGTCATCGGGGTATGATTTTTTTGTAGTTAAATTTAAAATTGTTAAATTTGATGTTCAAAGAGTTTTAAGGGTATGGTGTTTGTGTGACTATAATGAAATTTTGAAAAATATGACAAAGAAGTTAGAGATAAGAAACAGCACTGCTGAGTTTCTCATTTTCCAACTGGAGACTAAGGATCAGGGCGTTGAGGTGTTCTACAAAAACGAAAATGTGTGGTGTACGCAGAAGGCAATGGCACAGTTGTTCGATTGTGATAGAAGCGTCATCACCAAGCATTTGGGTAACATATTTGAGTCGGGAGAATTGAAAGAAGAGGCAGTATGTGCAAGATTTGCACATACTGCCTCAGACGGCAAATCCTACCAAACCCAGTTCTATAATCTTGACGCTATCATCGCTGTGGGCTATCGTGTAAACAGCATCCGTGCCACTCAGTTCCGCCAGTGGGCCACAAGCGTGCTTCGAGAGTTTGCCATCCGTGGCTATGTGCTTGACAGGAAGCGCATGGAGAACGGCACTTTTTTAGGTGAGGATTACTTTGAGCACTTGCTGGCTGAGATTCGTGAGATTCGTCTTTCTGAGCGTCGCTTCTACCAGAAGCTCACAGACATCTATGCCACCAGCATGGATTATAACAAGGATGCACCTACCACACGGTTGTTCTATAAGCGCATTCAAAACAAGATGCACTATGCTGTTCACCGGCATACGGCAGCGGAGCTCATCATGGAGCGGGCTGATGCCGAAAAGGAGCACATGGGGCTGACTACCTGGGAGAATGCACCTGATGGCAAGATAGTAAAGACCGATGTCTCAATCGCCAAGAACTATCTGAATGAGATGGAACTTGAGGATATGGGGCGCATCGTAACGGCAGTATTGGAGTTTGCCGAAAGTCGTGCCAAGCGGCATATTCCCATGACGATGGAAGACTGGGCAAAACGCATTGATGCCTATCTAAGCAGCGACGAGCGTCCTTTGCTGGATAATACAGGCAGTGTTAGCCACGAAGAGGCTGTGCTTCATGCTGAAACAGAGTTTGAGAAGTATCGCATCGTGCAGGACCGTCTGTTCCAGAGCGACTTTGATAAATATCTGGGTGATCTGCCTTTTGATGAGAGAAACTGATTTTACGCATTTTCGTTTATACATCGGGGTATGTTATCTTTGCCAAAAATTATAAATAGTTTGACTATGGAGGTAAAACCGATTACACAGGTTACAAGGGATGGCGATGGCGGTTACACTGTGTCTGTTGCTTGTACTGGGTTTAGGGAGAAGTTTGCGAGCAAGGAGGAGCTGCTCAGGTATGTTAATGAAATTATCCGTCAGGCTGAGGCTATGGTTGATTACAGTCCGGTGTATCTGAGGGAGACGCCGGAGCATAAGGTTGATATTATCCGCGGTGAGCAGGCGCTCAGGGTGAGCGGGCCGCATGGTGCTATGGACTACGCTAATCAGATAAGGGAGCAGCTGTAAGAATCGTAACTTGAAAATGTGTTTTCGTTAATAAAGCTGCGGAATTGGAAGATTTTGATAACTTTCCGCTTGTTTCCTCACGAAAAATGAAGCTAAGTGGTGTTACAATCCAGTCTTCATAAGGCTGGATTTTGTGTTATAAGATGTACGAAAAAATCGTACATCTTAGGTGAAAATTTTGCATGTGATATTTGTGTTGTAATTAAAATTATATTATCTTTGTATTGTAATGTCAATACAATGTAATTATGGGATATAGCTTAATACAACTAAGAATTGAAGACCAGTTAAAAACACAAGCAAATAAATTGTTTGATAATCTTGGTCTTGATATGTCAACTGCAATTAGAATTTTTCTAAAGAGGGCAGTTGCAACAGGTAGCATACCGTTTGAATTAAAAGATTCTACATATAAGGCAGAAGATGCTTTAAAGGCGGTAATGGAACTTAATGAGGAGGCTCATAAGAATGGCACTGCTGGAATGCCTGACTATATGGTCGCGGAGGAGATTGCTGAATATCGTGCAAGCAAGAGGAAATAATGATTTTTGCAATAACTATGAAGAAGATAAGGCGGTGCTTGGGGAGTTCGCCTCCAAACTTATGTCTGGAGCCAGATCTAAGATGAATGAGATTGAAGAGTTCACTGTGAAAGAAAATAATATGGCTATGTCTGAATGTAAATTAAAGAAGGGTGATAGAATCTACGAGTGCATACATGATGTTGCAATCCTGACGGAACTGCTTACAGATCCAATTTTACAAATTACGGATAAGGATATGCACTACTGGAGCTGGGAGGCACAGATTATTAGCGCTACGACCTCCAGGATTAAGCCTGGGCGTATTGTGGAGTACGGCATTACAGAAGAGGCGCCGGCGTACGGGCCCAAGTTATTTCGTAAGAATGTGTATGAAGTGGGGTATTTGGATGCGGAACCAATCATACCGCCGTTTGATACGAAGTAGTTATTATCAGTATTGCCAGTATGATTTGAATGATAAGGATGGCTGGCAGGCCGTATTTGAATTTCTTGTGCATGGTTTTGTGATGCCATATCTTCATGCCTGCCCAGGCGCCTATGCTGCCTCCTATAACGGCTAATCCAAGTAGCTGCGCTTCCGGGATGCGCCACTTGTCACGCTTGGACTTCCACTTGTCAACGCCAAACGCAAGGAATGCTACAACATTGACAACTATTAGGTATGTAAATATTATTTGATATTTCACAGACTCTAAAACACAGCGTCGCGCTTTAATTAAGGCATAGTTAAAATATTACTCCAGCGGAATTTCAGGGTGCTGTACAGCCAGTGGCATACCTTCCTGTGAGAGGTAGAACATATAAAGAATAACTGTCTCTTTGCCGCGGTTCTCACCGTGGTGAATGGTGTTAACCATCTCAACTACAGGCTCTCCGGCGTGAACTACCTTGGTCTTGCCGTCTTGACCTATGATGGTAAGCTCACCCTGCATCAGTACGCCGTAGTTCATTACTGGGTGGTGGTGCCAGCCAAGCTTCTTGCCTGCTGGAAACTCATACTTTACTGCTACAAGTTCAGGACGTCCCTGAAGATAGTCTGGCAGCTCCACGCCATCCCAGCTCTGAGATGTGCGGATTAGTTCAATGTGCTGTACCTGCGCCTCCTCAGTCTCTGCTGCGCCTGACTTGCTATAGGCGGCAAACGCAACTCCAGCTAAGATTCCGCATGAGATAATTGCGGTAAAAATCCAAAATTTTGTCTGTTTCATGATTATGTGTTTTAATTCTGGCGCAAAGGTACTTGTTTTAATTTATTTTTACTAAGTTTGCAGTATGAAAAAATCACTACTTCTTTTTGCGGCCATGCTGTTTGGCACTGTATGTTCTTATGCCGCCGATGTTGTCTCTCTGGAGGGACTGGGGTGTCTATATCCTAAAAATAATGACATAGCTTATTCCCCAAATGGCACATTTAAAATAAAGTATAACACCTACCTTTCCACTAAAGGTGGCAGGGCTACGTACGTTGTGTTTGAATCAGAGGAACCGGCTCCGCATCATGTAATATTTGATAATACTGGATATATTACATATAGTGTGTCAGAACGTAGTACAAACCCTTATTTTGTTGTAAATATAGACTATCCTGATAAAGATGAATATGCCGTATTCCATGCGTACGATAGGGATGGAACTCCTATTACAGAAATAGCTTTTATCAATAAGTACAGCAAGGAAATAAGGGAGGTTATTGAATGGGGTGATTATAACAAACGCGATTACACTGCTATTTTAAATCAGTTTACTCATTTAATCAGTTTGGAAAAGTTTAATTTACGTAGTTTTGACAATCTACCCAAGGCTTCGTTCAGTAATAAAGGCATTTCATTTAAGTCTCCTAAATCTGAAACTTATACTGCTTCAAACAGCACCAGCACATCATCTGGCAGTAGTGCGTCATCGGGTAGCAAATCATCTTCTGGAAGCAAATCATCATCTGGTGGCAGTGTGCACACTACAAAGACTATGTATATAAGCGGAGGTGAAATCTTCTGTGAGTATCTTGACGGTCAGCTTGTACACACTCGTACAACATATACTAACTCCAAGAATTATGATGACTGTCTGTTTGGCGCTGATGGCTTCTCATCTTGCCTGCACTACGCCAAGTGTCCGTGTAATGGTTCAAAAAAATGTATTTCATGTGGAGGAATGAAGACCATTCCATACTTTGGCACTTGCTGGGGGTGCGCTGGAACTGGAAGGTGCAACTGCGATGAGAACGGATACCGTAAGACTGTAACTAATTCAGGCGGTGTGGCCAGCGTGCCTCGTACTATCGATGTGTATGATGGCGGTTCAAGCTACAGCAGTAGTTCTTCAAGTTCATCATCAAGCAGCTCAAGCCGATACGGCTACTCTGATTGCAAGGTATGTTATGGCACTGGTGTTTGTCAGACATGCCAGGGCAAAAGGTTACAGGATGCAGGATATACTGGTACTGTGACAACCTGCGGCTCTTGCCACGGTACCGGGCGTTGTTCCGCTTGTGGCGGTTCAGGTAGTAAATACGGAGTTAAGTAAAATGAAGAAATTTGTTGTCATATTAGCAGTCTTGTTGCTGCTGCCGGCGGGGGCGTGGGCGCAGCTGAAGAAGAACCGCATTGGCTCCACGTCAAAGCAGATGGTGAGTGTGGCGATAGGTGTGAACCATCCTGTGTTTGAACTAAAGACCAAGCACGGGCCTCATGCGCAGGCGGCGTACACCTACTTTTTCCTGCCGGAGCTGGGTTTGCAGGGTTTTGCGGACTATAACTTCTTCTGGGGAGATGAGAATTTCCAGGGCCATTTTGCATCGTTGGGAGCAAAGGTGATTTATAACTTCTTCATCTACAAGAGTGGCAGGCGTGAGAACGCCAGAGGCTCCTTCATACCTGAGAGAATCTATCTGCACGGTGGCGTGGGGGTATCGGGTGTTTTCTGCTTTCCAAAACCTAGGTTCAGGGATTGTACCACTGCTATGTTCCCTGTGGGTCTTGGGTTCTCCTGGGCTGTTTCTGACAGCTGGTCTTTAGGACTTGAGGCGGCGTATAACTTCACTCTGGATGATAGGATTGATAACATAAAGAGTGGAAAGATGCCGGACTGCTATCCTACGCTTGACCTTACACTCATCTACAAGATTCCTGATGCCCGCCGCAGCGGTACTGGTTTTGGCTACAAGAAGGGTAAAAACAAGTGTGACCCAATTAAGGGGTGCGCAATAACGTATCAGTAGTGGAGCCACTTCGGGGGCTCGAACCCCGGACCTACTCATTACGAATGAGTTGCTCTACCAACTGAGCTAAAATGGCGGTTTGCGAGCGCAAAAGTACAACTTTTTTGTTTCTTTAAGAAACTATTTTGTAATAAAAACTATAGAAGTTGTGCTATTTTTAATAATTTTGACCTGAATGGTGCTTTTTAATACAATATTTTTTGCATAAAGTGTTGAGTTTTTTTACTTTTGCATCGCAAAAAGAAAAACAATTAATAAAACAATTAACTATTATGCAGAACGTTGGTACAAATGCAGGCCTTGTATGGCAGGCTCTTAGCAATGCTGGACAGGCTCTTGATGTAAAGGCTATTAAAAAAGCTACAAAACTTAAAGATAAAGAGGCTTACGCTGCTTTTGGTTGGCTTCTCCGTGAAGGCAAAATCTCTGTAGAGGAGAGTGGCGAGGAAGTATTGATTTCTCTTATCTAATCAGTTATTTTTAAAATAAAGAGGGCGTGCAATCATTATGATTTGCACGCCCTCTTTTTATGTCCTGGTATTCACTTTATCTTTGTGATTCTGGCGCATCAAGCTTATATCCCCAGCGTATTACGTATGATGCCGCACGTATAAGATATGCTGTTACAAGCGGATATATGGCAGGGTTGAACTCCTGCTCAATGGCAAATGACGCTATGAGGAACAGTGTCAGCACTATGCTGACTAACATATAGTAGAACGGTTCATGGAAAAGTAATTTCTTGGCGAACAGGAATACTATAGGCAGGCACATAAGCGGGTTGAGCCATATAATGTTATAGTTTGCACCTGTGAACGGGTGTTTTGAGAATAATATCAAAAACAATATTACGCAGCCAAACAGAGCGTTTACTCCAAAAAATATGGCATCAAACCAGCGGATAAAGCGTTTTTTCTGAACACTCCAAACGCTTATGACAGCTACTGCGATGCACAAAAGTATAAAGGCTGTCATTGGAGAAACAAGCGGGGCAGGGTTTACAAGTGTTTGCTCTGAAATCTGGTTCTTTTTGATTGTGAGCGGACTAATGGTGTCGCCACGTGTAACGGTGGCGTTTGCCACTGCCTTGCCCAGTATCTCTGGCAGGAACATTTTCTCGTATGTGGTGGCCTCGCGGTCCATGCCTTTGCCCAAGCATAGGTCAAATCCAAACTGGCTCCACGGCGATGTCTGGGTGTACATCTTTATGGCATCGCGGAATGTCATGTACTCAGAATCATAGATGAAGTTAATCTTTCCATCGATGTTCTGAACCAAAATGTCACGTAGCTTGGTGGCGCAGTTGTTGAATATGAAATTGTAACGGTAAGTGCGGTTCTCTGGCAGTGTGTTTTCAAGCAGATAGGCCGCTATTTTAAGTTTGTCTGTACGGCTAAGGTTCAGCACATCTTCTGAAACTGCGGAGCCACGGTCTAAATACTCCCATAGGAAGAAGTTTGTACTGCAGGAGCCTACCATGTAGTCTGTTTTGCCACGCACAAAACGGTAGATGAAATCATCCTGGTTAAAGTCAAACAGGCCGTAGTTAAAGACTTCATCTATACCTTGCTCCTTGTCATAGATTCTGATGGCTGAGTGGCCGAAGAGTTCGTAAATCTCCGTACCTGGAGAGCAGGTTATAATGGATATTTGTGCACTGTCGCTCATAATTGGGATTGGCTCATTAGCATAAGCCATACTGCCAAAAGACAGTAATAGTGTGGCAGTGATTAGTGTGCTCAGTGCTTTAGTTAGCTTCTTCATAATAGGTTGCTGGCAAGTTCAGACAGGTAGCTTCTCTCGCCCTTTATTAGGTTAACGTGTGCAAAAATGTCTTGCCCGCGCATCTTGTCAATGGTATATACCAAGCCGTTTGACAGCATGTCAAGGTATGGCTGGTCTATCTGCTGGACATCGCCGGTGAAAACCACTTTTGTGTTCTCTCCTGCACGGGTTATGATGGTTTTAATCTCATGTGGGGTTAGGTTCTGCGCCTCATCCACTATGATGTATGAGTTGCTCAGGCTGCGGCCTCTGATGAACGCAAGCGCCTCTATTACAAGCTGGCCGGACTGCTGCATCTCCACAATGGTGTTGTTCTCACGGCTGTCTGAACCAAACTGGTTGCGTATAACGCTAAGATTGTCAAACAGCGGCTGCATATACGGGCTTATCTTGTCTTTTTCTGTGCCTGGCAGATAGCCTAAATCTTTGTTTGCAAGCGCCACAATAGGGCGGGCGAGCAGAATCTGCTTATATTCATTGTGCTTTTCAAGTGCTGCGGCAAGTGCAAGCAGTGTTTTTCCTGTGCCGGCTTTACCTGTGATGCAAACTAACTTTATATTGTCATCAAGCAGGGCGTTCATGGCAAATGACTGCTCTGAGTTACGTGGCTCAATGCCAAATGCGCGCTCTTTCTGCACCTTTACTACTGTCTCATACTCAGGGTTGTAGCGCGCCATTATGGAGTTACGCTCGCTCTTTAGTATGAAATACTGGTTTGGTAGTATATCCTTGGCAAAGGGCAGGGTGTTTAGCGGAACTCCGGCTGCCGTGCTGTACATACGGTCTATTATGGCTCCGTCCACACCTTCAAATACTTCTTGCTCTTTGTCAAATATATCTTTGTTTGTTATTTTGTCATTGTAGTAGTCTTCTGACATCAAATCAAGCGCACGTGCCTTCATTCTAAGGTTTATGTCCTTGGTTACAAGTATGGTCTTGTGACGCTTGTCTGTGCGGCTCAGATAATCTGTGAATGCAAGGATGCGGTGATCTGGAATCTTTTCTATAAATGCTTTCTGCACTTTTTCTGATGGCTCCTGCGGCAGTGCTATGAATAGTTTTCCCAATCCTTCTCCCAGCGATGCGCCCTTCTTAAAGAAGTCGTTGTCTGATATGCTGTCAAGTTCACGGGCAAACTGACGGGCGTTATAATTTATCTCATCGTTACCTTTTTTGAACTTGTCAAGTTCTTCAAGTACTACGATAGGAATGTAGATGTCATTCTCTTGAAAATTATAGATGCACTTGTAGTCATGCAGAATAACGTTTGTGTCAAGCACAAAATTCTTTTTTGCTCCCATAGTATTTATTCAGTTGATAGTTGACAGTTGATAGTTGACAGTTGAAAGTTGACCGTTGAATTACGTAGCAAGCGAGAGCAGAAGCTAAGTTTACTTAGATTGTGCCGAGCGCAGCAAGTAATCACGGAACAGCAAAGCTGTGACGTAAAGTTGACAGCTTACTGTTCAAATGGTAAAGTTAGTGAAAATAATTTAAATCTCCAAAAAAAATAATCATGCGTAGCATGAATCCTGCTTTTACGGGACCATGCTACGCATGAAAATAACATTTGTAATGCAATGCTTATGGCATTGTATTCTCAATATAATGTACTGCGTTCAAACACCCTTCTGGTGAACCAAAACAGCCTGTTTCAAGTGCTTGTGCGGTGTAACCGTTCTCTTTGAACATTTGCTGAAGGTTGCTCACGGTGTTTTTCTTGCCGTCAAAGGTGATAACCACCTCTTGCTTCTGCGTGTCTATCTTGCTGTTTATAATTCCGTCCTGCGCCTTCAGCGCCTTTGAAATTTTGGCGTTGGTGTCACGGTCCATCATAACTAAGAAGGTTACCGTAACTTTAACATCGTCTGTTTTCTTACTTTTAGCGCAGATTGAGCCGCAAAATGTTATAAGCAGTGCTAATATTAAAACTTTCAGTTTCATTTGTTTTTGATACATCTTACATTAAATGCATGGGTTTCAGGGTTCCAAGTCGTGGTTCTTGCGTTGGTGTTTGTTATTTCGTATGCACCTGTGGTTGACCAATACATTACTCCTGTGCCGTCACTTATAAGCTCTTTGGTTGATGATGATGGAGCCATTGAACTTACACTGACATAGCCTACTGGTTTTGCATCAAAGAAAAGCTGATTTAATCCACTTGTGGCCCAGCCTGTGGTGGATTTGAGCGCCTGCCATTTGGTTGTGCCCGTAACGTTTTGGGTTAGCTGTTCCCATTCTTTTGCGGTAGGTAATGAATAACCTGACGGACAAATGATGTTGGCTGCTTTTCTGTTATAATAGTATTGCTTGACATTTGTGCTGTTGGGTGTTCTTGTTGTATAACCTGCTTGAGCGTTAATACCTAATTCATCTTTATCAATTTTACCTCCTGATGATGTCTTAGTTGATTTTAAGTCTTCCGCCATCCACCATCTACCAGATATTTTAACAACTGTATATGTGTTATTCTCATAATCTTTAATGTTATCTTTCAGTTTTACAATAACTGTACATTGTGCGGTTTTATAATCTGCTTTTGCAGTGATTATTGCCATGCCGGATGAGTTGCCTACGCTTACCACGCCATTCTCGTTTACTGTTGCCACACCTGTGTTATCACTACTCCAAGAGACAGATGTAGTGGTGGAGTTTGACGGGTATATGGTTGCTGTTAGTTTAGACGTTGAAGATTCGCTGTATAAATTAATAAGCTCTGTGTTGAGCGATATACTTTTTACTGGTATTACAGGTAACTCCACACTACATACTGCATATACATTAGACCAGGTGTCGGTACAGCGGATGCTTGTACTTCCCGCCGCCAGACATTTTACAGTTACGCTTAATATGTTGCCTTCCACATATTCCACGCCATTGACCACTGCAAGGTTTTTATTGCTTGTTGACCACTTGAAATTGTCAGTGAGTGTACGAGCTTCTGGCTGTATGTCGGTAATTTTCAGGGTAAAAGTATCTCCAATCTTACTAAAAGTGTATGATCCCCTGTCAAGGGTTATTTTTTTGGATTGCTGCGGATATACCTTTACTGAGCAGTTCCCTGTTACACCGTCTGCTTTTGCTGTAATAGTGACTGATGATTCATCATATTTAACGGCTGTAATGGTACCGTTTTTATCAACCTTCACTACCTCTGGCTTTGAGCTGCTCCATGTGATTTCAGGAAAACTTGCGTCTTCTGGTTCTATAGTGGCGTTTAATTGGAATGTTTTATTAGGCTCGTAGAATCTGTATTCTGTAGGCTCAATCTTAATTTTGCTTACAACCACCTTTTTAACTGTTACCGTACACTCTGCTGTTATATCATCATGTGTGGCTGTTATTTTAACCGTTCCCTCTTTGATGCCGTGTACTGTTCCGTCAGAATCTACTGTGGCTATGCTTGTATCCAGACTTTTGAGAGTGAACCTTGTTATTGATATACCTTCAGGCTCTGTGGTTATAGCAAGCTTGTTTGTGCTGTTTATGCCCACTGAGAGATTTTCAAGCGTGGCGCCTGTTATAGGTACCTCTGTTATGGTTATTTTACATGATGCTTTTTTGTCTTGGGCGGTGGCTGTAACTGTCACCACTCCTGGTGATTTAGGCATGAGCCAGCCGTTTTCCACCTCTGCTATTGTCTGGTCTGAAACTTCCCATGTTATTTTGCAAGTCTCTATAACGCCTGCTGGTGTGCCTACAAGTTGCTTGCGCAGGTTAAGGTCATTGTAGTTTTCTTGTACGGTATAGGTGGCCTCTTTGAATGTTATACTTTCAAGTTTGCCTGCCTCTGGCTCTTTTTTACATGTCACCAGCGATGCCGCCATAGCAGCTACAAAAAACAATATTAAAACTTTCTTCATAACATCTAATTTTAAATTTCTAACGCTCAATTGATTAAACTATCCCAGTGAATCCCATGAACGCCATGGCAAGTATGCCTGCTGTTATAAGGGCTATTGGTGTGCCTTCCATAGCCTTAGGGAGTTTTGAGAACTGTAGTTGCTCACGTATTCCGGCAAACAACACAAGCGCAAGACCAAAACCAACTGCTGTTGACAGTGCATAGACCACGCTCTCAAGTAGTGTGAAGTCTTTTTGTATAACAAGTATGGCTACACCAAGTATTGTACAGTTTGTGGTTATAAGCGGCAGGAAAATTCCTAATGCGCTGTACAGGGCAGGGGATACTTTCTTGAGAACTATCTCCACCATTTGCACAAGAGCGGCTATTACCAAGATGAATGAGAGAGTCTGTAGGAATCCTAATCCAAACGGATCAAGCACAAATTTCTGGAGCAGATATGTGCAGATGGTGGCAAGCACCATTACAAACGCCACGGCGGCTGACATGCCTAATGCTGTGTCTATCTTCTTTGATACACCCAGGAACGGACAGATTCCTAAAAACTGCGCCAGTACTATGTTATTGACAAATACGGCGGCGATGAAAATTATAATGTAGTGCAACATATTTAGTTGATAGTTGACAGTTGACAGTTGATAGTTGAAAGTTAATAACTCTCAATTCTCAACTCTCAATTTTCAATTAAACTTTATTTTCTATATGGTTTTTCAGTGCTATTAAGAGTCCAAGTGTTATAAATGCGCCTGGCGCAAGTATGAAAAGTATCATGCCGTAGTCCTCTGGAAATACTACGATGTCAAAAATCTTGCCTGAGCCAAGCAGCTCTCTTACTGCGCCAAGCAGTGTGAGAGCTAAGGTGAACCCTATGCCTATTCCCAATCCGTCAAGGGCGGAGTCAAACACACCGTTTTTAGCTGCATACGCCTCTGCACGTCCAAGCACTATGCAGTTCACTACAATTAGCGGAATGAAAAGCCCTAAACTCTCATAAAGCGATGGTAGGTACGCCTCCATACATAGCTGTACAATAGTAACAAATGTGGCTATTATAACTATGTAGGCTGGTATGTGTACCTTGTCTGGTATAAGATTACGTACTGCTGATATGGTTATGTTTGAACATATAAGTACAAACATGGTGGCAAGCCCCATACTCATGCCGTTAATGGCGCTGGTGGTGGTGCCAAGCGTGGGGCACATACCAAGCATTAGCACAAAGGTTGGGTTCTCCTTTATTATGCCGTTTAGGATTATCTTTAGTTTACTCATAGTGTTTATGGTTAATCGGTTATTCGGTTAATCGGTTAATCGAGTTGTTTGTTTTTTCGATTCACCGGTTCACCGATTCACCAGTTCTGACTGCATTGTTGCGTTAGCTTTGTTCACCGCTTTCAGGAATGCTCTTGATGTTATGGTGGCGGCTGTAATGGCGTCAACGTCACCGCCGTCTTTGCTTACAACAAGATTATCAAGGCAGGAGCGGCCTGGCACTGATTCTTTAAACCATGTAACCATCTTGGCGCCCAGCCCTGGGGTTTCCTGCTGCTCCAGTATGGCGTAGTCATTGATTTTCCCTGTGGCGTCATAGCCAACCATAATCTTAAATGCTCCGCCGTAGCCGTTTGAGCTTGACGTTATGGCGTAGCCGGCAATATCGCCGTCTTTGTAGGCTATGGTCACATCGTTGCCGCCTATCACAGTGTCTTTCACTGTGTCAAATGCAGGGAGAATCTCTTGCAGACTGTTCTGCACACGCTGCTGCTTAGCTGCTTTAATTGGCTCCATGGTTAGTTCATTAACCACAGCCAAAAGTCCGCTTGTAACTATTGTTATCAAGGTCAGCGATAAAACCATTGGCAAAAATTTATTTTGTGGCTTGCTCATAATTTTGAAAATGGTTTAGGTCTTACGTATTTGTTTATTAGCGGAGTAACCGCATTCATAATAAGTATGGCAAATGACATTCCCTCAGGGTAGCTGCCCCAGAGTCTTATTATCACTGTTATTACGCCGATGCCGATACCGTAGATGATCTGACCGCCGTGGGTCATTGGTGAGGTGGCGTAGTCAGTGGCCATAAAGATTGCGCCCAGCAGCATACCGCCTGTGAGCAGGTGGTAGAGAGGGTCTACATAGTTCACTGGATTTACTCCGTGGAGTATGGCTGTGAATATGGTTACTGTGGCAAGTATGCTCACAGGTATGTGCCATGTTATGGTTCTTGTGCAGAGCAGATATATGCCGCCAATGATGAGTGCTATGGCGCAAATCTCTCCCATGCTACCGCCTGTGTTTCCATAGAGTAATTGTAGATAGTCAGGCAGCGAAGCAATCATTTCTTCAATTCCTTTTAGTACAGTCGCAGAGGAAGAACTGTCAAGTTCTGTGTTTGCGAGGCTCTTGATTAGTTGCAGTGGGGTGGCACCTGTGGTGGCATCCATGTAGTGTGTGCTTAAATGCTCTGGCACCGGCCATGTGGTCATTTGTGCAGGGAATGAGATGAGTAGGAACACACGCCCTACAAGCGCTGGGTTGAACGGGTTGTTACCAAGACCACCAAACGCCATCTTGCCTATGCCTATTGCCACGGCTGCACCTATTATCATTATCCACCAAGGCAGGTTTGTGGGCACGTTCAGCGCCAAAAGCAGACCTGTAAGAATTGCGGAACAGTCTGTGATGGTTGGCTCCTGCTTCATAAGGTATTTGGATATGATAAACTCAAAGAACACGCATGATGCTATGCTAATCATACTAACGGCAAGCGCTCCCAATCCAAAATAGTAGATTGAGGCTATGTACGCAGGCATAAGTGCTAAGATTACTCTGAGCATGTTCTTGCGCACGCTGTCACCGCCGTGATTATGTGGGGAGTTTGCTATGTACATTTTTTATGGTGAATCGGTTATTCGTTTAATCGGTGAATCGTGAGTTATTTTTTGGGGGTTCTGGATCTCATTATGCCCATGACGGTGGCTTTGCCTTGACGTATGTAATCAAGGAGCGGACGGTTGCTTGGGCATGTGAAAGTGCAGCAGCCGCACTCTATGCAATCATATATATAGTGCTGCTCCAGCTCATCATTCATGTTTTTTGCACTCATGGTGGCAAGCAGGTATGGCTCCAGACCCATAGGGCAGGCGTCTATACATTTGCCGCATCTTATGCAGTTTCTTTCAACGCCTCGCTTTGCTTCATCGCTTGGCAGCATTACCACGCCTGATGTTCGTTTATTGGCAGGTGTGTCTGTGCTTATCATGGCGCGTCCCATCATAGGACCGCCGCATATAAGTTTGCCGGTACCCTCTGGTATGCCTCCTGCCATGTTCACCACATCGGTGAGCGGTGTGCCTATGCGTACTATAAAGTTACCTGGCTCTTTTACATTCTTGCCGCTTACGGTCATTGCCATCTCCACTATAGGCTTGTTTTTCTGCACTGCCTCATATACGGCAAACACTGTGGCTACGTTCTGTACCACGGCTCCTGTGGATGCTGGTAGTGCTCCGCTACGTACCACTCTGCCTGTAAGCGCCTGTATGAGCTGTTTCTCACCTCCTTGTGGATATTTCAGTTTCAGCGGCGATATGGTGATGTCGTACTCTTTACTGTATTTTGGGAGCAGACTCTTCAGGTGCTCTATGGCGTCTTTCTTATTATTCTCTACGCCGATGATGGCCTTGCGTATGCCTAACGCCTTTAGCAGAATCTGCACGCCTACAAACACCTCGTCAGCTTTTTCAAGCATAAGACGGTGGTTGTGTGTGAGGTATGGCTCGCACTCCACTGCGTTAACTATAAGAGTGTCTATCTTGCAATCTTTTGGCGGCATAAGCTTCACTTGGGTGGGGAAGCAGGCTCCGCCAAGTCCCACGATGCCTGATGCTGTTATCTTGTCAATTATCTGCTTGGGTTCAAGGTTACATTCTGTGATGAGTGCATCGGTGGTGTCAATACCTTCAAGCCACTCATCGCCTTCAACCTTGATTACTACGCAGTTGTGGTAGGTGCCCCAGGCGTCGCGCACGCGGTCAATTTTTTTCACTGTTCCGCTCACTGAGCTGTGAACCGCCGCTGATACAAATCCTCCAGGCTGGCCTATGGTCTGACCTACCTTAACTTTATCTCCCACAGCCACGCAGGCGGTTGCAGGCGCACCTATATGCTGGTCAAGCGGAATGGTCACCTCTGCCGGCACTGGAACTTTTTTGAATGGTACTGCCGCTGATAGCTTGTTGTCATTGGGGTGAACGCCTCCTAATTTAAAAGTCTTCATGTTTTATGCTTTAGCGTCCTCCTTAACCGCTGGTTTAGTGGATTCTGGTTTCTGAACCTCTGGATTCTGAGGCTGTGGCTTGAGTGGCTGAGGAAAATTCTCAGCTACTATGGCTCCGGTAGGGCAGACTGCCACGCACTTGCGGCACAGACGGCACTTCATTGTATCTATGTGCGCCAGATTGTTCTCTATGGTTATGGCTTCAAACGGACACTCTTTGGCGCACTTGGTACAGCCTATGCAGGCGTTGTCACAGTCTTTGCGAGCCACGCCGCCCTTGTCCTTATTTACGCACTTAACATATACCTGACGGTTCTTAGGCCATTTTTTTCTTAACTCAATAATGCCTTTTGGGCAGGCTTTCACGCAGCTTGCACAGCCTGTGCATTTATCTGCGTCAACCACTACGCTGCCTGTTTCAGGGCTGATGCTTATGGCTCCAAACTGGCACGCCGCCACGCAGTCTCCGTAGCCAAGGCATGAGTATGGGCATGTGCTCTCTCCACTGTAGAGGCTCTGGGATATGCGGCATGTGCGCACTCCGTCATACGTGTTTGAGACTGGACGGTCATTGCATACTGTCTGGCACTTTACCACTGCCACCATTGGAACTGACTCCTCTGCCTTGAGACCGAGAATTTCACCCACCTTCTTCATGGTGTCACTGCCGCCAACAGGGCAGTTAAGCCCTTCAAGCGATGTGGCGTTTACGCATCGCTCGGCAAAATTACGGCAGCCTGCACTGCCACAGCCGCCACAGTTTGCCCCTGGCAGAACTTCCTGAACCTTGTCTATGCGTGGGTCTTCCTCCACTTTGAATTTCTGGAGAAGCACGTACAGGATTACCGCTGATAGCAATCCTATAACCGCAAGCACTATTATTGAAGTTAGAATCATTTGTTGTTTACTATATGAAACTTAATGTGTTCTTTAATCTTATTCTTTGACAAATAGAGTATTACAAAATATATTATCACTGCTCCCAGCGATGCAAGCGCTGCCGCTTCCTGGTTCATGCCTGCCATTATGGCAAGGGCTAATGTCACTGTGAGAAGCAGTACTGGCAGCACGTATGCGTACAGAACCGCACGCTTGCCTGCGTGTTTGCCAAGGCTCACTGTAACAGTGTCTCCTACGTGGTACATGGCCGCATCGGGGGTGTCAATTGTAATCTCCTTGTTCTTGCTCCGCGCATTGCACATACTGCGTGCGTTGCAGGCGCTGCACGCCTCAGTCTGGCAAATCTCAATGGTGAGCGTGCCCTCTGAAACAGATTTTATAACCCCGTTGTGTGCCATAGATTTTAACGCACAAAGTTACTAATTTTCAATTGCAAAACCAAAGATGTGGTATAAATGTTTCACGCCATTTCTTTAAACTGGTTTGTAGTGGCTGGGATACTGGCCGAGTGCGCCATTGCATACCAACGCCCAAAATTTTGTCTTACAAATTGGTTAAATTTATGAACTTTGATTATTTGATATAAGGTTCAGTAAATAAATGATTTATACAAATATTTTTTAGGGCTTATTGGGTGATTTGGCTGTGTTTTGTTAGGTCATTTGGCGATGTTTTGTTCCGTCATTTGGCGGATAGTTTCTCCAAGTATTTGTCTCGGATGGATTGGAATGCTGGCTTGCAACCATCTGGCAGTGGCTCCGCCTCTGGCGATTCAAGCGTGAGCGGATTCACTGGCGTGTCATTTTTCCAGACACGGAAATCAAGGTGCGGGCCTGTGGATGCACCTGTGCTGCCTACATAACCAATAATTTGGCCCTGCTTTACAGTGTCACCAACCTTTAGCCCTTTTGCATAACCGCTAAGGTGCAGGTATGCGGTGGAGTAAACGCTGTTATGTTTAATCTTTATAGTGTTTCCACCACCTCCCTTGTAACCCTTGAAAATAACTTTTCCATCACCGATGCTCCATACCGGAGTGCCGGCTGGAGCCGCATAGTCCACACCAGTATGCGGACGCACAGTTTTATAGATAGGGTGGCGGCGTGTGTAAGTAAAGGTGGATGATATACGCTTAAAGTTTAGCGGGGCCTTTAGGAACGCCTTGCGCAGGCTGTTACCGTTGCCATCCCAATAACCGTGATGGGTAAGGGTGTCATATTTGAAAGCGTAGTAGGTGGAGTCATTGTGCTTGAATGCGGCAGCCATAATGTTGCCTACGCCGATGCACTCGCCATCTACGTATTGTTCTGTATAATAGACTGTGAACCCGTCTCCCTTCTGAATGCCAAAGAAGTCAATTGTCCAGGCGTAGATGTCAGACATATCAGTGGCAAGTGAGATGTTCAGGTTGTTTTTGGTTATGGCGTTCCAGAGTGAGCTTTCTATTACGGCAGACGACACACGTTCTCTAATCTCTACAGGTTTTCTGTATGTGTAGGCTTTCAGGGAGTCTCCTATCTCCACAACTGTATAATTTATAAGAGAATTTTGATATACAAAATATTTTGGATTTTCAAGAGCGGAGTGGAGCGTGTCAGACGCATTGTCATAATAGACAATGTAACGCTTGCCCGCCTGTAATTTTTTTACATCAAACACGGAGTCCGGCAGAAACTGCATTTTATACGCCGTTACAGCGCTGATGCCCAAAGATGAGAACAGCGATGACAGATTCTGCCCGTTCTGAAGTACGCCCTCCACCTTGTCAAGATTGTCTGTAACTATGCCATACTCTGTTGTGACTGTGTCCTGAACGGCTTCTACGGCTGGTTCTGTGGTCTCGTCTTGATTATCTGTAGTAGTGGTGCATGACGTAAAAGCCACACCAAACAGGAAACTTATTGCTAAAAGCTTAGTAAAAAGTTTCCCGCTTTGTAAATTTTTGTCAATCATTTTGCTTGTTAGAGTTCTTTAAGTGCTTTGTAAAAACGCTCACGTCCGTCAATTAAAACTCTCAGTGTGCGTGGAATAATATCCCCTAAATCAGGAGTGGAGTCAAGCAGTTGTTCAACACCTACCCATACTTCGTTATCGTAAATATATAGTTTTACCAGCTTGGTGCCGTCATTAACTGTGTTAATGGCTTCAAGTGCGTCTATTCTGTTATCTGCATTTACCTCGTAGATTTCTGGTAATGTGATGTTAAGAAATCTCTCATCGTCGGTTTCTCCAAATATTACAAAGTAAAACATCTGATACTTGAATCTGATGCGGTTGTCAACTCTTTCCGGAACCAAACCTTCATTTTTAAGATACTCAAAAACTTTTTCTAACATAATATAAATTATTTGTAACCAACCTTAGCCCTTGCATTTGTTTTTAGTGAAGAAGGGTTGCAGTTAATTGAGTTAATAATATCCTGATGCTCTATTTTTCTATCGGCAAGCGCAGCCATCATGGCTGCTTCATTTACAATAAAAGCAATGTCAGACGATGCGTAACCCTCTGTCTTCTGAGCCAGTTCATCAATGCTTATGTCTTCAGAAAGCGGTCTGCCTTTCAGATGAATCTTAAACATGGCGTGGCGTGTTGTAAGGTCTGGCGCCGGTATCTCATATTGTAAATCTAATCTGCCCTTACGCAGTATGGCCGGATCTATCATCTCTTTCAGATTGGTGGTGCCAATAACAAAGATACCATGTTTGGAGCAGTTGTTAAGCTGTGCAAGGAACTCGTTAATCTCTTCTGCACGATGCTCGGCTGAGCGCGACTGGCGTGACGGTACAAATGAGTCAAACTCATCAAAGCACACAATGATAGGGGCATTTGCTTTGGCCTTTTTAAATAGCTCCGCAATCTTGCCCTGAGTGCCGTGTATATATGTGCTGCCAAGGTCAGAACCGTTCACAAGCATATAGTTAAACCCAGACTCCTCTGCAAATTTTTCTGCAAAAAATGTTTTTCCACATCCGGGAGGACCATAAAGCAACATTCCGTTTGGAGGTGTTATGCGGTATTTCTCTGCTTTCTCTTTATCCTTGATAATCCAGATTACTCTGTTTGTGAGTTCCTGTTTCAGTTTGTCCATCCCAGCCACATCCTTAAAACCGCCACCGCCGCCAGTGTTACGCTTTATCTCCACACCTCCGTCTTGCTGTGCGGAGCCGCTGTCTCTCTGGCTGTCAGATTGAGCAGTGCTGCTTGCTCCTGCGTTTGTGTTTGCACTTGTATGGGAACTTGCATTTGAGTTTGTATTGGTGCTTCCTTTGCCTTTATAGCTCCCCGGCGATGCTATCATTCCAAGCAAGTCTTTTACACTAACTCTGTCATCGGGGTTAAGAGCAAGGCCGTATTTGAAAATCTCCTTGTATTCATCTGGAATGCCGCTTAGGTCAAGTTCTTTTTTTCTTGCCTCACGCACTAAACCCTTCTTCTGCTGGAAACTTCCTGCATTACTGCAATCAACATTCCACGGCGCAACACCTTTTAGCATATAGTAGAGAACGGCTGTGGCTGAGAATATGTCAGATGTGTGCTTGAACATTCCAGAGAGTGTTTCTGGTGCGCAATACAGTAGGTTCAGGTCTGACACTGTAAACTTAGGGCAGCCCATAGCACTTTCCCCTATATGGCCAAGGTCTATTATCTTTGGCACAACCTTGCCATTGCCATCTTTTGACAGGAGTATGTTGCGAGGTGTAATGTCATTATGATTAAGTTCATGCGTAGTGTGCATATAGTCAAGCCCTTGCAGTATGGCTGCATAGTAGGGTAGTGCCTCATTTATTGCAAGCAGCTTCCCATTGCTCACCATTTCAGAGAGCAACATGCCGCTGAGGAACTCAGTTATAAGAAGCTGGTATGCGTTGCCGTCAGAATCTGTATATGAGTCCTTCCCTATAAACTTTATTATGTTTGGATGATTAAGGCGGCTGATGCCTGTTATTTCATCAGGCATACCATCTGTTACGGCAGTCGCAGGTATTTTTGACATATCAAACAGTTTTAGGAAAAAAGATTCTCCCACTCTGTTTACCACACGGTAGTTGCTGGCATATTCGCTCGCCTTGATAAGGTACTTTACGGTGTAGCCACCTATTATGTCATTCTCTTTTAAAAGCATTTAATCGTTTAATCGTTTAATCGGTGAATCGGTTTCGTCATGCTGAGCGTAGTACAACGTAGCGAAGCATCTCGTAATCATTATGAGATCCTTCGGACTGCGTCCTCAGGATGACGTACTCTCAACTGTCAAATGTCAACTGCATTTAAGCAGTTCCTCCATCTCGTCTCCCTTACTGAGCACTCCGTTTATCACAGCCACGGTTGATGTCTTGGCTTTTACGCAGAGTTTCATGTCGCTGAGACGGTAGATGTCTTGTTCAAACACCAGTCTGATGCCGTCACGATGATAGTTCAGGCATGATAGAAATTTATCATCGCCGGTAAGGGCTGTGCGGTATTTTATCTCTATTTCTGAAACCACCACGTCCATTCCGTCATCGTGGAGCTTTTTGAATGATAAACCTAAACTTTGTATGAATTTATGGCGTGTGGCTTCAAGATAGTGAAGGTAGTTTGCGTTGTTCACTATGCCTTGAATGTCACACTCATAGTCTCGCACCTCCATCTCTGTCTTAAAAAGATATTCTTTCATTTGTTTCTGTATATGTTATGATACGTTCATTTTTGTTTTACACTCTACAAAGATAATAGAATGGCAAATCAGTAAAAAATAAACTTATTAACAGAACTCTATATTGGCGCATACCGCACCACCTGATTTCAGAGATATGATTATAGTGTCACCACTGTTGTAAATAACTGGTGTAAGCATTTCTGACAGTTTTGCCGGAGTCTTGTATTCCACTCTTAATCCTTTTACCTTGAAATCTTCAGGCAGCAGCTCCATTGCCATTCTAACGTAGTTTGTATTGTTAAGGTGCTTGTTGTAGTCAATATCCGCACGCAGCACAGTTATGGGGGAGGCGTTCACCCCTCCTTCTTTGGGTAAAACTATACGGCGGTCTTTATAGTTCATGTCCAATTTAGGCTCAATTTTCATAGTTGAAACGGCCTCCTCATCCACACGTTTAAGTTTGCCTGTGCTCTTGTCTATAAACGCCCCCATACTCCATGTCTTGTAGCACGGATTTCCGTTGGCGTCATATATAAATGTGTTTCTGTAGCCAAACATACCTTTCATATCATAAACGCTGGTGGTAACGGTTAGCTCTTCTCTAAACTCAGGCTCTCTGATAATCTCCACTTGGCGCGATGCTAATAGTTGCGCCATATTGTTGTCATCAAAGAACTTTCTAACTGCCGGCTCACTTTCATACATCCAGAGCTCAGAGCAGTCTTGCATCATTTGTAGTGCGGAGTATAGGCGCAAGCGCCCGTTCACATCGCATGTTGATGTGGTGACTTTATATTTTAAGGTAAACATGATATGTGTGTGATTTTTAGTTTTGAATCACAAATGTATAAAAATTAATAGAAAAAAACAAATCTGCCATTTTGTCAGTGTGTGGTGTCTGGCATGTTTGTTGCAAATTACATGGCGAAGGCTTGAGACCCCAAGAGGGTTGAGAGCTGAGAGTTAAACAATTTAATAAAATAAAATTAGGAGGTATTGATTATGTTACCAGTAATGTTTAAGAACAGTTGGTTTCCAACAGTATTTGATGATTTTTTCAACAGTGATTTCATGCCTCGTGCCAATTCAACAGCACCGGCAGTAAACGTGAAGGAAGATGAAAAAGCCTACACAATGGATGTTGCCGCACCAGGTATCAAGAAAGAATTTTGTAGAGTGAATATCAATGAAGATGGCAATTTGCATATCGCAATTGAGAACAAGTTTGAACACAAGGAAGGGGACAAGAAACAGCGTTATCTGAGACGTGAGTTCTCTTACTCAAACTATGAGCAGGTTTACACTCTTCCGGATGATGTTGAAAAAGATAAAGTTTCAGCAAAGGTTGAAAATGGTATTCTAACGGTGGTTCTACCTAAGATAACCAAAAAAGAGGAACCTAAGATTGCCAAAGCAATTGAAATTTCTTAACTCAGCATTTTTCGGCTAAGAAACTTGCAGGGTGGCTCATTGAGTCGCCCTGTTTTTTTGTATGACATTCGTTATCTTTCTATCAAGCTCCCCCATAAGAAAAGACACAGGGAATAATACTGCGGATACTATAACCAAACATAGCATATACCTCAAACAGATATTGTATTCACAGAAATATATTGAATCCAGATAAGAAAACAGCCATATTGCGTAACTCTGATACAAATACATTTATTTCCAAAGTGTATTATGGATTGATGCTATAACCCTTTAGGCAGGATAAATCTTATCTGATTATGATTTAGTTTTCGGAACTCTCCACGTTTGCCACTTGGCAGAAATTTTTCAGCAGTGTCTTTATTTGTGATTTTTTCGTAGAATGCTCTTCTTAGTTTGGATATTTCAGTATCAAAGGGGTTTTTGTTCTCAGAAATGGTGGTCAGTTTATTTACCTTTTCATCAAGGTCGCCTGTAACACCCCAAAAGAATTTGAAGATATCCTTTAATTCATTTCTGTACTGTAATGGATCTTTCCTGTTTATACCTTCTGTATGACGGATATAGAGAATGTATAATGCCAACGCTTTGTGTGAACCTATACTGAACTCTACTGCACCCCGCTCTAAAACTCTAATCTTACCATTCGCTAATATCTCCAGTACGTTTGATGTTTTGCTTATATGGTCTTCCGCCTCTTTGATGCGGTCTTTCAAACTCTCTATGTAGAGCCCTGATTTATTGCCGCTTGCTACTGCTTTCTCAAGCTCTTTTTCAAGTTCCTCCTTATATGATTTTACATCGTTGATGTTTTCGCCGGAAAAATCTATCTTGCCTATGCCTTCTGTAGGGTCTGTCAGTTTTATGAGAAAGATGCCGTCACTCTCTGATTTCACATCGATGTCACCATCTGTAAAAGTGTCAGCTTCTGGCATATCTTTTTTATTCATCTGGCTATCCCGTGTCATCATCTCTTGTTTGAGGCTGTCCGGGCATCGATGTGCTGGAATTGGAGGAAATTTAAATTTCTTTGACATATATGGTGACTTTTTCTTGTTGCAAAAGTAGTTTTTTATTTGACTGCATAATAATTTTTGAGTTAAATTTTTCAAAAACGGTGACCATAAACCAGTAAAAATGGTAACCTTAAACAGGTGCAATCACTTGCTTCCGTCAGGTTATGACTGCTATCTTTGCAGAAATGAAATCAGTAATTGTTCTAAAAAATATGAAATTATGAAAAAGTCAGTTTTCTTTTTATTGTCATTGTTTATTTTGGTTGGTTGCTCTAAAGATGAACCAACTGGTCAGACTTATTCAGGGACTACAACGGAGCCTGATTATAAATGGAAACCGTCATACCTGTCTAATGGGTCGTATGTTTTCTATAATGTGTCAAAATATACTTCGTACGATGTTGAATTTGGCGGTAACACGTATCGCTTAAAACCTGGAGAAAACAGTGGAACTATAGAGAAGAGTCCAGGAACATATAATTTTGTTATTACTCAATACAATAATTTTCCTATAAACGGAGATTTTAAGAATCAAAAAGCTACTTATAAAAAAACGGTAAATATTTCGGCTAATAGACTTGATTCTTACTCATTCCCATTATCGTATTCTTTAACAATAAGTAATACAGATAAATCTCATAGTTATTACGTCACACTAAACGGTAGTGCAAGTTTGCCTTCTATTCTGGTTCCCAAAGGGGGAAGTGTTCAAATCAATAATTTAGATGCTGGCTATTACCATGTTTTTTGTGAGCAGAGAGATTTTATGTTATGGGGTACAAATCATGAATACGACATTGCTTTTTCAAAGAACACGGTGCTTACAATCAAAAATTAAATAACAGAAGTAAATACTAGAGCTATGTTTAATTTTATTGATTATTATCAGGGTATAGGGTCTCCAAGGCCGTTCCTTTATCATCAGATTTTAATTCAGAACACTTGTACAAATCTAAATTTTGAATGCAGACCAAGGGGGCTATATGCTTATGCAGAAGCTACTGTTACAGAAGATTACAATGATCTGGCCCCAGATATTTCTATCTATACAGCAGGAGAAAATCCTCGTCATGTTCGTGGAGATTTGCTTGTGATAATTGAATTTACTCGTCACAAAACCCTTAAAAGAGATATAAGGAAATGTGACAGTATTATGTCAAGATTTCCAGATATAGATTGCTTTGTGATAGATTATGAACGTGATATTATCTATATGGCAAACTCAGAAACAAATGGCTGGATTACATCAGATGAATATGAAATGGCATCAAGGTATCTTTTAAAACCTATAGATGAATACTTTCATGATTATTGTTGCTAAGCTAATACATGCTGAATACTACGTGTTTGTGATACTTTATCCGACTGGGAGAGAGCAGCGCCAGCGGAGAGTTTTGTGACCTTCCTCACCAACCCTGTTAATGTGGTCTGTGAGGATATGTTTCCCGGCGTATTCCTTCATGAGTTTGTTAGATATCCTTGCAAAAATGGTAAAAATAATCTATTTTTGCATGCATCGTAAGTAATTAACATGTGTTTGCAATAATGATTAAAACAATAATTTTTGATTTAGGAGGTGTGGTTGTAGCGTTGGATTTTGAAGGTGCGATACGCCGTTTTGAGGAGATTGGAATACCTGAACCACGTAACATCCTTGACCCATATAAACAGATGGGTTTCTTTGGTGATTTGGAGAGCGGTAAGATTACCGGTGATGAGTTCAGGCGTCAGCTATGCCTTTATGCAGGTCATAATGTGACAGAGGAGGAGTGCATATATGCGTGCAGAGGGTTTGTCAGCCATGTGCCGCAACGTAATCTCGATGCCCTTATCCAGCTTCGTAAGGAAGGATACCGCTTACTGTTGCTCTCTAACACTAATCCATTAATCATGAAATGGGCTATGTCACCGGAGTTTGACGGGAGAGGACATAAACTCAGCGATTATTTTGATGCTTGCTATCTCAGTTACGAGTGCAAACTAATGAAACCATCTAAAGAGATATTCCAGATGGTGCTGGATAGTGAGAAAATAAAAGCAGAAGAGACCCTCTTCATTGACGATAGCGAACTGAATGTGGCGGCTGCCCAAATTTTTGGGATACACACAATCTGCCCTAAAAACAATGCAGACTGGAGAGATGATTTGAGGCGGTGCTTAGAACTATAAATATCAAACTCTATAAAGGTACTGCTTATGTGGTAAAAAAACGGCCACGATGCATGTGTAAGCAGGAAGGCTGCCTATCTGGAGGCACCCGCCCACGCACACTTTAAATACTTAGTCACCCTCGTTTTTATGTTAAAGGAGTTGTTTACGCCTTTGTCAACAGGAACGCCTTAAAGTCTGTGAACTCTTTAGTCATGTCCACGCTTTGCTTGGTGCCTTTCATGAACTCCTGGAGTTTCTGCGGAATCTCAACCTTGGTGCCAAGTATTGCCTCCACCTTTTCAAGGAATTTGGCAGGGTGGGCGGTCTCAAGGAATATGCCTGTCTCGCCCGGCTTCAAGCCGTCTTTAAGTGCCTGGTAACCGCATGCACCGTGAGGGTCAAGGATGTAACCTGTAGTACGGTGACACTCTTTAATTGTGGCGGCAATCTGTTCATCGTTGTAGGTGCATCCAGAAATGTCTGCACAAATAGCGCTGTGTGAGTGGCCGTAAAGGTCAAGTACACGGGCAAAGTTGCTTGGGTCTCCCACATCCATGGCGTTTGCAAGTGTGGCCACAGACGGGCGTGGAGAATAGATACCTGTAAGCAGATACTGGTAAAATATGTCATTGCGGTTGTTTGCGGCTATGAAACGCTTAACTGGAAGCCCCATACGCTTGCCAAACAATCCGGCTGTTATGTTGCCAAAGTTGCCGCTTGGAACACAGATAACAGCATTGTCAGCAAGTCCAAGTTTCTTAAGCTGTGCATATCCGTAGAAATAATAGAATGCCTGAGGCAGGAATCGTGCCACGTTTATAGAGTTCGCCGATGTCAGCTTCATTTTTGCATTAAGCTCTTCATCCATGAACGCGCTCTTTACCAACCGCTGGCAGTCATCAAAGGTGCCGTCAACCTCAATGGCCGTAATGTTTTTGCCAAGTGTGGTAAACTGACACTCCTGAATTTTACTTACTTTGCCTTTAGGGTAGAGCACAAATACACGTATGCCTTCCACTCCAAGGAATCCGTTTGCCACTGCGCTTCCTGTATCACCGCTGGTGGCTACAAGAACATTTACAAGTCCGCCTTTATTCTCTTTGCGTATAAAGTAGCCAAGCAGACGAGACATAAAGCGAGCCCCCACATCCTTGAATGCAAGAGTAGGACCGTGGAATAGCTCCAAGGAATATATGTTGTCCTCAACTTTTACAAGAGGCACATCAAATGATAGTGTATCATAAACTATGTTCTTAAGACTCTCTGCATCAACGTCTTCACCAAAAAATGCGTCAGCCACTTTGTAAGCTATCTCTTGGAAGGAGAGCTCGCTTATCTCGTCAAAAAAACTTTGTGGCAGTTTCTTTATTACATCTGGCATGAACAAACCTTTATCGCTTGCCAGACCTTTAACCACCGCCTCCTCAAGGCTTATGCCCTTTACGTTCCCGTTTGTACTATAGTAATTCATATTTATGTATTTTTAATTGTTGAATCGGTGAATCGTATTAAATTGATAATTGATAATTGAAAGTTATAAATGTCAACTGTCAAATGTCAACTGTCAACTGAATAAGATTCTCATAAACTCATCGCCTTTAATCAGTCCGTACCCTCCTTTGGAGGCAGCCTCTTTCTCACTGTAACATTGGGTGGCATCTGCTTCTATTCCAGGATAATATATCAGGAACGGGATTGGGTTTGCCGTATGTGTTTTTATTGCACATGGAGTAGGGTGGTCTGGTAGAACTGCAATGGCTACTGGTTCTTCCCAATTTTTTACTGCTTCATATATGGGGCCTATGATTCTTCTGTCAAGATACTCAACTGTCTTAACCTTAAGGTCCACATTACCCTCATGCCCAGCCTCATCGCTTGCCTCCACGTGAAGAAATACAAAATCATCACCGTTTTTAAGGGCGTCAATAGCAGCCTGTGCCTTACCCTCATAGTTAGTGTCATATAGACCTGTAGCACCCTCCACATCTATGTTTTTCAGCCCTGCATAAACGCCAATTCCCTTAATAAGGTCAACAGCCGATATTACGGAGCCGCTCTTAATTCCAAATTTTTGCGCCAATGTCTGCATGCTTGGCTTGTATCCTGGAGACCATACCCAGATGCTGTTTGCCGGATCTTTACCCTCTGCCATACGTTTAAGGTTGACAGGATGATTTTTTAGCAACTCCTGGCTTTTTAGTGTCAGCTCATTGAGCTTGCGGGCGGTCTCTTCCGCTTCTGGAACGGCTGCTTTAACCATTACGCTGCGGAACGGGGTGCCCGGAACATCGTGAGGCGGGGTGCAGATTATTCGCTTGTCACCGCCCTTCATTATTAAAAGATGACGGTATGAAATTCCGTTGTGGAAAGTAAACGTGTCATCGCCGAGCTTTTGCTGCAGGAAGTCAATAATCTCTTTTGCCTCCTCATTAGAGATGTGACCCGCCGAGTGGTTCTTTATCTTCTCATCAGCGATGCAAATTATATTGCACCTCATGGCCATTTCGTTAGGGTTGATGTCCACACCCATGCTTGCCGCCTCAAGTGAACCTCTGCCCTCAAAGCACTGTGCCACGCTGTAGCCCAGAACTTCCATGTTTGCAATCTCACTGCCTGGCTTAAACCCTTTAGGCACTGTTGCAAACATTCCACACCTGCCGTTTTTTGCAAGCATATCCATATACGGCGTTTTTGCCGCCTCTATTACAGTTTTTCCGCCTAAACTTTCAATAGGCTCATCTGCCATTCCGTCTCCTAAAATGATAATGTGTTTCATTGACTTTCAATTTTCAATTTTACGTCACAGCTTCGCTGTTCTGTGATTACTTGCTTCGCTCGGCATAATTGAAACAAGTTTCACTTCTGCTCTCGCTTGCTGCGTAATTCAACTCTCAATTCTCAACTCTCCACTATACTCTCCGTAATACTTTGGTAAAGCTTCTTTCACTATCTTAACTGTTTCTTCCATACTGAGCTTGCTTTCCGCTCCTGATGCGTTAAAATGACCGCCACCGCCAAACAGGTCTGAGGCCATTTTGCTCACGTTAAAGTTACCTTGTGAGCGGAATGAGAGTTTCATAACACCACGCTCCTCTTTGATGAAAATGCTGCAAATAACATCGCCAATAGTGAGCGGCATATTCACAAAACCTTCACTGTCGCCAGGTTTGTAGTTGAATTTTAGCATCTCATCGTATGAAAGGGTGAGTATGGCGGTTTGATACTCTTTCATCACCTGCATCTTCTTGTACATCAGGTAGCCCATAAGCCTCATCCTGCTCTCTGAGTAGTTGTCAAACAGGCGCCTTGTAAGAGCGTCTTTGTCAACACCCTTTCTAAGCAGCTCACATATTATGGAGTAAATCTCCGGGCTGTTCGCATTATATGTTAATCCACCTGTATCTGTAAGCATGCCTGCGCAAATACACTCAGCACTCTCTAATGACATCTCTGTGAAATAGCCCATTCTGCATATAAGGCGGAATACAAGCTCGCTTGTGGAGGCTATCTCAGGGTGTGAAATGGTTACATCGCAGAAGCCACTGTTATGAAGATGATGGTCAAGCATAACTTTAGGCACAGTGCTTTCACCTATAGGACCTGCAAGCTCCCCAATACGGCTAATGTCATTAAAATCAAGACAAAAGATAAGGTTACACTCGCTAATCGCCTTTCTTGCATCCGCCTCTTGAGTCTCGTAGTTGAGAATCTCTTTAGCGCAAGGCAGGCACTGCAGGTAATCTGGAATGCCGTCTGGAAGTATTATAGTTGTCTCTTTCTCCTGTGAATACAAAAAGTGATACAAAGCAAGCGATGAACCAACCGCATCGCCGTCCGGCCTTTTGTGAGCAACTATTACAATCTTGCCGGCCTTATTAATAAGATTCATAGTTTCAACTATGCTCTCTTCGGGTATAACTTTTGTAATCATAGGCAATGCTTATATCTTTCAAACAAGCAAAGTTACGAATTTTATTTGAATCAATATATCAATACACTGCAAAATTGCTACTATTGAAAGAGATAATATTAGTTCTCTGGCTTTGCGGCTTTCAGTAAAAGCGTAAAAAGAGAGTATGGCGGCAAATATTCCTAAAACAAGCCATCCGTCTATCCTCAGCCCGTCAATTACAGAGTAGGGTAGGCTCACAATGTAATCCACACCCATGCGCAAAAAACTTGTTACTGTGTCAGCCGCCTTCCCTATAAGTTCTGGAATGATATGTAATTGGTTCATAATTAGCATGGAAGCTGAAAGGTATATGATTAGAAATGCAGCTGGAATCACTAAAAAGTTTGTGAGCAGACTGTATGTTGGTATTTGGTGAAAATAGTAAACGGTAAGAGGAAGCGTGCCAATCTGTGCCGCAATTGAAACGCAAATCATACTCCATGCCACACTCAGAAGCCTGTTTTTAAGAGTCAGCACAGAGTGTAGTTTGGGGTAAAAGAGCATAATGCTTATAACTGCTGCGTAGCTTAGCTGGAATCCCACGTCAAACAGATATAAAGGTTTGTACATGAGCATTATAAACGCCGATGCAAAGACCGCATTCAAGCTAACATTATTGCGCTCTATAATAACAGCCACCGACATTAGACTGAACATAAGAGCAGAGCGTACCACACTGGCCGGCAGTCCGCAGATAAAAGCGTATATCCAAAGACACAGGATGGTAATGGTGTGGGAAATTATGATTGTCATGCGTCTTCTTGGAATAAGTGCCGTGAGCCAAAGCATAATCATGTAGATGATGCCCACGTGAAGCCCGCTTACAGCCAGCACATGCGAACCTCCTGACATTGAAAAAAGCTGTTTTGTCTCACGGTCAATACCATCTTTTTTACCTAACGTAATTGCTGATATTATGCCTGTGTTGGCCTCTGAGGTGTGTTTTTTGTAAATGTCAATAAGGCTCTCTCGTATCTCTAATGCCTTGGTCTCAAGTAAAGTGGGGGTGTTGTTTGTTTTGTAGAATTGATATACCTGATAAGATGTCAGACACTTTTTCTCTTGCAGCCCTGCTGGTAGCGCAAGGTTATAGGATGTTATTCCAACAGCTATAAAAAGAAGTGTTATGCAGATGCCCTGTATATGACGCATATTGTACCCTTTGTGGCTAAAGTAGAGTAGGTCTGCTATCCATACACACGCTGACAGAGCTGATACAAAAATAGCGATGGTGTAGCTGATTGTGCACCACGCTATTATTATACCCGCAATGTACGGCAACAGTAGCCGTATGAACGGTATTTGGTGAACGTTCATTAAAGTGCCTTTAGGCTCTTAATAGTTTCTATAGGATTCTGTGATTTGAATACAAAGTTACCTGCCACCAGAATGTCAGCACCACACTCCATAAGTTTCTTGCCAGTTTCAAGGTTTACGCCACCGTCTATCTCAATGAGTGCGTGTGCATTCTTACGTTCAATAAGTTCACGCAGCTGGCGGGTCTTGCTTAGAGTGTTCTCTATAAACTTCTGACCACCGTAGCCTGGGTTTACAGACATTAACAGAACCATGTCCACATCGCTTACTATATCCTCAAGCAGACAAACCGGAGTATGCGGATTAAGCGTAACCGCGGCCTTGGCGCCTGTGGCTTTAATCTTTTGTATAGTGCGATGCAGGTGTGTGCAAGCTTCATAGTGTACATTTATGTATTCCGCACCCACTTTGGCAAAATTCTCAATGAATTTGTCAGGCTCCACTATCATGAGATGTACGTCAAGCGGCTTATTGCACATATTCTTGAAGGATTCAATAACAGGGAAACCAAAAGAGATGTTAGGCACAAAAACTCCGTCCATAATGTCAAGGTGGAGCATGTCCGCCTCACTATGGTTAATCATTTCAATGTCTGAAGCCAGATGAGCGAAGTCAGCTGACAGCAGAGACGGTGATACCAGACTCATAAATTCAGGCTTTAATTTTTCAAGTCATAAAGGTACGTCAAATTTCCGTCATATTGCATACCTTTTACAGGATAAATTTCAGCATATTGCAAAATAGCGTTAATAGTACTTTGACGTGGGGAGTGCAATGGCAAGCCTGTTCCGTTAAAATCAGTAAAAGATGTGTTGTGTGAGTAGTGTTTTTGCATAGGCAGTTATTAATTGACAGTTAAATCAATTGTCTTTTACTATAAAACTATCCACTTGTGCAAAATATTGTGTCAGCCTATGTAATTTTTTTCCTTTGCCATTTTACGCATGTTAAGTATGGCGTAGCGCATTCTTCCCAGCGATGTGTTTATACTGCAACCAAGCTGCTCAGAGATCTCCTTAAAACTCTTGTCTTCATAGAACCTCATATAAACTATCTGACGTTGGTTTTCAGGCAAGTACTTTACAAGCCCTAAAAGTTGGTTCTCTGTTTGGCTTGAAATAATGAAATCCTCAATGCTGCCATCGCTGACATCTTTGTTATTTAGAAGGGTAAAGTCTTCATTCTCAGCAGATACTGTGTTTTTGCTTGCATTGGCTCGCATATAATCCATCACCATGTTATGCGCAATACGCATAACCCAATAACGGAATTTGCCCTCTTCATTATAAGTGCGGTTGCGGATACAGGTTATGACTTTTATAAAGGTTTCCTGAAAAATATCATTACTATCATCCTCGTCTTTTACGTATGAGTATATATGCGAGAATATATAGTCTTTGTGCCTTAAGAGAAGGTGACCAAACGCCTCATTGTTTCCGTCTGCATAGAGTTTTACCAACTCCTCATCAGACATCTGTTTGAATAATGTCATTCTTTACAATTGTTTTATTAGAAGTAAAGGTCTTTGACTTATAGGCTTTTGTTTTTAGGGTTAATACTGATTCATCAGGTTGCAAATATAGAAAACTTTTGACTAATAACAAAAAAACACGGAAAAAATCCGTGCTTTTAATGTTTGAAATGTTAAAAACTCTATTCCGTTATCAGTTCCTTTGTGCTTCTGCGCCGCCAACAACATCAATAAGATCTGTTGTAATAGACTCCTGACGTAAACGGTTAAACAGCTGGGTAATTTCACCAAGCAGTGTTTCTGCATTATCAGATGCAATCTGCATTGCTGTTGTTCGTGCTCCAAACTCTGCAGTTGATGAGTCAAGCAATGTGGCGTAGAACATAAGTTTTACTACTATTGGTACCAGATTCTCTACAAAAGTCTTGGCGTCTGGCTCTACAAAATAGAGTCTGTTTGTATTGCCCTTAGCCTCAATTTTAGGCAACGGCAGGAACTGATCTTCTGTAGGAATCTGTGTTCCTGTGTTCTTAAAGTGGTTATAAAGTAGCTCCACTCTGTCAAATTTACCTTTAGTAAAATCTTCAGTAAGCGCTTCAGCCACCTGACTTGCCACGTTGTAGTTAGGCTTTTCGCAGATACTTATGTTGCTAAAGTCAGTCTCAACATTCAAGCCTCTCAGTGTGAACTTTAATGAGTCTGCAATCTTCTTGCCCACAGGCATAACAATAACACTATGCCCAGCCTCTTGATGCTCAATAACCTTCTTTTTCAGCAACTTTGATATGTTTGAGTTGAATGCACCGCATAGGCCTGAACTTGAGGCGATAGGTACTAATAGCACTTTTTTTACCTCGCGTTCAACAGATAATGAAACTTTATAGTTCTCATCCTCTATAGAATCCAAATATCTTGCAAGAACCTCTGTAAGTTTGTTCTTGTACGGAACAGTGCTCAAAGTACGCTCTTCCGCTTTATGCAGTTTAGCGGCAGATACCATCTTCATGGCGGAGGTAATCTTTAATGTTGAGGTTACCGAGCCTATTCTTGCACGTATTTCCTTAAGTGATGCCATTATTCTTTATAGCTTTTTGCCAGATTCAATGCCTCTGTTTTTAGAATCTCTGTTACGGTGTCGTCAATCTTACCAGCCTTGAGCACATCAAGTACGTCGGTCCTGTGCTTTACAGATAGTAACTCAAGGAACCTCTTCTCAAAATCAGCAACCTTATTTTCAGGAACATCGCTGAGAAGTCCGTTTGTGCCGCAGAATATTATTGCAATCTGCTCCTCTGTGTTGAGCGGTGAGTATTGTGGCTGTTTAAGTATCTCAACATTCTTTTTACCTTTATCAAGGATTGCAACTGTAGTTTGGTCAAGATCTGAACCAAACTTGCTGAAAGACTCCAACTCACGATACTGCGCTTGGTCAAGTTTCAGAGTACCAGCAACTTTCTTCATTGATTTAATCTGTGCGTTACCACCTACACGTGATACTGAAATACCTACGTTGATAGCAGGACGCACACCTGCATGGAACAGGCCTGACTCAAGGAATATCTGACCGTCTGTAATAGAAATTACGTTGGTTGGAATATATGCAGATACGTCACCTGCCTGAGTCTCAATGATTGGTAGTGCGGTTATTGAACCGCCTCCCTTGACAATATCCTTGATAGAGTCTGGTATGTCATTCATCTTGCGGGCCACATTATCATTGGCAATAATCTTTGCAGCACGCTCAAGAAGTCTTGAGTGCAGGTAGAATATATCACCAGGATAAGCCTCACGTCCAGGTGGACGACGCAGGATAAGAGAAACCTCACGGTATGCTACCGCTTGCTTTGACAAGTCATCATAGATAATAAGTGCATGACGCCCAGTGTCTCTAAAGTATTCGGCAATAGCAACGCCAGCGTATGGGGCATAGTATTGCATGGCGGCAGGATCTGACGCAGTGGCAGAAACCACAATAGTATATTTCATGGCGTCATACTTCTCAAGGGTCTGCACCAGGTTTGCTATAGTGGATCCCTTCTGACCTATACCAACATAGATACAGTATATAGGGTCTCCATTCTCATAATTCTGCTTTTGGTTAATGATTGTGTCAAGTGCAATAGCAGTCTTACCGGTCTGACGGTCACCAATAATAAGCTCTCGCTGACCACGTCCTATTGGAATCATGGCGTCAATGGCTTTAAGACCTGTTTGCAATGGTTCGTTTACCGGCTGGCGGAAGAGTACACCTGGAGCCTTGCGCTCGAGAGGCATCTCGTATGCCTTGCCTTCAATAGGTCCCTTGCCGTCAATAGGCTCGCCAATTGTGTTTATAACACGACCAAGCATACCTTCTGTTGCCATAATAGAGGCGATACGTTTTGTTCTCTTAACAGTGAAGCCCTCTTTTATGGCAGAAGTAGCACCCAAAAGAACTATACCCACATTGTCCTCCTCAAGGTTCTGCACTATACCCATTATACCGCCCTCAAACTCCACAAGCTCATTAGCTTGAACATTGTTGAGACCGAAAACACGTGCCACACCATCACTTACTTGAAGAACTTTGCCAATCTCCTCAAATTCTAATTTGTTTTTGAAACCGTCAAGTTTCTGTTTCAGAACACTTGATATTTCACTTGGTTTAATGTCCGGCATAATATTTTAACTGGTTTAATTGTCCTTTTATACTTGCATCCAAACGGCTGCTATCTATATCAAGCAAAAAGCCGCCTATGATGGAGCTGTCAATTGTAGTCCTGACCTCTACATTCTTAGAACCGCTAAGTTTTGCTATGAATTTCTTAATTGATTCCACAGAACTCTCAGGGAGCTCCGCAGCACTTGTTAGTGTGCTGATAACTATATTGTTCTCCTTGCGGTAAATCTGTTCATACATGCGTGCTATAGCCGGCATGTAATCCTCACGCCCCTCATTCACTACAAATGATATGAATTTCTGAGTCTCTTTGCTCGCCTTGCTGCCTGCAACTGCCATAAGTAGCTCGCATTTTTCACTTGGGGTGACAGTGGGCGATGATAGCATCGCCTTAATTTCAGGGTAGGCTCCAAACGCCACACCCATGGCAGCCATCTCAGCATAAACCTTATCTGCGCTCTTATTCTCTTTCGCACTCATAAGAAGCGCACGGGCGTACCTTGTAGATATTATTCCGCTGTTCATAAGCCGTTTAGCTTGCAGGAGTATCCTTCTCCATAGATGTCAGCAGTCTGTCTATATAGTCACCCTGGGCTTTCTTGTTGGCAAGTTCGCTCTGGAGTACCTTTTCTGCTATATCTATTGACATGGATGCAACCTCTTTTCTCAACTCTTTAATTGCATTCTCTCTCTCACGTCTGATTTGCTCGTTGGCTTCCTCTATGATTCTGGCGGCCTCTGCTTCTGCTTTAGCCTTTGCCTCAGAAATCATCTTGTTGTTAAGTTCTTTTGTCTCCTTAACCATTTTAAGCTGTTCAGCCTGAGCTGCAGCAATAATCTGATTCCCTTTGGCCTCCAAGGATTCCAACGTCTTAACAGCCTCATCTGCCTTGCGCAGTGATTCAGCTATATGTTCCTGACGCGCACTTACCGATTTCAGGATTACCGGCCAAGCAAATTTGGCAAGTACAAAGAACAGTATGCTGAACGCAATAAGCATCCAGATAACCAATCCTGCTTCGGGTAGGAAAAGATTCATAAACTTAAATTTTTTTTAGTAAACATTAGGGTCTCCCCTCATTTTGCATTAAGCCTCCCGTAAAAGCCTTTCGGATTCCCGCTCGGAGAATCCGATAAGGCGTATGGGGTGGTATTAAACCAATATGGCTAATGCACAAATAATGATAGCGAACAGGGTTACACCCTCGATAAGCGCTGCGGCGATAATCATACTTGAACGAATGTCACCTGCTGCTTCTGGCTGACGTGAAATGGCTTCCATTGCTGTACCACCAATGCGTCCTATACCAAGTCCAGCACCAATAATGGCAATTGCTGCACCTATACTTGCACCCAATTTTGCTAATGATGCGCCTGCTGCGGCGGCTTGAAGAATAATTGATAACATAATTTAAATATTTGATGTATATTGTTTAATCGTTTAATCGGTGAACCTGTGAATCGTGAGATCCTTCGTTTCACTCAGGATGACGTTAACTTTTAACTCTTAACTCTTAACTGTCAACTATTCATGGTGCTCCACTTGCGCCAGACCTATGAATATGGCTGAAAGCATTGTGAATACGTAGGCTTGAATGAATGCCACAAGTAGCTCCAAGCAATACATAAACACAGAGAACAATATTGATACCACTGATACACCGGCTCCCACAGCCACACCCATGATAGATGAGAATATGAATATGAGGCATATAAGCACCAGAATAATCATGTGTCCTGCAAATATGTTCGCAAAGAGCCTTATCATAAGTGCTATAGGCTTGGTGAATGTTGAAATTATTTCAATTACAGGCATCAGTGGCAGTGGCGCCTTTAGGAATAATGGAACTTCAGGCCATAAAACCTCTTTCCAGTATTCCCGTGTTCCAAATACGTTTGTAATAACGTATGTGAACATGGCAAGCACAAATGTTATTGATATATTGCCTGTAAGGTTTGCTCCAAACGGGAAAATTGGAACAAGACCCATAAGGTTGTTGAGCAAGATAAAGAAGAAGACGGTAAGCAGGTAAGGGGAGTATTTGAAGTATTTGTCTCCCAATGCAGGTTTGATAACGTCAGCTTCTATATAATCAATTACAGCTTCAAGCATGTTATGCCCTTTAGACGGCACGCCAAGCGGATTCTTCTTGTATTTGTTTGCCATTGGTACAAATATAAGAATCAGGATAAGGCTTGAAAGTAGCAGCGCAAAAACATTACGGGTGATTGAGATGTCAAACGGACGTACAACCTGCCCCTCAGAGTTAACTTCAACTATTTTCCCATCGTAGTCGCCACCTTTCTGAATATAGAACCCTTCATATTTCTGACCGTGAGCAACTTTGTTTGAACAGAATGCAAACCAACCACGTTCAGCACTCTTTACTATGACAAGCAGTGGAACTGAAATGGGGTGGCCGTTAATCTCTGTAATGTGGTACTCATACGCATCACCTATGTGGGAGAATATCACATCCTTAGCGTTAAAGGCCTCTTCTGTGTCCGTAGTTTTCTCTGGGACAGCAGTCTGTATGCTGTCTGCCACAGTTGTCACATTGTCAGCGTAAACTGTACATGCGAGTATAACTGCCACAAAAGTCAATATGTATTGTTTAAGTCTCATAATTGTCAATTATTCCCTAACGGTCATCAACACGTGTCAACTGCCAACTGTCAATTGGTTTAGTTTCTTTGGTACTTCAAACTCATTAATGTCTCCTCAATAAGGAATATGAAATAATAAACGGATGTTCTAACCGCTATCCATACATCAGGATGCTTTACAGCAAAAACATAGACTACCATAGGGCATAGCAGGAATAGGAATTTGCAAGCTTTATATATAAAGAACATCTTTACTCCTGCATTGTTTGAAAAGAACTTCTCCATATTCAAACAGAAAAGAACCTCAATCACAGCAAACACCACCGTAATGCCAATGTAGAAATAGTGAAACGGTCTCTCAAACGCCACTTGATTTACTCCGTATAGCAGAGTCTCAAGCACTACTACCGTAACCAATATTATCGCCAGTTCACTTTTGTTTTTCATCACACTCCACGCATGCAGTAACAATATTGTCGCTAATCTCCACAAATCCACCGCTCACAGGGAATGACAGTTTCTCTTTGGAATCACTTGTCTCCACTAATATCTCACCTTTCTCAAGCAGTGACACAATGGGGGCGTGATTTTCAAGCGCTGTGAAACTGCCCTTGACAGATGGGATTGTAACTGCCACAGCCTCACCTGTGAAAATTTGTTTTTCCGGAGCTAATATTGCGACTTTCATATTACTTACTCTCCTTAATTAGTGCTTCACCCTTGGCTATGGCCTCTTCAATGGTGCCTACAAAGTTAAATGCTGATTCAGGGTACTTGTCGCACTCACCGTCAAGAATCATATTGAAACCTTTTATTGTGTCTTCAATAGAAACAAGCACACCCTTCATACCTGTAAACTGCTCTGCTACATGGAATGGTTGTGACAAGAATCTCTGTACACGGCGTGCACGGTGAACCGCAAGCTTGTCTTTCTCAGAGAGCTCCTCCATACCCAAGATGGCTATGATGTCCTGAAGCTCCTTATAGTGCTGCAGAAGCTCAATAACACGTTGCGCTGTTCTATAGTGATTTTCACCTACTATGTTAGGATCAAGAATACGTGATGTTGAGTCAAGCGGGTCAACAGCAGGGTAAATACCAAGCTCAGCTATCTTACGGCTAAGCACTGTAGTAGCGTCCAAGTGTGTGAATGTGGTTGCAGGTGCAGGGTCTGTAAGGTCGTCCGCAGGTACGTATATAGCCTGCACTGATGTGATAGAACCATGCTTGGTTGATGTGATACGCTCCTGCATACGTCCCATTTCAGTTGCAAGTGTAGGCTGATAACCTACGGCAGAAGGAATACGGCCAAGTAGAGCTGAAACCTCTGAGCCTGCCTGAGTGAAACGGAATATGTTATCTATGAAGAACAGGATATCATTACCTTTGCCGTCTTTGCCGGTTGCATCGCGGAAGGATTCCGCAACTGTAAGACCTGACAGCGCCACAGAAGCACGTGCTCCAGGAGGCTCGTTCATCTGACCAAACACAAGTGAGATTTTACTCTCTTTCATTGCCTCTTTGTCAATCTTGGTCAAATCCCAATCTCCTTTTTCCATGCTCTCAAGGAACTCCTTGCCATAGTTAATTACGTTAGAACCAAGCATTTCACGGAGCAGGTCATTACCTTCACGTGTACGCTCTCCAACTCCTGCAAAAACACTATAGCCGCCGTAACCTTTGGCTATATTGTTTATAAGTTCCATAATTAATACGGTCTTACCTACACCGGCACCGCCAAACAGACCAATCTTTCCTCCTTTAAGATAAGGCTCCAAAAGGTCAATAACCTTGATACCCGTATATAGAATCTCTTTACTGGTGGCAAGCTCCTCATATTCAGGTGGGTCACGGTGAATAGGGTAACCGTTTGTGCGGTCTAAGTCTCCTATGCCGTCAATAGCATCGCCAGTAACATTAAGAAGCCTTCCCTTGATCTGGTCTCCTATAGGCATTAGAATAGGTGAACCAATTGGTGTGACTTTCATACCACGGGTAAGACCGTCTGTAGATTCCATTGCTATGGTTCTTACAGAATTTTCGCCAATATGCTGCTGGCACTCAAGTATTAGTTTCTGCCCGTTATCTCTTGTAATCTCAAGAGCGTCATGGATTTTTGGAAGATTGTTCCCGCCTTGTTCAAAATATACGTCCACTACTGGACCTATGATTTGTGTTACGGAACCGGTAATTTGAGCCATATCGCTTGTGTTATTTAGTATACTTCGCAAATTGCACCCCAAAGTTATAAAAAAAAAATTACATCCCCAAATGAAAACGTATAAGAATGTAATTTTTGTTGAAAATTTAATTGCTCACTACATTCATTATTCAAATTTTGGTTTGGCGGCTAAAACTGTATCGGTCCAGTATGCTTTTACTTTGTCCCATTCATAATAGACTCCGTTTATTGCGTCTATGGGCAGTTTGCTCTCTTTCTCATTAAGCATTATTTTTACAAGCACTGGATCTGATGCTTTTTTTGTCTTGAAAAATATAATTTGTATGTTGCAGGCCATTGGGAACATTGTATAAGAGCGCCAATGCTCTGCAAGGTCGTCCATATTTTTAGCTACGTAAGCGCAGTTGTCAATGTGCATTAGTGCGGCGAGTGGTAGTAATATGCCGTCATGTCCGAATCGTAGGGTGGCGGCATCGCCTCCGCGGGTTATAATAGTATCGGCGGTATCCATTATATTGCGTAGCAGGGCTTCGTGAGCGTATGGTTTTGCATATTTTGTGACAGGGCTGAAACCGCAGTTGTTATACCAGAAGTAGTTGGAGTACAGCCAGCTGTTGTAGCATTCATCAAGTGTGAACAGCGGCAACAGCTCTTCATGAAAATCTAGATTTTGCATGCTGATGGCCAGTTCGTAAAGCATTGAGTAGAAACGGCGCTTTGCGAGCGGCATAACATTCTCATCATATTCAGTAAACAGTTCTCCTATAATCCTATCTGGTTTTATAAGCTCTGTTTTTGCCTTTTCAAGCGCCTCTTTGAACTCTTTCCCAGACTCAAGCTTGTGCAGTGGGTTTGGTTTGCTGCTTGCTCCGTTATTCATGTAATACAGGTCGGCCACCGATGCGTCAGTGTGTATCTCAAGTTGCGGATTGCAACCTTTAAGCGTATAGCATTCGCTCATCATGGAAAGCACACACCTTATTACATTAGTTGAACGTGCGTCGATGCGTTTGTGCCCCTTAAACACTTCTGGGAAGTTGTGGTACATACGGCGCGCCACATCGGCGTGCTGGCGGAAACCAAGAGGCGTCAGCTCTCCGTAACGGTTTCTTGCAATGCACTCAAGCGTGTCAACAACCTGCATGACAAGACGTCCTGTTTCTGTGAGTGTTCCAAGTGAGTCTGCTTTGTGAAGAACCTCCTGTGGCTTTGTGTAATCTTTTTTGCCGAGAAGGAATCTGGAACCATGCCGCTGATATGTGCTTATATAAAACGGTTTGTAGCCCTTGGGCGCTTTGGTGTAATGGGTGGTGTCTGGTGTGGGGTAGGCGTAGTACTGATTGCCAGCTAACTCAATGTGCTCATCAATCTCCTCTTTTGCAGTCCTTGCCATTGACGCCGATGCGGCGGTTACTGCTAAAATCAAAATTATTGCAAGTTTTTTCATGTCTTAATATTTTTTATTTCATAATCACAAATTTCATTCCTACTTAACGGTAGGAAAGAACTGATTCAACTCTTTGTAAAGGCGTTGCACAGGCAGTCCCATCACGTTAAAGTATGAACCTGTAATTTTCTCAATGCCTACATATCCAATCCACTCCTGCACACCGTAAGAGCCAGCTTTGTCAAAGGGCTTGTAAGTGTCAATGTAGTGCTCAATTTCTGCATCGGTGAGGGTGGTGAATCTGACATCTGTAAGTACAGAGAATGTCTTCCGCTTGCCTTTGGTGAATATGCAGACCCCTGTTATTACCTGATGTGCATTGCCTGATAGCGTGTGGAGCATATCAACGGCCTCCTGCCTGCATTTAGGTTTGCCTAACACGCTGCCGTTAATTAGCACAACGGTGTCTGCTGTAATGGCAAGAGTGTTATCTTCCATTTGCGGTAAATACGCATCCGCCTTCTGCTCAGCTATATACATTGGAATCTCCCCATCTTTGAGTGATGCTGGATAACTCTCATCAGTATCTACGCTGGTACACTCAAACTCCAACTCCAACCCCTTCAGCAACTCCCTGCGGCGAGGGGACTGAGAAACAAGAACGATGTTGTATGGTTTTAGTTTTTCTTGTATAAGCATGGGAAATATCTAACTGTCAAATGTCAACTATTATAGTACTAAGCATTCCTGCCAGCATTGTGATTTTAAGTGTTAGGCTGGCGGCAGAGTAGCCGCTACGACACTTTGCAGTCCAAAGCTGATAGATAAAGAAAAGGCATAACGCCTCAACTGTCACGGCAAATGATGCAACAACCCTGTTTGAGGCTGCATCTAAGTAAGCAATTGAGAAGAAGCCTACAAGTGCCATTGTTATTACTGTAATTACGCTGATAACCACTTTACTTGCAGTTACGCCCCAAACTATAGGCATGGTGCGGCATTCCATTTCACGGTCACCCTCTATGTCTTCTATGTCCTTTACCATTTCACGTATCAGCGTAAAGAGGAATGCAAAAAGGGCGTAGCCAAGTGTCCATCTCCACACGGCCTGCACTGGGTCTGATTTTAGCAGAATAAGCATCTGTAGCAGCTCTTGGTTGTTTTGTATCTTGAGAATCAGTGCTTTGTTAGATACATAACCCACCAAGAAAACACACAGGAACGTGCAAATGGCAATCATAATATTTCCAAGTAGCAGCTGACGTTTGTAGCTTGAAGAGTAAAACCACAGAATGCCTGAAACCCCTGCATATATAAATACGGTGGTGATGTCCCTTAGCATAATGGCTAATGCTATGCCGGCTAAATTGCCTATTATAAGCAATGTCTGGAAATAAGTTCCTGCTTGTGAGCGTGTTATGGTTTTGCCTACTATAACCCTTTGGGGGCGGTTGATTTCGTCTATCTTAGTATCAAAGTAATCGTTTATAACATACCCCGATGCTGCAATGGTAATAATAGATACCATCAGCAGACTGAATATAACAGGGAAATAGTCTATGGAGAGTCCGCAAGTGTTGTAAATAATAGGATTCACTACGCAGAACTGCATCAGGCACACAACCAGTGCAGTCATCAGAAGATTTATAGGGCGAATTAATTTTATGTAATCCATATTTTGTAGAGTCGTTTAAATGTCAACTGTCAATTATCAACTGTCAACTGTCAACTGATTAACTACCACACAAACACATCTCCCGTCATCCACTTGTCCTGCGCACGCATTGTCTGTTCTATTACATCACGTACGCAGCCACAGCCTCCGTTGAGATGAGAAATGTAGTTTACAACTTCTTTAACCTCATGGGCTGCATCGGCGGGGCAGCAAGATATTCCCACCATACGCAGTACAGGTATGTCAGGAAGGTCATCTCCCATGTAAATGATTTCACTGTCTGATAAATTATGCTTCTTCTTAAAGCACTCGTAGTCAGTTACTTTGTTGGATGATTTGCAATATACGTCTTCTATGTCAAATATCTTGCAACGGTTACGGATCATAGCGGTGTCAGCACCTGTTATCACAGCCACCTTATAGCCACTTTTAATGGCATATTGCAGTGCGTAACCATCTTTTACATTTGCAGTGCGTATAGGAGTTCCGTTTGCGTCCATATTCATAAGAGAAGCCGACAGGACACCATCAACATCAAATATAAACGCCTTAATTTTGTGAAGTCTCTCTTTGTAATTGCTCATGTTCTAATTGTATAGCCTTGCTAATTGTTTTATATATCTCCAAGTCATACCCACATATCATCTCCTGTTGCATCTTCATCACTTTTTCATCACCTCTTACTGCAGGTCCGGTCTGAGCCTTGGCGGGCTCTAAAACTTTTATCTTAGATACAGTCTCGTCTATAAGCGGGAACAATGTCTGAAACTCCAATCCATTGCTTTTCATAAGCCTGTATGCCACTGAATAGAGGTGGTTTGTCAGGTTGCAGACAAATACAGATGAGAGATGGATTATTTTTCTCTGCTCAGATGTGGCTGTTGTGATATTCTTAGATAAAATGCTCGCGAACTCATTTATTTTAATGAGATTTGTATCTGTATTCGCCTCTGTAAATAGTGGAATTTTCTCCCAATCTACATTCTTTGATTTAGAAAAAGTTTGCATAGGGTATATAACTCCAATGTTCTCTGCCACTCTTTCTAAAACCTTCATGTCAACACTACCTGCGGTGTGTGCCACAATGCCTGTGCCAAAGTTTATTCCGCTTAGGGCGTCTGTTATATTGTCATCTTTGACGCTGCAAATATATAGGTCTGATTGAGGTATGTCAGATTTGTTCGCAATCGCCATGGAACCAACTCTACTTGCTAAAGCGCAGGCGTTGTCAAATGTGCGGCTATAGATACAAGCTATCTCCACGCCTTGTTCCTTCAGGCGCATAGCTATATGTGTGGCAACATTGCCAGACCCTATAAGCGTTACTCTCATAGACGTGTAACCTTGTCGTATGGTAGTTTCTCCAAATCGTACGGGCGGCGTTCGTCGGCAGCGTAGCCGATGCTTACAATGCACTCAACGCCAGCCTCTTCTGGTAGTGAAAGTAGCTCTTTAATATATTGCTCTGCGGTTACACCCTCTGCGCAAGATGCTCTTTGACGTACCTGGCTCCAGCAACTGCCAAGCCCAAGATCTTGTGCTGCAAGTTGAATGTAGATGGCTGCAATAGAGCAGTCCTCAATCCATACGTCACTTTTTGATGTGTCAGCGGTTACAACAATATTTAACGGGGCCTCTTTAACAAACGCCGCGCCAAATGGCTTGCATTGTGAGATCTTCTCACTAACAGCCTTGTCTGTGATCACATAGAAATGCCACTCGTTGGCACGTTTTCCGGCAGGAGCCATAAGTGCTGTTTGGAGAATGGAGTCTATTTTCTCTTGTTCTACAGCCTTATCCTCAAATTTGCGGTGGCTGCGGCGGTTTATTGCCAAATCCTTAAAATTCATTTTTTTTCTTCTTTTTACTTAATACGTTAAACATGTAGCCTACACTTATTGTTACGGCCATATTGTTTGATCTTGCAAAATCTTCTCCCTTACGAGCGTTGAAAATATTGCCAAGACCGTAGTCAAATCTTGCTTCAAAAAAGAAACTGCCTATGTTTTTAGGCCTGACCTCAAAACCAATGCCTGCAAATATGCTGTAGTCAAACCTATTCTCAATTGGTTTCTCTTGCTCAACTCCTGCATCGGTAGAGAATGGAGCGGTGGCCACATCATAAATCATATATTTTATCTTAGGGCCTAAGTTTATATAAAACTTGAATATCTGTGGCCCGAAGAATATGTGAGTTACAAGCGGAAGCTCCAGATAGTCAAGACGGTGCTCGTATCTTTCGCCAGTCTTCTTTGATGTCTCAGACCAGCCTCTTTGTGAGTAGTTCAACTCGGCTTGAATGCCAAAATATTTCTGGATAATATAGCTTACGGTTATGCCACCATGATACCTTACGTCAAAGTTTTGCTCTACCTCAGGGTCAAAACCCACGTTGGTCCACAATGCCACACCCTGGTTTGTACCTATATATAATTCAGGATAATAGAATGTGTATTGTGCCGCCGCCAATAATGGTAGGGCGGAGAGCAGTAGTAATATTTTTAATCTTGTAGTCAAATAATTATGTCTCTAAAGGTTAATTGTTTAATCGGTGATGCGGTGAATCGTCTTTTCTATTAACCGATTCCACGATTATTCACACTTCGTGTTCATCAACACGTCATCGATTCTCCATTAAGGAGATTCCCTCCTTATCGTACCTCTGCAAATAAAGCCCGTGGTTTACGTAACCGCCATTAGGGCGCTTGTCAAAATGGAACCGCATCTGTAACATATCCTGATGCTCATCATTAAGGAATCCTTCAAACTCGTCGCCGCTGTGCATCCACGCTTTCCCAAAGAAGAGAGTGATGTCAAATCCAAAAATGGAGTATGACGGGTTGTTCTGTGCCGGTGGAGTTCCAAACCTGCTATTGTATTGGTTATAGAAATCAATAGTGGCAGGGTCGTCAAAACGTAGCCAGTAGTTTGTGAACATATACATTGGCTTGTTGTAAATGTCCTTGTGCATCATGTCATTCCACTCTGGAAATCCAAACAGACTGACTTTATCACTTTTGATTTGCTCTATATGGTCTGCTATCTGAGTTATCTTAACGTGGTTGGATGTTGGAATTATCACAATCACCTCATCGTCGTTCCCTATTTCACTTATGTAATTATTAACCTGTCCAGCCACCTTGGTGTCTGTTATATATTTATAGGTGATACCTTTTGCACTTAACTTGGGTATGAGCAGGTCTGTAAACTCTCTCTTATTGTAATGTATGCCTGCGCTGTCTGGTTCCACTATGAGTATGTGTTTGCCCTTCCATCTCTCTGCGCACTCTGTTGCAAGGCTTTCAAAGAACAGATTCTGCGGGCTTACAATCTGGAACAGGTATTTGTTGCTGTTCACTTGCGGTACATTATTTGAGAATGGAATAACTGTTTTTATCTTGTGATGTTTGGCGTATTCTGAAACGTATTGTATCTGAGCCGTGTAGGCAGGACCTATAATAATATCCGCCTTGCTAAGCTCACGGTTTTGCAATGTCTTTATAAGAGACTCCTTTGTCTTGCCTATGTCATAGGCATCAATGGTTACATTCATACCAAGTGCTGACAATGAGTCAGCTGCAATAAGACAGCCGCGATAAAAATCCACAAATTTTTCATCCGCCTCATTGTTATCATGAATGTTAAATGGCATTAGCACAGCCATTCTCACATCAGACTGCGGGTTCTTGTGGAATATTTCCTGTGGAATGGAATCTGTGGAAAGAGAATCTGTGGCAAGGGATTCTGCTGCAGAGGTCTCTAACGGAGTCTCTGTCATGGCTTCCATCGGTGTCACATTCTGCGGCTCCGCCTCTGCCTGCTTCTGCTTCTCATCGGCGTGGGTGCGTTCATGCTTCTTGATATCAGACGGAATCTTTAGCTCAAAGCCTATACTAAGCGGATCACAGCCTGGATTCAGTTTTTTTAGGTCATCAACTTTTACGCCATACTTTTTAGCCAGGCTGTAGAGTGTCTCACCTTTTTCAACCACATGAACAAGACTTTTGCTTCTGCTATGGTCTGGGTTTCTCTCCACTTTCACCACGTTGCCAGTAGGAATCTTCAACTCCTGACCTAACTTCAGCCCTCCCTGCATAGGGTTGGCATCTACAATCTCTTTTATGGTAACATCAAACTTTTTACTTATGGCATAGTACCCCTCGCTCTTTTGTACCTTATAAATATAGTACTCTTTGCCATTCTCAACTATGGTGGGGTAATTAAGCGTTGCCGCAGCATACACACAAAGTGTAGCTGTTAGCGCAGAAACCATTGTTAATATAATCCGTCTCATTTAGGTTGTGATTTGTAGTATTGACTCCTATTCAAATACAAAGTTACAAAGGTAACTAAAATTATATTAAATCTAAAATGTTGGTGGAAATTTATAGCGGTATTTTGCTATTTCAGCGGAATGTTGTACCTTCGCAGTTGCAATTAAGGTATGATGGTATAGACGATAGCTCGGACACTGAAAGGGCTGGTGCTATCAGTCTCCGCTGTGTAAAGAATTAGAATTAAATCTGATGACAAAAAAAAATTTTATACTTTTGTTTTTTTGTGTGTTAGCAGTAATGTTGCATGCAGAAATTAGTATTCATGGTACTGATTACTTGGTGACTAAGGCGGCAGAGGAATCTGAAGTTGACTCCGTAATGGTGGTTAAAAGCCTTGAAGATGTAAATTTGGTGTATATGGTTGATGAAGGCGGCGAGCCGTCTAAATTCAGTTGGTACCAATTTGACTTAAATGGTGGTGTGGAACTTCTTAAGCAGGAGGCTGAGGCTGTAACCGAGACAGAAGTCACCATTAGCAAAGAGGCTCATTCCATGGGTTACGCAGTGCTGAATGATAAGAATGAGGTTAAGATGACGGTTTGGATTTTCCTTTATAGTGATTATAAGCCGTCAAACTGCTTTGTGACATTTGATTCAGACTCAAAAGACTGGTGTTATATTGTAAATGTATTCTTTCACAAGGATGTTAAAGCTATGGAGTATGTGAACCCCGGCGATGCGGAACCTAAATTTACATTAAAACAACAGTACTATTTAAGTTATGACTCCACATACTATGAATCTCAATCATATATAACAGAGGAGATTGGATACTTTGTTGATGATGATTATAATTATGTGTTGCCTGCACCTCTTGACAGTACCAAGTTCACATTTAAGGGTACTCGTTTCTCAATGGCGTTTGATGATACTGTAAAGGTGGTAAGCGAAGCCACTTATATGCCATACGCAGTGGAGACACACATGCTTTCAAGCGTGAGGATAAGAGAGGACGCCACCAATGAGCGTGACCGTGGCGAACCACGGGAGGCACAGGAGTCTGTTACAAGGCTTAAGGGTTCTGCACCGCTGAATGTAGAGGTGCTTAACTACTCATCGCCGGCAGCATTTTTCTATGACTGGACATTATCTTCTGATAATCAGTATAATAGTGTGATAGCCAAAATAAAAGACCGCGATTTCCGTTACACTTTTGCTGAGAGTGGTACATATTACCTAAGGGGTGAAGTGTCAAATAGTTCTATAACGGAAACGGATAATATGGGGTGTACACAGAGAAAGGAGTTTGTGATAGAAGTGCTTACTTCCGCTCTTGATGTGCCAAATGTCTTTACTCCCAACGGCGATGGCAAGAATGACATATTCAAGGTGGCTTACAAATCTATTATAAAGTTCCATGGTAGTGTATATAACACTTGGGGCAGGCTGATTTATGACTGGGATGACCCTTCTGACGGATGGGACGGCACAATTAACGGGAAGCCGGCTGCTGAGGGCGCCTATCTTTATATCATAGAGGCTACCGGCGATGATAAGGACGAGAAGGGTAACCGTATCAAATATGTGAAGAAGGGAACGGTGAGCCTGATAAGGTAGTTTATAGCGTTAATGATGTACTAATGAAGTTTAAGCTCCAGAACCTCTAAATCAGAGATTTTGGAGTTTTCTATTTTAAATCGTACAAGTGTGCGTTGTAGCTGCCAGCCTTGCAGACCAGCAGCCCCAGGATTGATATGTAGCAATCCTAATTTTGCATCATTTACCACTTTGAGTATATGCGAATGGCCAGATATAAATAAGTTAATATTTTGCGTTCGTAGCTTGTTTTCTATGCCAGGAGCATATTTGCCAGGGTAGCCGCCTATGTGTGTCATATATACATTAACACCTTCAATGCAGAATGTCATTTCGGCCTTTAGCATAGAGCGTAGAGGGTATCCGTCTATGTTACCCGTGACTGCTCTTACCGGTTTTAATTCCATTAGTCTGTTATACACCTCAAGAGAGCCTATGTCGCCAGCGTGCCATATTTCATCACACTCTGCAAAAAACGTGGCGTACCGTTCATCCCAGTAGCCGTGAGTGTCAGATAAAAGACCTATGGTTTTCAATTTGGTGAAATTTAAAACAAAAAAGGAAAGGCGCTCTACATCGCACCGCTCAACCAACGTACCCTTGCTGCGGTCAAGCCCTGGGGGATTGGAAGGGAGCTGGTCGTGTAGTACCTTTCCGAAGTGCAAAGGTAGGGTATTTTTTCTGAAAAACAAATATGTTTAGCGGATTTTTTGTACCTTTGCAAAATTATAAGGATATGGACTATATAGAACTAAGGCAATATACAACAAAGCAGGCTATGTACTACGGTGTATGGCTGGGTGCGTTGTTGGTCTTGAAATTAGTGGCTGAGGTTATGTCTGACGGTTCTGTGGGCGCATTTTTTTCAGGCTTTCTTATGATGCTTGTACCATTTGTGGCGTATTGGCTTACACTCTCTTTCCGTCGTAGCATCACAGACACCGATGTCACCTTTGGCACATTGCTCCGTTTTTGCATATATCTCTTTTTCTTTGGCTCAATGATTCTTGCCATAGCGCAGTTCATATATTATAAGTTTATAAATCCAGACTATATAGCGCAGCAGGTTTCGCATCTTACGGAAGCACTTGCCAAATACTCTGAAAGCCAGCCTTCTATTAATGATTTCTTGGCACAGATTAAGGAGGTGGGTGTACCGTCAGCATCAACAGTGGCAATTCAGACTGTCTGGATAAACATAGTGGTTGGGCTCATACTTGGGTTGCCAATCGCTGGAATAGTTAATAAAAAATTTAAGGGTTGAGAATTATAACTATCAACTATCAACTGAAAAAATGGATCTGTCAGTAGTAATACCTTTGTATAATGAACTTGAATCAATTCCAGAGCTGTTTGCATGGATAAAGCGTGTGATGATTGAGAATAACTTCACTTTTGAGGTTATTTTTGTTGATGATGGCTCCACCGATGGCTCATGGGATGCTATTGTTGGCCTTTCAAAGGAGAATAATGAGGTAAAGGGTATAAAGTTCAGACGCAATTATGGTAAGTCACCTGCCCTTTATTGTGGGTTTGAAAAGGCTCAGGGCGATGTGGTCATTACCATGGATGCAGACCTTCAGGACAGCCCTGATGAGATACCGGAACTATACCGTATGATAGTGGAGGATGGTTATGACTTGGTATCTGGGTGGAAGAAGAAGCGCTATGACCCTGCACTTACAAAGAATCTGCCAAGCAAACTGTTTAATGCAACGGCCCGTAAGGTTTCAGGCATAAAGCTTCATGACTTTAACTGCGGCTTAAAGGCATATCGCCTTGATGTGGTTAAGAATATAGAGGTATATGGCGAGATGCACCGCTATATTCCATACCTTGCTAAGAATGCGGGTTTTGATAAGATAGGGGAGAAAGAGGTTCACCATCAGGCACGTAAGTTTGGAAAGAGCAAGTTTGGTTTTGACCGTTTTATACATGGATACCTTGATTTGCTTAGCTTGTGGTTCCTCTCTAAGTTTGGAGTAAGGCCTATGCACTTCTTTGGTGTATGGGGCTCTGTAATGTTCCTGGTAGGATTAATTATGGTGATTGTGGTTGGAGCCATTAAACTTAAGGCCATAATAATGGGGTACAGGGCGCCACTTATAGCAAACAGCCCATATTTTTATTTGGCAATGCTTTCCATGGTGCTTGGTACGCAGTTCTTTGTTACAGGATTCCTTGGCGAGCTTATAGCACGCTCATCAAATGAACGTAACAAATATCAAATACAGACGACAATTGACAAATAACCCACGTCATAAATATTTTTTATGGAACTGTTCTTACAAATATTAGCTTACACAATTCCTGCGCTGATTGTTTTCATCGTGGTATATGTGATGCTACGTAATTTTACAAAGGAGGAGAATGCACGCCGTAGATACCTTTTGGCCAAGGAGAGTCAGAAAACCACGCTGCCTATACGCCTTAATGCTTATGAGCGTATGGTGCTGTTCCTTGAAAGAATCAGCCCTGACAGCCTTCTCGTACGCCTTCAGGATGATACTCTTACGGCTCTTCAGTACCATGCGTCTCTGCTTATTGACATTAGAGCTGAATATGAACATAATGTGGCTCAGCAGGTTTATGTGAGTGATGAGGCATGGAGCGTTATTAGAAACGCTAAGGAGAATATTATACAACTTATTAACGCTTGTGCTGCAAAGGTTCCACCAGAAGCGCCATCTGCGCAGCTTGCAAATGTGATACTTGCCACATATAACCAGAGCGAGGATTCTCCAACCCAGCTTGCAATTTCATTTGTAAAGAATGAGATAAAGAAATATTTTGTATAGGTGAAGACTTTTACTAAAATAGCAGTTGCGTTAGCTTTGTTTGCGGGCGTGGTTTTAGCATCGTGTACGTCAGAGTGCTATGAGTCCAGACGCTCTCTGCTTGGTGTGGCCTTTTTAGATTCTATTTCTCTCAAGCCATTAACCGTGCAACGTCTCACTGTAAAGGGGGTGGGCAGTGACTCAATTTTGTACAATAACGTAAATGTGAACTCAGTGTTTCTGCCACTACACATTACACAAGAGAAGACAGAGTATGAGTTTGTTATAAAGCCGGCTACAGAAGAGGAGGTTACTGTTTCTTTTGTGCTGACAGTGAACTGCAATGTCAGGCCTTTCTTTGTGAATAAGGAGTGTGGCTGTGTGGCGTCGTATTATATTAAGGATATGTCTTATACATCAAACACTTTTGTGAAGAAGGCTGAGATATATAAGGCGGAAATTTTAAATTTAGAAGGTGATGTCCACATTAAGATATACAATTAGTTCTGCCTTGCTCCTGTTTTTGGCTGTTGTGTCTCTTAATGCTGCAGAGGCTAAGGACACACTTAAGATTGCGACTGACACACTCAAGGTTGCAACTGATACGCTTAAACTTTCATCTGACACACTGCAACAGAAGAATGAAAAGATAGGGGTGGTTCATCTGGACTCCACTATGGTTATAAGCCGTGACAATGTGAGGCAGGTGCCTAAACTAAAGTCTCCAGTATATCAAGGCGCATACGTTAATGTGGATATTTTTAATCCCATTGCAACTCTGTTTAATGGTGGAAGGTTTGAATTTGTGGTGAGTTTTGACGTCTCTCTCTGGCAGCGTTTGTTTCCTGTGGTGGAGTATGGTATGATGTTTATGAACCATGAGTTCTCTAACTCCCACTATAAGTCAGATGGTTTCTTTTTCCGCTTTGGAGCTAACTATAACTTCTTGAATTTCAAACCAGACAGAAAAAAAGACCATACGTTTGGTGTGGGTGTGAGATATGGTTTGTCAAATGTAAACTACACGGTCTCTAATGCTCTTCTTGAAAACCTGTATTGGAAAGAGCGTACTTACATGACAAATGAGAAGCGTAATGTGAATGTGGGATGGTTTGAGTTTGTGGTGGGTGTGAGAGTTCAGGTCTATAAGAGCTTTTTTATGGGGGTGAACGTAAAGGTTAGGGCATTCCCTCATTTCTACAAGAAGGAGATTGATTACCCTGCTTTTATACCTGGTTTTGGTCAGTATAACACTAATACCGCCACTTTTGGTTTTGAGTATATACTCTCATATCAGATACCGTATAAAAAGAAACAGAACATTGTTAATAAAATAAGCAAATAATAGGGTGTTGTTCATTTAATTATGACTACCTTTGCGCTATATTACTGCATTTGATACCTCAAAACATTATGAATTCCGTATCACAACTGAACAAGGCGGCTGACAACATACGTGTTCTTTCAGCTGCAATGGTTGAGAAAGCCAAGTCAGGACACCCAGGCGGTGCTATGGGTGGAGCTGATTTTATAAATGTGCTTTACTCTGAGTTTCTTGAATATGATCCTGATGACGCATTATGGGTGAATCGTGACCGTTTCTTCCTTGATCCAGGCCACATGTCTCCTATGCTCTACTCAGTGCTTGCGCTTGCCGGCAGATACTCATTGGAAGATCTTAAGACATTCCGCCAGTGGGGAACTGTTTGTCCTGGTCACCCGGAAGTGGACTACGCACACGGAATTGAAAACACATCCGGTCCTCTTGGCCAGGGTCATACAATGGCTGTCGGAGCTGCCATCGCAGAGCGTTTCCTTGCAGCACGTTTTGGCGAGTGGACAAAGCACAAAATTTACACATACATTTCTGACGGTGGTATTCAGGAGGAGATTTCACAAGGTGCAGGCCGTATTGCCGGTCTGCTTGGCTTGAGTAATCTAATCATGTTTTTTGATGCCAATAATGTTCAGCTATCCACTTTTGTGGATGAAGTTAGTGGCGAGGATACTGCTATGAAGTACCGCTCATGGGGCTGGAATGTTATGACTATCAACGGCAACGATGCTGCTGAGATTCGTGAGGCGTTAAAGAAAGCAAATGAAGAGACGGAACGTCCTACACTTATCATAGGCAATACACTTATGGGCAAGGGTGCTAAAGGCCCTAACGGTGAAAGTTGTGAGAATTTGGTTTCCACACATGGTCAGCCACTTTCCAAGGCTGGCGTTGATGTGGCTAAGACTATTGCCGGTCTTGGCGGTGATCCAGAGAATCCTTTCCAGATATTCCCTGAGGCTGCTCAGATTTATGAGGAGCGCAAGGCTCAGCTTAGAGAGATAGTACGCCGCCGTAAGGCAGAGGAGGCTGAATTCGCTGCTGGTCACCCTGAGCATTACAAGAAATTCAAGTCATTCTATAACAAAGAGTTGCCTGAAATTGATTTCTCAGCTATACAGCAGAAACAGGATCAAGCTACACGCTCCGCATCGGGAGCTATGCTGGCTCTATTCTCAGGTAAGATTGAGAACATGATAGTATCTTCTGCTGACCTCTCTAATTCAGATAAGACAGAGGGATTCTTAAAGAACAGCAAACCTATTGTCAAAGGTGATTTCTCAGGCGGATTCCTGCATGCTGGTGTAAGTGAGCTTACCATGGCTTGCATTATGAACGGTATGGCTCTGCACGGAGGTATCATACCAGTGTGCGGTACATTCTTTGTGTTCTCTGACTATATGAAGCCGGCGTTCCGTATGTCAGCACTGCAGCGTCTGCAGGTAATATATGTCTGGACTCATGACGCCTTTAGAGTAGGCGAGGACGGTCCTACGCACCAGCCTATTGAGCAGGAGCTGCAAGTAAGACTAATGGAGGCTGTGAAGAATCATAGAGGTAAAAACTCAATGCTTGTTCTACGCCCTGCTGATGTAGATGAAACCACCGTAGCATGGCAGATGGCTCTTGAGAATAAAGATACTCCTACAGGTCTTATCCTATCACGCCAGAATATTAAAAGTCTGCCTCGTGGAGAGAATAAGTATGAGAGCTGTCTTGGAGCCAAGAGAGGTGCCTATATTGTTAAAGATGTTCAAAACGCCGATGTCACCCTTGTTGCAAGTGGCTCAGAAGTGTCAACTCTCTTTGACGCCGCCAAACTGCTTGAGGAACGTGACGGTATGAAAGTAAAAATAGTTTCCATTCCAAGCGAAGGGCTTTTCTTTGAACAGGATGAAGAGTATCGTCGCAGTGTGATTGATTATAGTAAGCCAGTGTTTGGACTGACAGCTGGCCTACCAATGACACTTCAGCGTACAGTAGGTCTCAGAGGCATGGTTGCAGGTCTTGACCACTTTGGACTTTCAGCTCCATATACCGTTCTTGATGAAAAATTCGGGTTTAACGGAGAAAGCGTGTATGGTAAGGTTAAGGATTACGTTGCAAAGTTTTGAACTTTGACGTCATCCAGAAAGAAGTGAAGGATCTCAAGATTGTAAACATTGGATATATTTACCATAATACTGCTGTCTGTGGGGCTTGCAATGGATTGTTTTGCAGTCTCAGTTGCCAAAGCGGGAGCAAATGCCAAACCATTATGGGGTGGCATTTTTTTTATGGCAGTTATGTTTGGACTGTTTCAAGGCGGTATGCCTTTAATAGGCTATTGCGTGGGATATGAATTCATTGACGCCATAAAGGATTATGACCACTGGATTGCCATGATAATTCTTACTCTTATAGGTGGCAAAATGATATTGGATGATCTACGTGGCAAGGAAGAGGATGTAGAGGAGTCAAAAAGCCCATATCGTGTGGCAACAGTACTGCTTCTCTCTGTGGCTACAAGTATTGATGCGCTTGCCACTGGGCTTGTGTTTTTAGGCTATCCAGAGTCACTTGTCAAGGGCGTGACAATAATAGGCTTAGGCAGTTTTATTTTTTCAATTATAGGGTCACTTTTGGGTACTTATTTAGGTTCAAAATTCAAATTCAGATACGGATTGTTTGGCGGAATAATACTTATTGCCATCGGTATTAAGATAGTGGTAGAGGATTTAGGGCAATCTGCAATGTTTTTTTGAAAAAAAATTTGTTTTTATTTGGTAGAGTGTGTTATTTGCACTATATTTGCACCCGCAATCAAGAATGACTCCGTAGCTCAGTTGGTAGAGCAATTGACTCTTAATCAATGGGTCGAGGGTTCGAGCCCCTCCGGGGTCACAAAAAGCCGATTTTAATCGGCTTTTTTTGTTCCAAATATGCAAAAGCATGATAGACAAAACTAAAGAACTTGAAACGGAATCTATAGGATCACTACTATGGCTGTATGCACTGCCATCTGTTGTTAGTCAGGTTATTGCATCTGTCTATAACCTTGCAGACCGTATGTTCATAGGGCAAGGCGTGGGAGCGCTTGCTATTGCAGGACTTGCTATAACCATGCCTATAATGAATGTTATACATGCTTTTGGCTCCCTTATAGGAGCAGGTTCCGCTGCCAGAATATCAATAGTGCTTGGTAAGAAAGATTACGTTTGGGCGGAGAAGATACTTGGTAACAGTACCATATTCACCATAATATTCGGTGCAGTGATATTCCTGTTCGGCTACACCTTTATGAGTCCTATTCTACATGCTTTTGGTGCCACCGATGATACCATTGCATACGCTAAGGAGTATATGTATATAGTTTTACCAGGAATGGTCCTTACCACAGTTACATTTAATCTTGCAGGGCTGATAAGGGCTACAGGCTATCCACACAAAGCCATGTACATTCTTACAGGAGGAGCCGTGCTAAATATAATTTTAGACCCTATATTCATATTTGTATTTGACTGGGGTATTGCAGGTGCTGCGTGGGCTACCACCATCTCAATGGCTCTTACCGCAATACTGTCAGTAGTACATTTTGTAATGCCGTCATCTTTTATACGTTTCAAGAAACATGCTTGGATGCCTAAAGGTTACATTTTTAAGAATATAACCATGATAGGTCTGAGTCCGTTCCTTATGAATATCTGTGCGGCAGGAGTAGTTGCCATACTTAACATCCAGCTTATCCGCTACGGCGGAGATATGGCGGTAGGAGCATACGGCATCATAAACACATACGGAATGTTTATCTTTATGCTTATCTTTGGAATATGCCAAGGAATGCAACCTATAGCAGGTTATAACTATGGTGCGGGCAAACTTAACCGCTTGCTTGAAATTTATAAGCTGACTTCAATTGTATGTATTCTTCTTGGTCTGGCAGGCAGTTTGACCGGATGTATATTTCCAGAGTACATAATGAGAGCCTTTACCACTGATCCTGAGCTTATTAATATGGGAAGCTCAGCTATGGTGTATTGGGTTATAATGTTCCCTTTGATAGGGTTTACAGTAGTTAATTCACAATTCTTTCAGTCTATAGACAAGCCAGTTATTGCCATTATAACAAGTCTCTCAAGGCAGATGCTATTCCAGGTGCCTCTATGCTATATTCTGCCACCTGTGCTTGAAAATATGGGGTATGACGGCCTGACAGGCGTATGGCTCTCTGCTACATGCAGTGATGTGCTTGGAGCTGTCTTGGCGGCGGTTCTGCTCTACAGTCAACGCCATGTGTTTTACGTAAAAGAGTAGTCTTTACAAGGCTGTTTTTGCCTCATCCCAAAGTGTGTTCATCTCTTCAAATGTGAGTTCGTTTACATTTTTACCTTGTTCTTTTGCCTTGCTTTCAAGGTAGTTGAACCGCTTGATGAACTTCTGATTTGTGCGCTCAAGGGCGTTGTCTGGGTTAATTTTATAGAGGCGGGCGGCATTGATAATGCTGAACATAAGGTCTCCGAACTCCTCTTCAATACGTTCCTGAATTGCCTGCTGCTGTGCAGGGTCTGTCTCTTGTTCCTTAAGCGCTGTTTTGCTTCTGATTTCAGCCTCTACTTCGCTGACTTCTTCTTTTACCTTGTCCCATACATCTTCTTTGTTTTTCCAGTCAAATCCTGCACTGCGTGCCTTGTCTTGTATGCGGTATGCTTTTACAAGTGATGGTAAAGAGTCTGGAACTCCGCCAAGAACTGTCTTTCCTTTACCCTCTTGTAGCTTCAAAATTTGCCAATTCCTTATAACCTCTGCGGCAGAATCCGCCTCAGCAGAGCCAAAAACGTGCGGATGACGATATATCATCTTGTCACAGAGTCTGTTACATACGTCAGCAATGGTAAATGATTTTTTCTCTTCTGCAATTTTAGCATAAAATAGTATATGGAGCAGCACGTCACCAAGTTCTTCACAGATTCCGGCGTCATCTTTTTTGATGATTGCGTCACTAAGTTCAAAAACTTCCTCTTGCGTCAGAATCCGTAGGGTATCATTTGTCTGCTTCTTGTCCCATGGACATTCAGCGCGGAGGCGGTCCATGATGTCGCCAATTCTTTCAAAGGCGTCAAGCTTGTTCTGTTCCATAGTTATAAAAGGGTAGTAAAAAATTTTTTTGACTTTGCAAAATTACCAAATAGTGTTGAAACAACAAAATTTTATGAAAAAGGGTGGTTTACAAATGTTATGCGTGCTTTGGATACAAATGTAAATAAATAGATAAATTTGAATGTTTTACAAATGTAAAATGTTTACAACTATGAAAAAAACTCATCACCATGTTACATAAGGGCAGGGTAGTGTACAAATGTAAAAAAGTATACGATATGTATATGCAAAATTAAATTATTTTTAGCGTAACTATAACTTTTTCAGTATATTTAACTATGTATATTCAAAGTAAGACTACATTTATGCAGCATAAATCATGTATATTCAATACAACAATCTGTAGATTTGTACCGAAATGAGTTTAATAAAAAGATAACCAGTATTATGCATGTAAAATATGAAAAATTTACTTTAATCTTATAAGTATCTGTGATAGGGATGTTACAATTCTATCTAATATCATACTACATCTGTAATTTACATTTGTGATTAATAAATGTATGTAAATTAGTACTGTAAAAATTTGGAAGTTTAATTTTGTATTATTACATTTGTAACCGAAAACTTTTTACAGATTGCCCTAAATTCTATGATAGAAAGATTTAAGAAAATTCTTGAAAAAGAGGAGCTGCAACCACGTGAGTTGGCGGTTAAACTTGGTATCCAACCATCGGCTATTTCTCATATCCTAAATGGACGAAACAACCCTGGAGTGCCTGTTTTGCAAAAAATCATGACTGTTTTTCCTAACATAAATCCTGATTGGCTTTTGCTTGGAAAAGAGCCAATGTACAAGAATGAGAAGGCTCTTCAGCGCGATTTATTCGGGCAACAGTACGATGAAAAACCAAAAAATGAATTCTCAGAGCCTCAAAAACCTCAGAATTCGCCTGTTTTTATTCCGCAAGAGCCTCAACCACAGACTATTATTAAAGAGGTTGTACATCAGTTGCCGCCTAAGGAGATTTTGCGCATTGTAGTGTATTATAGTGACAACACCTTCCAAGAGTTTAAATCTAATTAATAATACAATGAACTATCTGTTGCATAAGTAAGGCAGAAGCCAAGCTTGCTTGGATTATGCCAACACGCCGCCCAAAAGGCGCTTGCGAAAGGACCCATAGGGTCACAGACCCGTATGGGAGGGCCGAAGCCCCTTACAAAGGGGCTGAGCCTTACGTTGCAATAGATAGTTCATTTATTTTGTTATTTATCTAAAATTTCCTTAATTTTGCGGTTAGTAAAGTCATTAAGTATGCTTTACTCTGCTGAATGTTAAAGAAATTTGAACTTAACTGCACGGTTTTAGAGAATATTCCTCTTAATGGTTCCTACTTCAAGCTGGTGCTTACGCATTCCCAGAGGCTTCCTGAGATGCTTCCAGGGCAGTTTGTGGAGATAAAGGTTGAAAACACCCCCTCTGTTTACCTGCGCCGTCCTATCTCAATCAGTGATGTTGACTATAGCAATAACACATTATCCCTAATAATCAAAAATGTGGGTGATGGTACTGCATATATGTCAAAATTGTTACAAAACAGCCGCTTAAACATGCTTTTGCCGCTGGGAAACGGTTTTACTTTGCTTCAAAGTGGAACAGCGCTTCTTGTTGGTGGTGGCGTGGGAATTGCCCCGCTTATATATTTGGGCCGTAAATTGCGTTGTAACGGCGTTAAGGTGAATTACCTGTTAGGATTCAAGTATGAATCTGATATGATTGATTTGAGCGATTTTAAGGCTATTGGAAGCGTTTTTGTGACCACGGAGGATGGCAGTCACGGTGTTAAGGGGTTTGTGACGAATCATGAGGCTGTAAATGCCAAATATGACCGTATGTATGTATGCGGTCCTACTCCGATGATGAAAAATGTGGCAAAAGCAGCTATTGCATCAGGTACGGATTGTGAGGTGTCGCTTGAAAATATGATGGCGTGCGGTCTTGGTGCCTGTCTTGGATGCGTTACTAAGACAACAGAAGGGCACAAGTGCGTTTGTTCTGACGGACCGGTGTTTAATGTTAAACAGTTGACAGTTGACAGTTGACAGTTGATAGTTGATAGTTGAAAATTCTTAGTAATACATGATAGATACAGTAGTAAAAATAGGGAATCTTGAGCTTAGGAACCCGGTGATGACAGCATCGGGGACATACGGCTACGGAACTGAATTCAAGGACTTTGTTGACTTCTCGCGAATAGGTGGTATAATTGTAAAGGGAACCACACTTCGCAGTAGAGAAGGAAACCCATATCCACGCCTTGCAGAGGTATCACAAGGCCTTCTAAACACGATTGGGCTCCAAAATAAAGGAGTTGACTATTTCGTAGAACACATATATCCTGAGATACAAGATTACGATACAAATATAATTGTAAATGTGTCAGGAACCTGCCCTGAAGACTATGCTGAATGTGCAGAAAAACTGGCTGATTTGCCTAAAATTCCTGCCATCGAGGTAAACATTTCATGCCCTAACGTAAAGCAGGGAGGAATGACTATCGGAGTGGATCCCAAGGCGGCATCGGAGGTGATACGTGCGGTGCGTAAGGCTTACCCAAAGACCATGATTGTGAAGCTTACCCCTAACGTTACTGACATAACGGAGATTGCCCGTGCTGTGGAGGCGGAGGGTGCAGACAGCGTTTCTCTTATAAACTGCCTTAACGGTATGGCTATTGATGCTGAGCGTCGCAAACCTATTCTCTCAATGGTTACAGGAGGGCTTTCCGGGCCTTGTGTAAAGCCTGTGGCGCTTCGTATGGTATATCAGGTGTCTAAGGCGGTTAAAATCCCTGTAATTGGCTTAGGAGGCATTTCTAACGCTACTGATGCGGTGGAGTTTATGCTGGCAGGCGCAACGGCTATAGAGATAGGTACAGCGAACTTTATAGACCCGAGTGTTACTATGAAGGTTGCATCGGGTATAGAAGATTACTTGAAAAGACATAATTATCAATCAGTTAAACAAATTATAGGAGCATTAGAAGTATGAAAAAAACATTACTTTTGTTAGTTGCGCTCGCAACATCAGTTTTTGCGTTCGCACAAGGATTTGCTACAGCAGAAGAAGCTGCTACTGCTGTAAAGGAATCTACCACAAACACATCTGCAGCAGAGAAGGCTGCTGAAGCGGCGGCAAAGAAAAGCCATTGGAAAAAGGGCTTTGACGTGTCTGTTACAGCCGCACAGAACTTCATAAGCCAGGACACCAAGTGGTCAAGCGCATGGTATCAGGGTGGTTCTTCAAACTTTTCCGGACTTGGAGAGTTTAAGAGTTGGTTCAACTACGAAGGGGCAAATGGACTTATCTGGGACAACCTTGTAGAACTTAAATATGGTATCAATACCACATTCACTAAGGACTTGGCTGGTAGGGCATGGCACCTTACAGATGATAAGACCGCTTATTCAACCAAACTTGGTTATGAACTTGGCAAGGGTTGGAGCGTTGCTTGGAACGGTGATATTAACTTTACTTTGTTCCAGAACTATATTACTGTGGGTGATGATCAGGCAGCCGCTAATGCCTATGACGCTCTTTCAAGTGCGGCTATATCTCCATTACGCTTTACAACTGGTGTAGGTTTTATGTGGAAATATGAGAAGAATCCAAATATAGATTTGTCCATCTATATTTCACCATATTCTTATAAGCTGGTTTATGTAAACGATATGAGAACATTTGTGGCTATGGATAAGGACAAAAACAGTGTAGCTTCATCTATCAGTGATCAAGTTGGTATTGGTCAGCAGATAACTGATCAGGCTGCTTTTGACAAAGCGTGGAAGGATGGCGATTATGATGAAGCGCTTTCGTATGTGAGACCCAACAGCCTTAAATCATACAATTTAGGTAGCCGTGTGGATATCCAATATCGTCAAAAATTTAACGATGTTGTATCTCTTTCCAGTCGTTTCCAATTTTATACTAACTATGTAGGTATAGAGCTTGACTGGGAGATTGCTGCTGACTTTGTACTATACAAAATACTTACAGCTCGTATTTCAGTTAACCCACGTTATGACTCAACTATAGTTCCTTCTGATGGCAGATCAGGGTGGGATGCAGCTCGTCTTCAGTTGAAGGAGCTTGTCAGCTTGGGTATTGCATACAGATTTGAGAAATAAATTTTGAAAATATCTTGAGGCTTCTTTGTTGAATAAACAATTACGGAAGCATGACAAATAACAAGAGAGGGTGGAAAAACCCTCTCTTGGTTTATATATATTAATAATCCGATTGTTTAAAAACGGCAGTACTATTATAGTGATGCTTGGGTTGAAATATTGCATTAACTCAAATGCTTAATTTAGTAGATCAGGGCGGAGTAGGCGGGTGCGTTCAAGTGCTTGCTCCTCACGCCAGCGGGCTATGTTGGCTTTGTGTCCTGATAAAAGAATTTCCGGAACTTTCCAGCCTTTATATTCAGCCGGGCGGGTATATACGGGTGCTGAAAGCAGGTCGTCCTGAAAACAGTCTGATAGAGCTGACTGTTCATCTGAAATTACACCTGGTATTATGCGAATGGTTGCATCTGCAATTATAGCCGCTGCTAATTCGCCACCTGTTAGAACAAAATCTCCCACTGAAATCTCACGTGTTACAAGGTGCTCGCGTATGCGTTGGTCCACTCCCTTGTAATGGCCGCAAAGTATGATTATGTTGTTCAGCATTGAAAGGCGGTTGGCCACTTTTTGGGTAAACATTTCTCCATCAGGCGATGTGTAAATCACCTCATCATACTCCCTTTCAGACTTTAGGTGCTCTATGGCCTTGTCAACAGGTTCTATCTGCATTACCATGCCAGCCTCGCCACCGTAAGGATAGTCATCCACACGTCTGTGCCTTAGGTCAGATGAGTAATCTCTCAGATTGTGCAGGTGTATCTCAGCCAGCCCTTTGTCTTGTGCTCTTTTTATGATTGAGTGTGAAAAGTTGCTCTCAATCAGTTCTGGTAGCACTGTTAATATATCAATTCGCATTTTATAATTATTTTCTGCAAAAATAGGTATTTTTTTGCTATTTTTGAAACATAAACTCTCGATTAACCGATTCACCGAATAACCGATTCACCATGTCAGTAGAAGAACAAATATTATCACTTAGAAAGGAGCTTGATTTCCATAATTACCAGTACTATGTGCTTTCAAACCCTACAATCTCAGATTTTGAGTTTGATGAGAAGATGGCGCTGCTTAAGAGGCTTGAAGATGAGAATCCGGAGTTTTATGACCCTGCATCGCCAACTCAGAGGGTGGGTAATGACCTCACAGCCGGATTTGAGCAGGTGGAGCACAAGTATCCTATGCTCTCACTTGGTAACACTTACTCTGAAGCCGATATTACAGATTTCTACAATAGGGTGAAAAAGGGGCTTGACGGTGAGGATTTTGAACTTGTATGTGAACTTAAGTATGACGGCACTTCAATTTCTCTTACTTACACCGATGGTGTGCTTGTACGTGCTGTAACACGTGGCGATGGTCAGAAAGGCGATGATGTGACCGCAAATGTGCGTACTATTCGCTGTATTCCGCTTAAATTGCACGGTGATTATCCTAAAGAGTTTGAGATGCGTGGTGAGATTCTAATGCCTTGGAAGGTTTTTGACGCTCTTAACGCTGAGCGTGAGGCCAATGATGAGCCATTGTTTGCCAACCCCAGGAACGCTGCATCGGGGACACTGAAGATGCAGAACTCAGCTCAGGTTGCAAAACGTAAACTTGACTGCTATCTCTACTATATACTTGGAGAGGAACTGCCGTATAACTCACATTATGAGTGTCTGGAGGCGGCACGTGGGTTTGGGTTCAAAATTTCAGAAGCCATGCGCAAGTGTAAAACACTCAGTGAGGTGTTTGATTTTATAAAATACTGGGATACAGAACGTAAGAATCTGCCAGTGGCCACAGATGGCATTGTTATTAAAGTAAATTCTTTTGCACAGCAGAAGAAATTAGGCTATACGGCTAAGTCTCCAAGATGGGCTATTGCATATAAATTCCAAGCGGAGCGTGCTTGTACGCGTCTTATAGCGGTTACGTATCAGGTGGGCAGAACGGGCGTTATAACCCCGGTTGCCAACTTAGAGCCTGTACAGTTGTCGGGCACTGTGGTAAAACGTGCCACGCTTCATAATGCTGACATAATAGAATCTCTTGACCTGCATACAGATGATATGGTTTATGTGGAAAAGGGTGGAGAGATTATTCCAAAGATAACGGGTGTGGATATGTCACAGCGTTCTATGTTTGCTGAAAAGGTGCGTTTTATAGATGTATGCCCTGAGTGTGGCACTCCTCTAAAGCGTGTGGAGGGTGAGGCTGCACACTACTGCCCAAATGAAGACGGCTGTCCGCCACAGATTAAAGGTAAGATAGAGCACTTTGTGAGCCGCAAGGCTATGAATATAGACGGACTGGGTCCTGAAATAATAGATTTGCTATACAGTAAGAATCTAATACATTCCATTGCAGACCTATATACTCTTAAAATCCAGGATATTGCAATGCTGAGCGGATTAGGTGAAAAGAGCGGGAAAAAGATATTGCAAGGAGTAAGAAACAGTATTGAAGTGCCGTTTGAGAGGGTGTTGTTTGCGTTAGGTATAAGGTATGTGGGGGAGACTGTGGCAAAGAAATTAGCCCAGACTCTTGGATCTATTGATAAAATTGCAGCTGCAACGATGGAGGAACTGGTGGCTATTGATGAGATAGGTGAGAGCATCGCTGGTAGTGTGTATGCCTACTTTAGAGAACCAAAACATTCTGAACTTATTGAAAAGCTGAAGGTTTACGGGCTTAAGATGGAGGTTGACCTTTCTAAGAAGGGTAATTCAAGTAATATTCTTGGTGGAAAGACTTTTGTGGTTAGTGGTGTGTTTGAAAATTTTTCAAGAGATTCCATCAAGGAGACCATAGAGCTAAACGGAGGCAAAATATCAAGCTCCATATCATCTAAAACTGATTATGTGGTGGCTGGTGAGAATATGGGACCTGCTAAAAAGGAGAAGGCTGAGAAACTTGGAGTTCCTGTTATAGATGAAATAACCTTTATTAAAATGCTGGAAGAGTAAGTTTTTCTATATTCTCCAGTTTCCATTTTCCATTATATTTATTAACTTTGCACCTTGTTAAGAAAAGCACTATGGTTAATTTGCAAGGAATGGGAGTTGCTTTAATAACTCCTTTTAAGACTGATGGATCAGTTGATTATGACGCATTGTCACAGTTGGTTGATTTTCAGTTAAATAATGATATAGACTATATGGTTGTGCTTGGTACAACCGCAGAGACACCAACACTCACAGAGGAGGAGAAGTCAAACATAAAGAGGCTTGTTATTGATAAGATTGCCGGACGTATTCCTGTGGTGCTTGGCTTAGGTGGAAATAACACAATGGCTCTTGTTGAGAAGCTTAAAACAGATAATTTCAAGGGAGTTGATGCTATTTTATCGGTGGTTCCTTACTATAACAAGCCTTCACAAGAGGGTATATATCAGCATTATGCAGCTCTTGCAGCAGCGTCTCCTGTGCCAATTGTGCTTTACAACGTGCCTGGACGTACTGGCACTAACATGACAGGGGAGACTACTCTCCGTCTTGCTAAAGACTTTAAGAACATTATTGCCATCAAGGAGGCTTCTGGTAATATGCCTCAGATTGAGTATATAATGAAGAATAAGCCTAAAGACTTCCTTGTTATCTCCGGCGATGACGGAATTGCATTCCCTCTTATAACTCAGGGTGCTTCTGGCGTGATATCAGTTATTGGCAACGCATTCCCAAAGGAGTTCAGCCGCATGGTGCGTCTTGCATTGGCTGGCGATTATGATAACGCCCGCTCTATTCATCATAAGTTTACAGAACTATTTGATTTGCTGTTTGTTGACGGTAATCCAGCTGGTGTTAAGAGTATGCTGAACGCTATGGGTATGATTGAGAACAAGCTGCGTCTGCCGCTTGTCCCCACTCGCATCACTACTTATCAAAAAATTAGTCAAGTTCTTAGGGAACTATAAAATCCAGAATCTTATACTGAACGAGAACTCAGCCCCTTTGTAAGGGGCTTCGGCCAGTTCCTAACGGAACTGTTTACCGAGTTTTATGAGGCTCCGCCTCTTTTCGTGCTTCGCACGGCACGCAGAAGCGTGCTTGTCGCTCCGCTCCTTATTTCCTCATTTATTTACGCAACACCTACTGTAATCTGAGCATTCTCTGCGTCAATTGTGACAGTTTTGCCTTCAAGGCTCTCCTCTGTATTGACAATGAACTCGGCTATCTTGTCCTCTACGTACTTCTGGATTGTACGTTTTAACGGACGTGCTCCGTACTGTACATCGTAGCCTTCCTTTATCATTTGCTCTTTAGCTGCGTCTGTAACATTTATTGTAATGCCTAAGTTTGCAATACGTTTGGTTACTTTGGCAAGCTCTATGTCAATAATCTTGGTTATAGACTCCTTAGAGAGTGAATCAAAAATTATAACCTCATCAATACGGTTCAGAAACTCTGGTGAGAAGGTCTTTTGAAGTGCCTTCTTGATAATTCCTTCACTATACTTGGTGTCAAGGGCGCGTGCGCTCGTGGTAAAGCCCACACCTTGACCAAATTCTTTGAGCTGGCGGGTGCCGGCGTTAGATGTCATAATGATTATTGTGTTCTTGAAATCTACCGTACGACCGTCACTATCCGTCAATTGACCTTCATCAAGTACCTGTAGGAGCAGGTTGAACACATCGGGGTGCGCTTTTTCAATCTCATCAAAAAGAATTATGGAGTAGGGGTTGCGCCTTACTTTTTCTGTAAGCTGGCCGCCCTCCTCATATCCTACATATCCCGGAGGTGCGCCTATGAGTCTTGACACGCTGAACTTCTCCATGTATTCGCTCATGTCAATACGTATGAGTGCATCTTTGGAGTTAAACATATATTCACTTAAAACTTTGGTCAGGTGTGTTTTACCCACACCTGTAGGGCCAAGGAATATGAATGAGCCAATAGGGCGGTTAGGGTCTTTAAGACCTACACGGTTACGTAGTATGCTCTTGCATATAGAGTCTATTGCACGGTCTTGACCAATTACAATGCCCTTTAGTATGCCGTTCATCTTGCGCAGCTTAGTAAACTCTGTCTCCTCAACCTTCTGAACTGGCACTCCTGAGATGAGTGACACTGCTTTGGCTATATCCTCAGTTGTAATTTCAACTGCGTTTTTGCCTGCACTCTCATTCCATGCCTTCTGTACCTCCTGCAAGCGGACTGACAAATCGGCAGATTCATCCTTGTATTTGTTGGCAAGGTAGAAATCTTCTTTGTTCACAGCCTCAAGTTTCAGAGTGTTTAGCTCGTTTATGCGTGCCTCTATGTCTTTAACTTCCTGTGGCACAGATGTGTTTGATATGTGAGCCTTTGCACCGGCTTCATCCATTATGTCAATGGCTTTGTCAGGGAAGTTACGGTCTGTAATGTACCTGTCAGCAAGTGAAACGCATGCTTCTATGGCCTCTGGAGTGTATATGACATTATGGTGAGCTTCATAACGCTCCTTTATGTTTCTAAGGATGGTCAGCGTCTCGTCTTTGGATGTTGGCTTTACCATAACCTTCTGAAAACGACGCTCTAACGCTCCGTCTTTCTCTATGCTTTTATGGTACTCGTCAAGTGTGGTGGCGCCTATACACTGTATTCTGCCACGTGAAAGAGCTGGTTTCATCATGTTGGCGGCGTCAAGCGTGCCGGCTGTACCTCCAGCCCCTATTATGGTGTGAATCTCATCAATAAAGAGAATTATGTCAGGGTTCTCTTCTAACTCTTTGATGACTGCTTTCAACCTCTCTTCAAACTGACCACGATACTTGGTTCCTGCCACCATTGACGCCATATCGAGCGATATGATGCGTTTGCCACATAGTACTTGTGGGGCCTTGTACTCAACTATCTGAGTGGCAAGACCTTCCACTATGGCGGATTTGCCTACGCCAGGCTCTCCTATAAGCACTGGATTATTCTTTTTACGGCGGCTAAGTATCTGGGCTATACGCTCAATCTCTTTCTCCCTGCCTACTGTAGGGTCAAGTTTGCCGTCGGCGGCAGCCTTGGTTATGTCAGTGCCAAAATGGTCAAGAGCAGGAGTCTTTGAATCTTTCTTTGACTTTTTGGCAGTTTTTACTACATCGTCGTCATCATCATCATCGTCAGAATCTGCATTCTCGTTTGAATCTTTGGCGTCATAAACGTCCACTGGGGTTTTATTTATCTGCGCAGCATCCGTAGGGAACACTATTGCACGTAGTTTTTCATACGTAGCCCCCTCTGGAGCAAGCAATTCCGCCGCCAGATTGGATTTCTCCTTAAATATGGCAAGTAGCAGGTGCTCTGACTCTATGGTGCTGCTGCCACCGTTACGTGCTTCAAGATTTGAGAATTTGAGTACCCGTTCTGTTGATGTAAGGGTGGAGAGAGTCTGCCCGTAAGTGTCACTATTGGTCTTGATACGTTGCTCAATTTTCTTTTTCAGACCGCCCATGTCAACGTGAAGATTCTCACTAAGTATCTTATACGCAGGGGTTTTACTGCCAGAACGTATTATGGCAAGCATGAGGTGCTCCGGCCCTACGTAATCATTCCCAAGCCTCATGGCCTCCTCTTTAGAGTACTTTATTATCTCCTGTACTTCTGTTGAATATTCTTTGTTATCCATATTTTATATGCACATTAGTGTATTCAAGCCACAAATATACAAAAATCATGCCAAATTTCAGTTGGCAGTTGACTGTTGAGAGCTGACAGTTATAAACATTTAACTATTAACATTCAAATGAGTGTTTATTTGGAATTTTTTTTGTATATTTGTACGTTATTAGAGAAAGGGTGCGAGCCCTGGTTTTTGTATTAAAATTTAAGGAAAATGATTGAAGACGAAAGAATTGTTAAAGTGGACATAGAAGAGGAGATGCGTACAGCATATATTGATTACTCTATGTCTGTGATTGTTTCACGTGCCTTGCCTGATGTTAGAGACGGCTTGAAACCAGTTCAGCGCCGCGTTCTGTTTGCAATGAACGAACTGGGTAACACGTATGACAAGCCTACAAAAAAATCTGCAAGAATAGTTGGTGAGGTGATGGGTAAGTACCACCCTCATGGAGATTCGTCAATTTACGGCACATTGGTTCATCTGGCACAGCCGTGGTCTCTACGTTATCCGCTGGTTGACGGTCAGGGTAACTTTGGTTCTGTGGATGGAGACTCTCCTGCCGCTATGCGTTACACCGAGGCACGCCTTATGAAACTCTCTGATGAGATGCTGCGTGACATTGATGAGAACACAGTGGATATGGTAAGCAATTTTGATGAGACTCTTAAGGAGCCTGTCATTCTGCCGTGTGCTATTCCTAACCTGCTTATCAACGGTGCCACTGGTATTGCCGTGGGTATGGCTACAAATATGGCGCCGCATAACTTATCTGATACTGTAGATGCCATAGTGGCATACGTGGATAACAAGGAGATTGCGGATGATGATCTTATATCTATAATCAAGGCTCCTGATTTCCCAACAGGCGGCACTATTTACGGCTATCAGGGTATAAAAGATGCATATCTTACCGGTAGAGGTAAGGTTATTATACGTAGCAAGGTGGAAATAGAGTCTGAGAAAGACCATGACCGCCTGATTGTTACAGAGATACCTTATCTTGTGAATAAGGCTGAGCTACAGAAACACATACATGAACTTGTGAAGGATAAGAAGATTGAGGGTATCTCAAGTGTTACAGATGAGACAAGTTCTGAGGGTATGCGACTTGTTATTGACTTAAAGCGTGATGCCAACGCCAATGTGGTGTTGAACAAGCTCTATAAAGAGACAGCGCTTCAGTCTTCATTCAGCATAAACAATATTGCACTTGTAAAGGGCAGACCAAAACTGCTTACACTGCGTGATCTGATAGTAAATTTTGTGGAGCACCGTTTGGAGGTGATTACGCGTCGTACACAGTATCGTTTGGAGAAGGCGGAGGCAAGAGCCCACATATTGCAAGGGCTTATTATTGCATCTGATAATATTGATGAGGTTGTAAGAATTATTAGAGCTTCAGCATCGCCGGCGGAGGCCCAGACCGCCCTTATGGAGCGTTTCTCTCTGTCTGAGATTCAGGCTAAGGCGGTGGTTGATATGAGACTTTCACAACTTACCGGTCTTAAGCAGGAGGAACTTAGAGCTGAGTATGAGCAGTTATTGAGGACTATTGAAGACTACAAGGATATTCTTGCTCATGAAGAGCGCAGAATGGCTATTGTAAAAGAAGAGCTTCTTGCTATAAAAGAAAAATATGGTGAAGAGCGCAAGACAGATATAGTGTTTGCATCGGAGGAGTTCAATCCAGAAGACTTCTACGCCGATGATGAGATGGTTATCACTGTTTCACACTTGGGCTACATTAAGCGTACACCTCTTACTGAGTATCGTGCGCAGAACCGTGGCGGTATGGGTTCAAAAGGTAGTGACAGCCGTGATGAAGACTTTATTGAGCATATTTACCAAGCCTCAATGCACAGTTACATCCTATTCTTTACACAGAGGGGGCGCTGCTACTGGCTTAAGGTTTATGAAATTCCGGAGGGTGCCAAGAACTCTAAGGGACGCGCAATACAGAATATGCTCAGCATAGAAAAAGATGACAAGGTTACTGCATTCATTAAGATTAAGGGCTTGCAGGATGCAGAGTTCAATATGAGCCATTGTCTGCTATTCTGCACTCAGAAGGGTGTGGTTAAGAAAACCTTGCTTCAAGCATACTCACGCCCACGCCAGAATGGTGTGAATGCTATAATTATTCGTGAAGATGACAAGGTTATACAGGTTAAACTAACTGACGGTAACAGCGAGGTTATTATTGCAAACCGTAACGGACGTGCAATCCGCTTCAATGAGAGCAAGGTTAGAGAGATGGGACGTATGTCAACAGGTGTGCGTGGTATGACGCTTGATGATGACAACGATGAGGTTGTGGGAATGGTTACTGTGACTGCCGATACATCTGACGATATTCTTGTGGTTTCTGAAAAAGGATATGGCAAACGCTCTGATTTGGGAGACTACCGTATAACCAACCGTGGCGGCAAGGGTGTAAAAACTATCAATGTTACAGACAAGACGGGTAAACTTGTGGCCATTCATAACGTCAATGATGAGAATGACCTTATGATTATCAATAAATCCGGCATAGCCATCAGGTTTGAGGTTGCATCGCTGAGGATACAGGGACGTGCCACACAGGGTGTCCGCCTGATTAACCTTGAGAAGCGCGATGATGAGATTGCATCAGTTTGTGCTGTGGATCGCTATCAGGAGGAAGAGGTTCCAGAGCTTGAAAACTCTGAGGAGTTGGATATGGCCAGAAGTGAGTTTGATAACATAGATGGTGTATCTGAAAATGCTGAAGACGATAACGACAATGAATAATCTTAATTTTAAAAGCAGATGAAAAGAAACTTTATGTTTTTGGCCGTAATGCTTCTATCAGGCGCTATGGCAATGGCTCAGACAGCCAATGTGAAGAAGGCAAACAACGCACTTCTTACAGATCCGGTAAACTATGATGAGGCCCGTGATTTAATTGAGCAGGCTAAAAAGGATCCAAGTACAGCCACCGATGCTAAGACATGGTATGTTGCAGGCCGTATAGGTTACACTCTTGCAAACAAGGAGTGGAACAAGCGTTACCTAAACCAGACTCCTGATGCAGATCTTTTATATGTAGGTATGAAGGAGATGTATTCAAACTACATGAAAGCTGACTCTTTTGACGGCAAGGAGATAGACAAGAAGGGTAACCCAAAATACACTCAGAGAAAGAACATTAAGGGTGACCTTAAGGAGATGCAAAATTGCTTTATTGACGCAGGTGCCGCCAAGTTTGACGCACGTGAATATGATAAGGCATACGAGATGTTTACAGACTATGTGGCTGTTGCAGATCTTCCTATATTTGATGATAAGGAGAGAGCAAAAGTTAAGATTGACTCTACCTATAATCAAATTAAGTATTATGCTGCTATAGCTGCCTTGCGTGCAGAGAAGAGTGATGAGGCTCTCAAACTTCTCCAAGAGATTACCACTACAGACTATAAAGACAAACAGGCTGTTTATGAGCTGATGTCAAACGTATATCAGAGCCAGGGTGACACTGTAAAGTATGTACAGTCACTTAAGGATGGTCTTGAGGCATACCCAAAGAGTGAGTTCTTTATTGGAAGCCTTGTGAACCACTATGTAACCACTCGTAACTACAAGGAGGCTCTTGATTATGTTGATGGTGTTATTGCCAAGCAGCCGGATAACATGGAGTATGTTAATCTAAAGGCAGAGCTTCTAATCCAACTTGGTCAGTATGATGATGCAAAAGCTGCAATTGACAATATGCTTGCTAAAGATAGAAGTGCGGTTAACCTATATTTAATGGGTAAGTGTTATGCTATTGAGGGTGGCAATGTTCAGGACGCCGCTTCTGACCCTTCTCTCTCTAATGCTGCATACGACAGAGAGATGGCCAAGGCTAAGAAGATATATGCAGAGTCTCTCAAATATTTTGAGGAGGCTAAGCCTATAATGGATAAGAATGACAGCCGCTATGCTTCTATGCTTCAGGTAATGAAAACCCTGTACATTCAAACTAAGGGTTCTACATCAGCAGAGTATAAGGCTATAGATGAGGAACTTAAATCAATTCAGTAATCTCATTTAGAACTAAACTATTTTAACCGGCTGCAAATGCTTGTGAAATCACAGTATTTGCAGTCGGTCTGTTTTTTGGATTCTGGAACCTTGTGAAGTTTTGCATCGGGGTCAAGCATATCTGATATAACGGCATCAAGAAGCTCGCAAAACTGGGAGTAATGCTCCTCTGTGTATGATATGTTTGTGGTGGTGTCTGCGTATGAGTAAAGTTTGGGCAGTTCATAAACATCAAGGTCAATGGTGGAGCCTGGCACCTCTTTCTCTTTTGAATACCTGTATAGCATTAGCTGGCGTGTGGTGGCGTCTTCAGGGGTGCTAAGGTCTTTGCCAAGTTTAACTTTGCTCTTGCCTGTCTTATAGTCAATAAGTCGGGTTCGTTTAATGTTATTGCTGTCAAAGTAGGTGTCAACACGGTCAATAAACCCTTTTATAACAACCTGTATATCATTAAAGCGCTCATCTGTAGGAGTGTGTTGAATTTCAAATTTCTGCTCGCACGCTTCTAATGTGAATGGCGCCCTTGCTGCGTCTGTTTCAATAACCCTCTTAATGTATTTTACTATGAGTTCATACATTATGTAATTAATGCCAGTAATTTCAAACTGACTCATGGCGTTACTAACTGCGGTTTCAATGCGCAGTTGGTTGCTGTGAAGCTGCATAAGGGCCTCTTTGGTGAACGATGTTCCGTGCAGTTCTTCTTTCAGCTGGGTGTATAGAGTCTCTATGGCCTTGTGGAACACGCTGCCAAACTGATTGCTCTCCATAATTTCAGTAACCTCGTCGCTCTCCCTTATTTTCAGGTATTTGCTGATATAGAATTTTACACCGCACTGGAGGTATGTGTTTATGCTGCTGGCTGAGAGTACAATATTACGAGTGCGGAATTTGTCAAGCCAGTCCGCCGGCTTGTCTATTTCTGTGGCTTCATGCTCAATTCTGGCGTTACAAGATGCTATCACAGTTTCAATTTTTTTGCCGTATATGTATTTCAGCTGGTTCAGGTAGCGGCTTGGCTCTCCGTTTTTCATATTGTCTGTGCGGCAGTCTGAGATCATATACACCTTCTTGGCTCTGGCTATAAGGCGGTAAAAGTTATATGCGTAAACAGCGTCTTGATGTTCTGTGGTGGGCATGCCAAAGGCACTGCGCAGATTATACGGAATATATGAGTTATGGCTATCACTTTTGGGGAATATTCCCTCATTGAATGAAAGAAAAATAATATTCTCAAAGCTTAGGCATCTTGTTTCAAGTGTTCCCATAATCTGCAGGCCGTTGAGCGGCTCGCCCTTGAATGACACGCTGATGTGTGAAATTGCCTGGCGAACAATTTGCAGCAACATTGCCGGCTCAAATACGTGACCGTACTCATTAAGCAGTGCGTTCATATTGTTCAGTGCCAGCTGAACCTGAGCCATGCACTCCTCATCATACTCGTTCTCAGGTGTTAGACAATTTAGTATGTTGATAATGGCGCTGAGCAGTTCTGCATCGGGGTATTTCCGGAAAATCATTTCTAAAAGCTTCGAACCCGATGCCTGCATTAGAGCGGCGTCAACTCTTACTGCGTTATTCTTGATTATCTCATCTTGAATCTTTTTGGCTTTCTCTCCACAGGCGCTTACCACGTAAGGGTGGGTGAGCAGTGTGTTTACATGCTTGTGGTAGAAAGTGCCATTATTTGTGGCTCCGTTCTGCAAAAGTAGTAACGCCTCTATAAATTTTAGCACCGGGGTGTGGCTTATGGGGAATCCCATAGTTACGTTGATGTCATATCTGTTTGTGTCATATATGGGCAGGCTCATAAGCACTGGTAGCAGCATATTTTCATCAAGAAGCACTATGGCAGTGCTTATGTTATTGGCATTTAGGCTGTTAAGAATCTTTTTCGCCTCATGTGCCTGGGCTGTCATAGATGATGTTATGATGTGGGTGTATTGTGTGTTGTCTGGAAGCGGCAGCATTTCCACCTGCTCTTGTGACGGAAATCTGCTAATATTGTCAGCTGCGAATCGGTATGCTAAGTTATCACTGTCATTTACAAGCGGCAGGTCATAGTCCCAATAGAAGTCTGCTTTGGAACCAAGCGCCTTAAATAGTGAGCGTTCCACTTCATTAAGGGCGTTAAAGCCTACAAATACAACTTTATTGTAAGATGTGTCAATTGAGCCAATGCATGATTCTACAACTTCACGGCATTGCATACCGCTGTATGCCAAGCCTTTAGCTTGAAGTGAGCTCCTGAACTCTGTATAAACATCATAGAGCATGCTCCATACTGACTTGAAGTGTTCACGATGCCTGTATTCTACATTATCAACACCCTTATATATAAAGAGCCTTTCCAGTGCCTTTTTCTGGTTCTCTGTAAGGTAACTGTCTGAACTTAGCTCCTGCAGGTCATTTATATTCTCAAATATCTTGCGGGCGTCAACCAGATAGTTGTCAATATCATTAAAGTCTGTAATTAGAATTTGGCCAAAAGGTATAAAATCACTGAGAGCCTCTTTTTCTCTGCCGTTTTTCTCAAGCACGCAGTTGTATGCCTTGTACAGTTCAAACAGTAAGGTGAGCTGGTCTGCCAATTTGCTCTTGCTGTATGACTGAAAAAAGTCTGCTATGGTAAGAATCTCTGGTAATATCATGGTGTGCGTGGCCTCCTGTTGTAGGTGCTTTTCAAAAAACAGTCCTGCTCTGCGGTTTGGAAATACAAAACAGAAGTTACTTAGGTCACGGTCTATGAAGTGGTGGGCTATTGTCTTTAGCATAAAGTTTATAATATTGAATGTAAAGATACAACATAATTGACAGTTGACATTTGACAGTTGACACTTTTTTTTGTTATGCTCTCTCTTTTCGCTAACTTTGCGGTCATTATGATTTCAATAGAGAATTTAACGGTTGAATTTACTGACAAGACTTTGTTTGACAAGGTCTCTTACGTAGTGAATGACAAAGACAGGATTGCTCTTGCCGGTAGGAACGGTGCGGGCAAAAGTACAATGCTAAAGATTATAGCAGGTTTGCAAAACCCCACATCGGGGAGGGTGAATATTCAGAACGGCTACACAATAGGGTATTTGCCGCAAACTATGATTCATGATGATGACACCACCGTGATAGAGGAGGTACAGAAGGCTTTTTCTCATATTCACGATATGGAGGAGAGGCTTGAAAAGGCTAACACTGAGCTTTGTGAACGTGAGGATTATGAGAGTGAAGGATACCAGAAGCTGCTTGATGAGATAAATATTCTGAACGAGCATCTGGCAATGATGGGAGGCAATGATGTCATGGGCAATATAGAGAAGACTCTTATTGGCCTTGGTTTTGTTCGTTCTGATTTTCAGAGGCCTACATCGGAGTTTAGCGGTGGCTGGCGCATGAGAATTGAGCTTGCAAAAATATTATTGCAACACCCTGATCTGCTGCTGCTTGATGAGCCCACAAACCATCTTGACATAGAGTCTATTGGCTGGCTGGAGAACTTTATTGCAAATTATAGCGGGGCTGTTATTCTTGTGTCGCATGACCGTGCGTTTCTTGACAAGGCCACTAACCGCACTATTGAAATATCGTTAGGTAAGATTTATGACTACAAGGCTGCCTATAGCAAATACGTGGAGCTTAGAAAAGAGCGCCGCGAGCAGCAGATGCGGGCATACCTAAATCAGCAAAAGGAGATAAAAGATACAGAGGAGTTTATAGAGCGCTTCCGTTATAAGGCAACCAAATCTGTTCAGGTACAGTCTCGCATAAAGGCCCTCTCTAAGATAGAACGCATTGAGGTGGATGAGGAGGATAACAGTGCCCTCCGCCTGAAGTTTCCGCCTGCGCCTCGTTCAGGTTCATACCCTGTAATTATGGAGGGCGTTTCAAAGAGTTTTGGAGACCACAATGTGTTCCACGATGTGGAGATGACCATAGAGCGTGGGGCTAAGGTGGCGTTTGTGGGCAAGAATGGTGAGGGTAAGTCAACTCTTGTTAAGTGCATAATGGGGGAGCTGGAGCATGAGGGTGAGCTAAAGTTAGGTCATAATGTAAAGATTGGCTATTTTGCTCAGAATCAGGCATCGCTGCTTGACGGCGATGTTACCGTATTTGATACTATAGACCGTGTGGCAGTGGGTGACATAAGAACCAAGATACGTGACATCTTAGGTGCGTTCATGTTTGGCGGTGAGGCATCTGATAAGAAAGTTAAGGTTCTTTCTGGCGGAGAACGCTCACGTCTAGCCATGATAAAACTACTGCTTGAACCTGTGAATCTGCTGATACTTGATGAGCCTACCAACCACCTTGATATGGTGAGCAAGGATGTTCTGAAACAGGCTATTAAGGAGTTTGACGGCACTGCTATAATTGTATCGCATGACCGTGAGTTTCTTGATGGTTTGGTGTCAATGGTTTATGAGTTTGGCGGTGGTGTGGTCAAGCCGCACATCGGTGGAATATATGATTTCTTAGAGCACAAAAAGATAGAGAATCTGCAGGAGCTGGAGCGCAGTAAATCTGCAACCAAGGCTGACGCATCTAAGCCCTTGCAGCAGAGTAAGCAGGCCGTACAGTCCGCTAAACCAGTTCAGCCTGCTCAGTCTGTGCAGGCAAAACCAGCAGATAAGGAGCCTCAGCTCAGTTATGAGGAGCGCAAGGCGCAGCAGCGCCGTGAACGTAAAGCGCAGCAGGCTGTGGCTGAGTGTGAGCAGAAGATTGCCGCCAAGGAGGCAGAGATTAAGGTCTTGGAAGAAAAAATGGCGTCCGGAATCACCGATAACGCCATCTTTTCTGATTACTCCCGCCTCAAGAAAGAGCTTGAAGCACTTGAAATGGAGTGGATGTATCTAATGGAAAATGGTTAATTTTCCATTTGTAGTTTATCCACCGCATTTGCTATATCCGCAGCTGTTGCACTTCATGCAGCCTTCTGTGAATGTGAGAGGCTGACCGCACTGAGGACACTTTTGGCCTGTATCCGCTCCATCGGGGATGTATTTCTTAAGAGCGCGCTCAACACCCATCTTCCAGTTGTTAATTGATTCATTGTTAAGCTGCAAACTACCTACAAGTCTTACAATCTGGTCAATTGGCATACCATAGCGGAGCACGCCGGAAATAAGCTTTGCATAGTTCCAGAACTCTGGATTGAACTTGTGAGAGAGACCCTCGATAGTAATCTTGTAGCCGTATTTGTTTGTGAACTGGAAGTCGTAGGTCTTAACGCCAGTCTCCTCATGGTAGTTACGTATAATCTTACCTGTGGTTACTGACTTAGGCAGCATGAGACCGTCCTCATCATCAAGAAGACCGGTGAAAATCTCGTATGGGCGGCCGTTAAGCAGACCCACAAAGGCAATCCACTTCTCCTTGTTGTTCTGGAAACGTACAACGTCGCACTCCAGCTCTTTAGGACGCTTAGGTGTTATCTCAGGGTAGCAGTTGCATGGAGCTGGTTTCTCCTCCTTCTTGGTTTCAACAAGCACACCGGTGCGTGAACCGTCACGATATACTGTGCAACCCTTGCATCCGCATTTCCACGCCTCTATGTAGAGGTCATTTACAAGCTCTTCTGATACATCGTTTGGAAGGTTGATGGTTACGCTGATAGAGTGGTCAACCCATTTCTGAATGCGGCCTTGCATACGAACCTTTTCAAGCCAGTCAACATCGTTGGCGGTGGCTTTATAATAAGGTGACTTGGCTACAAGGTCATCAATCTCCTCCTGAGTGTAGTTTTTAGTGGTGTCAAAACCATTTGCCTCCATCCAAGTTACAAACTTGTGGTGGAATACAATGAACTCCTCAAAGCTGTTGCCTTCAGGATCCACAAAATCAACACGAGCTGAGAGGTCGTTTGGATTAACCTTTCTGCGGCGTTTATACACAGGACGGAACACCGGCTCAATACCAGATGTAGTTTGTGACATAAGGCTGGTGGTACCTGTAGGAGCTATGGTTAGACACGCGATGTTACGGCGGCCAAACTTCTTCATCTCCTCATAAAGGCCTGGATCAGCATCTTTCAGGCGATTGATGAATGGATTGTTCTTCTCACGCTCTGTATCGTAGATTTCAAAGGCGCCTCTCTCCTTGGCCATGTTAACTGAAGAGCCGTAGCATGAGATGGCAAGTGTCTTGTGAATATTTTCAGAGAAGTTTGTTGCCTCTGGGGTGCCGTAACGCAGACCCATGGCGGCTATCATGTCGCCCTCAGCTGTGATGCCCACACCTGTACGGCGTCCCTTTGCTGTCTTGCTCTTGATTTTCTCCCAAAGCTCACGCTCTGTCTGCTTGATGTTGTCAGACTCAGGGTCAGATTTAATCTTTTCAAGAATCATGTCAATCTTCTCCATCTCAAGGTCTATGATGTCATCCATAATGCGCTGTGCAAGAGCAGCATGGGTTCTGAACAATTCATAGTTGAATGAAGCTTGAGGTGTGAACGGGTTATCAACGTAGCTATACAAGTTGAGTGCTATAAGGCGGCAGCTGTCATACGGACATAGTGGAATCTCACCGCAAGGGTTGGTTGAAACTGTCCTGTAGCCAAGGTCTGCATAGCAGTCTGGCACTGATTCACGCAGAATTGTATCCCAGAACAGGACTCCTGGCTCAGCTGATTTCCATGCGTTATGTACAATCTTTTTCCAGAGGTCATTTGCGCTAATCTCCTTGGTGTACAAAGGCTTGTCAGAGCTAATAGGGTATTGCTGCTTGAATGGCTTGTCCTCAATTACAGACTCCATGAAGTCATCTGAAATTTTAACTGATACGTTAGCTCCAGTAACACGGCCTTCTGTCATCTTGGCATCGATGAAAGCCTCTGAATCAGGGTGTTTGATAGATACGCTAAGCATCAAGGCACCACGGCGGCCGTCTTGCGCAACCTCACGTGTGGAGTTTGAGTAACGCTCCATAAATGGAACAATACCTGTAGATGTTAGAGCGGAGTTCTTAACAGGAGATCCATACGGGCGTATGTGTGAGAGGTCATGGCCCACACCTCCACGGCGTTTCATTAGCTGAACCTGCTCCTCATCTATCTTCATCACAGCTCCGTATGAGTCAGACTCCTCATTAAATCCAATAACAAAGCAGTTTGAAAGTGATGCAATCTGATAGTTGTTACCAATACCTGTCATAGGACCACCCTGTGGAATAATATACTTGAAGTGTGCAAACAAATCAAAAAGCTGCTGCTCGCTCAGTGGGTTGGGGTACTTGTTTTCAATTCTTGCAATCTCAGAAGCGAGGCGGTGGTGCATATCGTCCGGGGTCTTCTCATAGATGTTCCCAAAGGAGTCTTTAAGGGCATACTTGTTAATCCAGACTTTTGCTGCAAGTTCGTCACCAAGGAAGTAATCTGTGGTGGCTTTCATTGCCTCGTCAAAAGAATAAGTTTTTTGTGCCATAGGTATTTGTTAAAGTTTATTTAATTTGTAAATTTGCTATCAAGTTTGTGATGTTAAAGCAGTTAGATTTAGTGCTTGCTTTTTGTACTAAAAAGCGATTGCAAATCTATGTAAAGTTTTCTTTTTAGACAATAATTTATTTGTTAAAAAATCATATAGTTATCAACAATTTGTAGCGAGTGTTATATAAAGTTTTCCAAAATATTTTATAATGTTCTTGTTTTCAGATATTTGAAAAATTAACATTGTTGAAAAGTTTTCCAAATGGGTAAATCTTTTAATTTGATTACTTGCTGTGTAATTTAAATTTCAAATTTCAATAAAAATGGACTCCTTAAGAAATAGAAAATCTATTAGAAAATATTCTAATAAAGAGGTGAGTGAGGAATTATTAAACTCACTTCTTACTGATGCGTTCCGTGCATCCAATACAGGTAATATGCAAACCTATAGTGTTATAGTAACACGTAGCGAGCAGCAAAAAGAGAAACTGCTACCATTTCACTTTAACCAACCCTCTATTAAAACTGCGCCTGTGGTACTGACTTTCTGTGTTGATTTCCGCAGATTCAGCCGATGGTGCGTTGAGAGTGGGGCGGAACCTGGTTACAATAACTACCTCTCTTTCTATTCCGCAACCATAGACTCTATGCTTGCAGCACAAACTTTTGCCGTGGCGGCTGAAGATGCAGGTCTTGGTCTTTGTTTCTTTGGTACCACAAATTATAACGCTGAAGGCATAATTGACGCACTTGAACTTCCGGAACTGGTGTTTCCTGTAACCACTGTCACCGTTGGCTGGCCGGCAGAGAACCCTTCTCAGTCAGACCGCCTTGACCCTCTGGGGCTAATTCATCAAGAAACTTACAAGGATGTGGATGTTAAAGCTCTGTACGCCTATAAAGAGTCTCTACCTGAAATGCAAAAATTTGTGGAGGAGAATGGCAAGCCTTCTTTGGCACACGTGTTTACAGACGTGCGCTATACCAAGGCAAATAATGAATTTTTCTCCGATGCTCTTCTAAAAGCCATAAAGAGGCAAGGGTTTATATTTTAACTCTTAATGCATAAATTTGCATATAAGAGTAAATTTATTTACCTTTGTAGCATGGATTTAAATTATGGCATATATGCGCGGTCCAATCCTGACATTATAAAGGAACTTGGACGTAGATTTAAGGACTACAGACTTAATAGCAATATTACTCAGAAGGAACTTTCTGAACAGTCTGGAGTGAGCCTTATTACAATACGTCAGTTTGAGAATGGTCATTCAACAAACATTACAATGGCTAATTTCTTGGCCCTGCTGAGGTCTGTTAAGTGTTTGGAGAATGTAAATGAACTTATGCCAGAAATACCTATCTCAGGATATGTAATGGAGAAGGTTCTAAAGAATAAACCTAAACGTGCCAGTCATGCCAGAGCAAAAAAACAGTAATCAGATTTAAATCTGAGTCGCACCGTTATGTGTTGGGGCATTAGGGTTACTTTTTTTAATGAGTATCAGATTTTGGTTATATTCTATTGACTTTTGTATGTTTTCATTAAGTTCCTCATTTTTAAGCCATTCATCCTTAATTTGATGCCATGAAACAAAATGAAGATTGTCAATGAAGTCTTGTTGTAGTATATCATTTTCGAATTTAGGTATGATAATTTCATTGTCGGGTATTATGGCAATAAATTGAGCGCTCTTACAGTCAGATATTTTATTAATAAATTTGTGAACAATTGGATTGTTTCCAAATTTACGAAGTTTATTATCTCCCTTAAGTTTTATATAGTCATCATAATATCTACAACCCGCGGATTCAATTAATACTTTTAATAATCCTTCGTCTTTGAATTTACTTAAATCGGTTATTTTCTCTTTTTCTCGTGTCAACTTGAAAAGGTAGTGTTTCAAGCATAACTGATAAAACAGATTAGAAGAATATCCATTTCTTCTTATTTTACCCTTAAAATCATCATGGAATTTTTTGTATCGTTTTTCTAAGGTATTATTTTTCTCTCCATTTGAAACTTTGGCTTCAATGAAAAACACTGTTTGATCCATTTCGTTATTTTTGCGCTTTGCTATTATTATTGCGTCAGAATCTCCAAAATCAGATAAGGAGCCTTCCATAATAATTTCAAAGTCTGTATATTCTTCTACTTTTTTAATACCCGCTAAACATAAAAACTCTCGTATATCCTTTGTTGTACCTTTGTATGCAATACCGTAAAACAGAGCATTCATTACACCGCGCTCTGAATAGCCGTGCAAGGTGATACCATTTGTATTTTTGTTTTCCATAGTGTTTAATAAATTTCGGGCAAGTTATTCAATTTTGTTTTGATATATTGAAAATATGCTGCAATCTTATTATGTCTTATTTGGCTCTCTCATAAATAAGTATTTTGTCTTTTTCAACTGATGGCTTAGCAAAATCCATAAGTCCATCTTCTTCTACCAAATCTACTGGACGATGCAACATATCTTGCAAGGAAGCAATCATAGCACCAATTTTGAAAAGAGATATTTTTTTTGAGTAGTCGTATGATACCAACAAATCAATGTCACTGTCTGGAGTTTCTTCTCCACGTGAGCAAGACCCAAACAAATAAGCACGCTTAACAGGCTGACCTGAGAAGAAATTTTGAATTATGGGTATATATTTTGTGTGGTTACTGTAAGCGTATAAAAAATCTCTTTTCACAAAGGTAAAGATTTAATGGACATTAAATTAATTTTAGTTGATATTTTTATAAGCGTCAATGACTTGTTGAGCTTCTTTTTGTATCTGTTCTGCGAGCCATTGTGGTTGTGTGATTATTACATCTGAACCCATTGCTTTTACTTCCTGTATAAAATCAACAGTAGGAACTATATCATACTCAAAAACTCCATTTGTGGTTTCTTTTTGTGAGTGGTGTAATGGTAGTGAACGCAGATAATTTGAGCGAAATTCATTTGCGTGTAACACAATGTGTTCTACTGGCTTTTCTTCTAACATGGCACCCACATAATCTTTGAAATATTCTGCGGCGTTGAAGTCTTTAGGTAATATGAATGTTTGCTGAGTGCATTCTGCTGATAACATCCTATCAAGTGCGTAAAGCCGGATATTGTTGTTGTCACAACGACGTGCCAATACGTACATGCGTTGTTGGTAATGACGCAAACAGAATGGTTCAATATTGAAAGTGTAGCTTTGACCCATATTATAACTCTGATAGGTAATGAAAAGCACAAAGTTATTTTTAAGGGCTGTTACAACTATAGGCAAATAATGGCTTGCCGCTACTGGAGTGTTTTCGAGTAAAATGCGTGATTGTATTTGTTGGGTCTCTTGAAGCAAGTTGCTTACTGAAAATAACTGTAATAGGTAATGCATGGAGGTTCCATTCTTGATTTCATCCAAACCAACAATATAATATACATTCCCCCTAGATTTATTACAGGCTATTTCTATACCAAAGATTTCAAATATAGCCTCTCTCATTCGTATAAAAGTACGGCGCGGTATTTTTTTACTTCTGTCATCATTAATACTTGATTTTTCCCAATGCTTATCAATTTGCTCTTTATTTAATGGACCATAAGAATAGAGTAGATCAACAAGCCATAGATGTCTGCGGAAAACAAATGTCGGTGTCATGACCAATATCGAGTTTCTAAATATTTTATAAGTTGTTCGTGTTCCTCGTTTTTCTTTTCTTCTTTAATTATAGGGGAAAGGAAATCTGTTGTATCAACGATTTTAAACTTTGTTGTGTCATTGAGCATTGGTATGTAATCGGTAAATTTGCGGTTCCAGATTTTCGTAAAATTCACTACCCAGAAATGGTAAAATTCAGGTACCACTTTTGGGGTTGAGTCGGCAAAAAGAG
>ONEZ01000028.1 GCA_900316995.1 uncultured Bacteroidales bacterium | reverse complement strand
AGTGGTGCGCAGAAGCCAAGCTTGCTTGGATTATGCCAACACGCCGCCCAAAAGGCGCTTGCGAAAGGACCCATAGGGTCACAGACCCGTATGGGAGGGACGAATTACTCAGCAAATGAGAGCAGAAGCAAAACTTGTTTTGATTATGCCGAATGCAGCGAGTAATCACCGTAGGTAGTGCCCCTTACAATGGGGCTGAGCCTTACGATGCAATGACCATTCATTAAGAATTAAATTATGAAAAAGATAACATTATTTATTTCAGCTGTGCTGCTGGCTGCAGCAAGCTACGCCGCTAATGACGCAGTCATTAACGCCATCAAGAGCACAAACGCCACTTACAAGAACATTGTCTGTGATTTTGACCAGGCAAAAAACATGAAGATAGTGAAGGAGCCTGTTCTTTCAGCTGGCAAACTCTACTATGAAGGTGAGAAAATGAGTATGATTTACTCTAAGCCGGAGGGAGAGTACTTCAAGATTACAGAGAGCACTTTGTCAATGCTTACCGGCAAGACAAAACTCAACAAGAAGCTAAAAGCGGGCGACCCGTTTATGATGCTACGTAACCTGCTTATCTTCAGCATGAAGGGCGACATTAACGGATTGGCTGAAATGGCAAACTCCGATGTGGCCTACACAAGCACCGCTACACAAGACCAGTTTGTGTTTACGAGCAAGAGCAAAATTTCAAAGGGTTACAACAAGATTGTGCTCTACTATAACAAGACAAGCCACGTGCTTGAGTATATGGAGCTTCATCAGCCTACTGGCACATACACCACATACACTCTTAAAAACATAAAGACAGGTGGCGTCATACCTGCTGACGCATTCTAAGCAGAGTTTTTCAAAATTTTTAAGGGAGCTAAAAGGTCCTAACGTCTACCGCCGTCATTCTGAGCTCAAGCGAAGAATCTCGAGGAGTGAAAAAGTTAAGACTTTTTAGTTCTCTTTTTTTTATGTCGTTTAGATTATGTATCATATCTTAAAATTTATTAACTTTGCAAGTTGTACACCCTCATAACTTAAAAGACTATGATGAATCTTCTATACAAGTTAATACTTGGTGCAGCCATGCTATGTATTTCAGCAGTAAGCTACGCATCGGGTACAATACCACACCAGTCAGTAGAAATTTGCAAAGGTTCAAGCACCACCCTTACTACAAACACTACAGGCGACACTTACGAGTGGACACCTGCCACTGGGCTTTCCGGCACCACTACCAAGAGCGTAACTGCCAGCCCCACCTCATTAGGTGCAAACACATACACCTGCAAGGTTACCAAAAAGGGAGGCTCCACTGATACAGATAACCTTATAAGCCTTGGCGGTTTTGAGTTTGCACCAAACAACGTGAAATACAGTGAACAAAACAAAATGGGTGACTGGATAAAATACCAATACCAAAATTTTGACAATACAGGTGTAAACATTGGCTTTGGATGTACAACCACCGCCACAAACGCAAACAACGTTAAAACAGCCTACTTCTATAACACGCCACCTCGCAGTGGAAACTATATGTTTGTAGTGGATGGCGGAAATGACCCAAACGCAAGAATATGGCAGGCAAGGGATTTAAAACTTAAGGCTGGTGTAACATATCAGTTTAGCGTATGGGCTGCAAACATAGATATAGAATATCAGAAACACGGTCAGGCTTCTCTCGCAAAACTAAAATTTGTTATAGAAAATGAAGATATGCAAGGCGGCAGAGAGCTAAGTTCATTTACTGTAGAAAAAACTTTGGGGCAATGGAATGAATTTAAGGCCACATACACAGCCACAAAAGACTACAGCTGGTGTCATATATATCTTGTAAATTTCAACACCGTATCAGAGGGTAATGACTTCGCTCTTGATGACATCTACTTTGGAGCGGAGATAAAGACAGACGACGATGTAACCACAGAAACATTCCCTGTGGTAGTAAAAGACTGCACTGCACCGCCTGTTGAGCATAATGAAAAAGTGTGCCAAGACCACACTCTCACTCTTACACCTACAAACACAGGTACATCATATCGCTGGGATGACGGTTCCACGAACCAAACACTTACAATTCAGCCAACTAAGGCTGAGCCATTAACACATACTTGTACGGTTACCGTGGCAGGGCTTACATCGCCCGTAACGGAGACCTTTAACATCACTGTGAATCCAACCCTAAATACAAATATCTCAGCCACTGTGAATAAGGGGGAGCCTTACACAGAGAATGGCTTTAACATCTCAGGAGACCAGACTTCACAAGGCGGGATTTTCACGTTCAAATTAAACACTCAATCAAAAGTTACCGGATGTGACAGCATTGTAACTCTTACGCTCCATGTTAAAACAGACTCACCCCACCACTATGAAACAGTATGCGTGGATGAGAGCATCACCCTTAAGCCTTCAACCACAGGTATATCATACAAATGGTCAGACGGCAGCACAGACCCTACCCTTACCATCACACCTACAGCAGAGGGTACAGAGAACTACACTTGTATAGTAACCACCAGCAATAGCGGAGTAGGACAAAACCTTATTCAGAACCCTGATTTTGAAGATGTATCAACAGAATGTCCGTACCCTGGATTCACTACTGATTTCAAGTGTTTCAATGTTGACGAGGACTTCCCTACAAGCTACCAAGACGCACGTGGCTGGCTTAGAGTGGCGCACAAACCATTTGCAGCAACAAGCATCACACCTCACAGCGGCAATTACCTGCTTGATATTGACGGTCAGGATGCCGGAGTGACAATAGTTCCATTCTATATAGCAACCCTGACTGGTGATTTTAAGAAAGATGAAACATACCAATTCACCTATTGGGCCAACACAATATGTGTAACAGACCAGGCTGAAATTACTGTAAAATATACAATTAACGGGCAAACATCCGTACTGATTCCTAAAACAACAATGACTGATGGTGGTTGGAAACAGTATGGTACTGGATATGTTCTTACAATTCCAGAAGACTGCTCAGAAATAACCCTGATAATGGTGGATGAACATCAAAACTGGTTAAGTAATGATCTGGCTCTTGATGACTTTGATTTCCACCGTATAAACATTCCAATAACCACTACTGAGCAATTTGAAATTGAGGTTAAGACATGTAAACTTGATCCTATATATCATGATGAGGTCACCTGCCAGAACACCCCTGTGACTCTCACTGCAGAGACAGAGGGTCTGAGCTATGAGTGGTCAGACGGCACTCAGATAGTGGGCAATGAGCGCAGTCTCACCATCGATGCCACCTCCGCAGGCAAATTCACATACACCTGCAACATAGTGAAGTCAAAAGACGGCACACTGCAAAGGAATATTATTAAGAACGGTGACTTTGAAGATGTTTCAACGGAATGCCCATATCCTGGGATTGAGAGTGACTATGACTGCTACGGTGTAAATACAACCATGCCTACGGTGAATGAGAACGGAAGTTTTATGATTAATTCAGGTGCATGGGGAAGCGGTCCGCATGGAGGACAATACTGTTTCTTAGCAAAAGGATCCACAAAAACACCTATACCCTATGCCCTTAAAATATACACCACAGAAGGCCTTAAGAAGGACAAGACTTACAAACTCACATTCTGGGCCACGGGGGCCTCTTTTACAAACACACCTGTTTTGAGGCTGAGTTTGCTTGGTAACGGACCTGGCCGTCCCATAGGGTCAGGAGATGTAACGCTTAATGGTGATAATGAGTGGCATGAATATAGTTTTGACATCACGTCAACATACGATTATACAAATAACCACATAGACTTTAGTGATGTAGTCACAGCAGAAGATGGTAACGCCTTTGCCATAGATGATATTACACTAATCTGCACATCGGTGGAGCCAGGTCTGACACAAGAGGAGATTTTCAACCTTACTGTGAACCCAATTCTCTACGGCACAGTTAAAGACCGCGTATGTCAGGGCAGTGAATATAACAAAGACGGCTTTACTGTCACCGCAGAGGAGACTGAGGCTGGCGGCACCATTACCAAGACAAAGACCATACCATCTTTAGTAACACGCTGTGACAGCATTGTAACGCTAACACTTAATGTGGATCCAAGGCTGTACGGCAAAACTACTGACAGGGTATGCCAAGGCGAAGCCTACAGCAAAGACGGCTTTACCGCCACAGCAGAGGAGACTGAGGCTGGCGGCACCATAACCAAGACTAAGACAATATCTTCTTTAGTAACAGGGTGTGACAGCATTGTGACGCTTACACTTAACGTGGATCCAAGACTGTACAAAAAGGTTGATGACGAGATTTGCAGCGGCAAGAGCTATGACAAGAATGGTTTTGTGGTTACAGCTGAAGAGACAGCAGAAGCGGGAACCATAACCAAGACACAGACCGTGAAATCACTGGTTACAGGCTGTGACAGTATTGTAACTCTGACGCTTACAGTAAATCCTAATCCTGAGTTTGAGGTTGAGACACAAGGCAGAAACGCCACTGTACAAGTCTTAACGGGCACAGCTCCTTTCAAATATCAGGTTGACAGCAAAATATATGAGAGTGCGGTTATTGAAGGTCTGACCATAGGAGACCACTCCATTATGGTCACCGATGCCAACACCTGCGCATCTACTGGCAAATTCTCAATTATACCAGTGCCTGTGGAGCCAATGGTATTCTTTACTCCAAACGGCGACGGCGTTAATGATCTGTGGAATGTTAAGGGCTTGGAGTACTACCCTACAGCCATAGTGCAGATTTATGACCGCTACCACAAACTGCTATACTCTGCCAAAGCTATTGATTTCAACGGCTGGGACGGAACTTATAACGGTCACCCAATGCCTATGACAGATTACTGGTTTGTAATTATAAATGAGGAACTTGACAAGATAACGTCAGGGCACTTCACTCTAAAGAGGTAGGCTGCTTAGAACTGCCAAGCAGAAGCATCATAGCCTCTGTACGCATAGCGGAGTCAGACTCAAAACCTCCACGCATAATGGTGGTTACAGTTTTGGCTCCGATTTTCTTTATGCCACGTGCAGCCATGCAGCTATGCTCCCCCTCCACGTACACCGCCACATCGGGGCTGCCTGTAGCCATAGATATAATTTGGGCTATATCTGTGGCTATACGCTCCTGCAGTTGCAGACGGCGACACACCATCTCTGCAATACGGGCTATCTTGCTGAGCCCTATCACCTTATCCTTAGGCTTATAAACCACAGAGACCTTCATATTGTACATAAGTGCAATATGGTGCTCACAATAGCTGAACACAGGAATATCTTTAACCACCACGTAGTTTCCGTATCTGGGCACGCACATATCGTCAGCCTCAAATGTCTTGGCATACTTTTCAGCAACCTGCTCATTTGTGTAGGCTATACCACGGAAAACCTCTTCACACATACGTGCCACACGTTCAGGCGTTTCACGCAAGCCCTCTCTGTCAGGGTTTTCCCCAAGGGCTATCAAAAACTCACGAGTCAGTTCTTTAATTTTCTCTGTATTCATATTATATGAGTTTAGGAGTTTAGGAGTTTGGGAGTTCAGGAGTCTCAACTATACACCTCTCCTTTGAGGGTCCCAAATAAATTTGTGCAGCTGCAACTGCAACTTAATTTTATCAAATTTCTCAAGTTTCATACGCTCCACCACTTGGGCAGGAGCGAATTTTCCGTAAACTGTGCTGAAATATACTTGTGTGGTCTCATCAAGCCTGTACTTGCGCACTACCTCAACCGCCTTGTCCAAATCACGCTCTGAAGCTATTACAAACTTGTAGGCGTCTGTTTTCCTCGCCGATGCCAGGTTTGGCAGGTGCATACGCCCCTCCATACCACTGTCAGGCAGTTTGTAATCTATCACAAAATGTATATTGTCTCCTATCCTGAACTGTTCCACAGGAATGGCGCCGTTTGTCTCAATATGAACATCGTAGTCTGCAAGACGTGAGAGCAGCCCTGTAAGACCTGGCTGTAACAGTGGCTCTCCACCTGTTATGGTAACATGCCCTATCCCAGAAGCCTTAATATAATCAGCTATCTCCGATGCAGTCATATCCACAGTATCAGCAGTAGTGTCCCATGCGTAAGATGTGTCACACCATGCACAGCGCAGATTACACCCTGCAAACCGCACAAAAACAGAGAGTGCGCCTGCCGTAGGCCCCTCACCGTCTATTGATATGAACTTTTCAACTACTTTCATTATAATGGTGAATCGGTTATTCGGTTATTCGGTTAATCGAATTTCTAAATTGAATAAACGCAACTATTATTTGGTGTCTCAAACAGCTCCACCTCACTAACCGCAAGCCCCTTTGAGCGTAGCATCTCAAAAATGTAGCGGCTCATCTCCTCACAAGTAGGGCGGAACGGCATCATCACAATCTCAAAGCCGTTTGGCATTGCTTTTAGAGCCTCAGCCACATGACGTCCGTCCTCATTATCCTCTATAAGCAGTTTGTGGTCAAAAAAGGCCTCCACATCTTTAAGCACATGCTTAATTATGCTAAAATCCTCCACCATGCCACGTGAGTGCCCTTCTGAGCGCAGACTCTCACTACATATAGAAACCACCAATTTATAGCGGTGCCCGTGGATATTGGCGCACTTACCTTCATATCCGCTAAGGTAATGGGCTGTATCAAACTCTATTCTATTCTTAATCTTGAACATACACACTAAATAAAAAACAACTGCTTGCAACAAAACACAGCCTAAGCAGTACCTTGTTACAAGCACCATTACAAGCCTAGTTTTGTTTTACGACAGGATGGTCTAAACGAACTGTCGGCATCTTTGCATTGCAGCTGCAAAGTTACATAAAAAGTATGTAACAAAGAAGCAATTTTTTAAGATTAACACAGAATATATCTACGTAATAGCCCACACAAGGCTTGGGGAGCATCTTTTTAATTTATAGTGCATCGCTTTAGAAAGTTATTCGTATCTTTATAGTCAAAAAAAATAGCAATACCGCGCAAGGTCACCTAAAACGTAAGATATATGACAAAAGAAGACATACTGAGGCTAAGAGATACGGCAGAACAGACGCGAGTGCAGTTTAAGGAGCGTGTGACTCGCGATAACAAGTATGATGTGAGTTGCGAGATGGTGGCACTGAGCAATTCCCGTGGCGGAATGATTGTGGTGGGTATTGACGACAAGACAGGACGCATCAATCCCCTCTCCTTTGTGGAGGTGCAAGAGACTACAAACTTATTGGGAAGTCTGGCGTCAGAAGGTGTAGTGCCACAGATTCTGCTTGACATCGAGAATGTTCAGATGGAGGACGGTGTCATTGTGGTGACTACAGTCAAGCAAGGAAGAAACAAGCCTTATCGTGACAGCAAGGGAATAGTGTGGGTGAAACAGGGAGCAGACAAACGCAAAGTGTTTGATAATGCCGAACTGATAGCTATGCTGATGGAGAATGGACAGATGCATCCAGATAATATGCCTGTGAATGGCACCAGTATTAAGGATTTGGATGAGAATACCTTACGTGACTACTTACTCAACCGGTTCCGCAGCAATTTTGAGCGACAGCAGTTATCTATAATAGAATTGAGGCATAGAAGTCTTGACGAAATTACTGGTGTTCTTAGCCAAACGCCAGAGGGCATTTTAAAGAATAACGGTCTAATATTGGAAGATGGCACATTGACTATGGCCGCCTTGATGTTGATGGGGAAATACCCTCAACGTTGGCTGCCTGCATTTACTGTTAGATGTGTCAGCTTTGTGGGCAACAGCATTGGGGGCACAGAGTTCCGCGATAAGAGTGGGAATGATGCTGACGGCAATGCCGTACACCTGTACAACTATATCATTTCATTTCTGACCAGAAATCTTCGCAGGAAGCAAGTGGGAAAGGACTTTAACAGTCAAGGCGAGTTGGAGGTTTCAATCGCCAGCCTGTCAGAGATTGTTACGAATGCAATACTACATCGCTCGTATGTAATAGAAGCACCTTTGCGGGTATTCATCTTTGACAATAGAATAGAGATTCATAGCCCAGGACTATTGCCAGAGGGGGTCAGTATGGAAAGCATTAAGCATGGCGCATCTGTGCCAAGGAACAAGTTGCTTTTCAATCATGGTATCAATTTACTGCCATATACCGGTGCCGGAAGTGGTATCACCAGAGCCTTGAAATTTACTCCTGATATAAAGTTCGTGAACGACGAGACGCTTAATGAGTTTGTAGTAACGGTAGAGCGTAGAAATGTAGGGGAAACTGATACTAAAAATGATAGAGATGACAGAGATAAACACCTGGATAAAAGTAATTTGAACAAAATCAATACGAATCCGAATGATAGAGATGATAGAGATAATGAAGTAGGGGCTATCCATACAGCATATAAAACACTCAATGGAACTCAAAAAGATATCATACAGTTCTGTAGTATTCCAAGAAGTGCAAGGGAGATACTTGAACATATTGGCTATAGTTATCATCCCACAAATATAAACAAGTTCATAAAGCCACTACTTGAACATGGCTTTATAGAAATGACAGAACCAGAAAAGCCTAACAGCAAGAATCAGAAGTATCGGAAAGTTTGAAAAATCCGTATCTTTGCGAAATATTAAAGGAAAGCGCACTATGGGTGTAAACATAATTTTAGGGGTTATCATAATTTTGCTGATAATGATGTCAGCCTTTGTGAGCGCATCGGAGACAGCATTCTTCTCACTTGAGCCCAAAGATATGGAGGAACTGCGCAGCAGCGGCACTAAACGAGACCAAGTGGTGTTGGAACTGTGCGCAGACACACCTCACCTACTCTCAACCATACTTATTGCGAATAATCTGGTAAACGTGGCCATAGTGGTGCTATCCGCCACTCTGCTCACACACCTGTTTGATTTTTCAGGCAGTCCGCTGCTCTCATTCTTAGTGGAGACAGTGCTTATAACATTCCTTCTCTTGCTTTTTGGAGAGAACCTGCCTAAGATATACGCAAGCAGCAATAACCTAAAGTTCGCCCGTTTTGCCGCCTACCCCATGCGAGTGTTTGAGGTGATGCTCCACCCCATATCCACACTGCTTGTAAAGCCACTCAGCAAGGTGTCACACAAGGTGGAAAAGCACGGCTCCGCCATAACTATGGATGAGATAGAGCAGGCTTTTGAGGCCACTCAAGATAACATTACGGAGGACAAGGAACTGCTTGAGGGCATAATCCGCTTTGGCGATGTTAACGCAGCCGCCGCCATGACCCCGCGTGTGGACGTAATAGCCATAGAAGACACAGCATCGTTTGTGAACGTCATACGCACCATTAACAAGAACGAATACTCACGTATGCCTATCTACCATGATGACCTTGACAACATTACAGGCATACTCTACATAAAAGACCTGCTGCCGCACCTTGGAGAGCCCGAATTCAAATGGCAAAGCATAGTGCGTGAGGCCCATTTTGTACCTGAGACCAAACACATTAACGAGCTGCTTGAGGAGTTTCAGAAGACCAAGACACATATAGCCATTGTGGTTGACGAGTTTGGCGGCACGGCTGGTATAATTACAATGGAGGACATCTTGGAAGAAATTGTGGGCGACATTGATGATGAGTATGATGACGCCGATAAAAACTATGCCCGCATAAATGCAAACAACTTCCTGTTTGAGGCGAAAATTCCGCTTGGAGACTTTTTCCGCATAACAGACATTCCAAGTGAGGAGTTTGAAAAGGACGCCGGCGAGGCGGAGACCCTTGGCGGATTCATTCTGGAGCTGCAAGGTGAGATTCCTGCGCAGGAGACTGAGATTGACTATAAGAACTACCGTTTCAAGATAGTGTCAGCCGACAAGCGCCGCATTAAAAGCATTAAGTTAACCATTCTTAACCCCGATGTTAAAAACGAGTAAAATATTACTGGCGGTTCTGGAGGTGGCGGTTCTGGCATCGTGTACCACATACACACCCAAGCCTCGCGGATATTTTAGGATTGAGCTTACACCTAAGAGCTACGACACGGCTCATATTAAGGAGCCTGTGAAGTTTGAGTACCCTAAGAATGTGGCGGTTATTGTGCCCAAGGCTGGCGATGATGACTTTTTTGACATTGTATATCCTAATTACAACGCAAGGATATATTGCAGTTATAAGAATATTGACGGCAACTTTTACGAGATTTCAGAAGATTCCAGAAACTTTGTATATAAACACGTGATTAAGGCCGACGCCATAACGGAGCAGCCGTTTGAGAATCCTGATAAAAAGATGTACGGCATTCTGTATCAGATTAAAGGGAACGCCGCATCGCAGGTGCAGTTCCTGCTTACAGATAGCGTAAAGCATTTTCTGCGTGGCGCCCTCTACTTTAACAACCGCCCTAACAAAGACTCAATAGCCCCTGTGGCAGACTACATAACAGAAGATATTGTACGACTAATGGAGACAGCGGAATGGTCTGACTAACGTCACTCTGAGCGTAGCGAAGAGTCTCGCAATAAACACTACTTTGACAGCTCCAGCATCCTGAGTATCGGCTTAACCGCCTCACGAGCCACAGCCTCATCCACAGTCACCTCTGGAGTCTCATTCTTAAGGCAGTTATAGAGTTTCTCCATTGTGTTAAGACGCATATAGGCGCACTCATTGCAAGCGCAAGTGCTATCAGCAGGTGGTGCCGGTATAAACTCCTTCTCAGGGTATGCAAGACGCATCTTGTGAAGTATTCCGCTCTCTGTGGCCACAATAAACTGCTTATCATCAACCTTTCCCGCATAGTTCAGAATAGCTTGGGTGGAGCCCACAAAGTCTGCAAGCAGAAGCACCGGCTTTTTACACTCTGGGTGAGCAAGAACCTTGGCATCGGGGTATTGCTTTTTAAGTTCAATGATCTTCTCTGCTGAGAACTGCTCATGCACAGTGCAGGCGCCGTCCCAAAGCAGCATATTACGACCTGTAACGCTGTTAATGTAGTTTCCAAGGTTACGGTCAGGGCCAAAGATAATCTTCTCATCAGCGGGCAGGGAATCCACAATCTTGCGGGCGTTGGTTGACGTAACCACTATATCTGTAAGAGCCTTTACTGCAGCTGAAGTGTTTACGTATGAAATTACCGTGTGACCAGGGTTCTGCTTGATAAACTCAGCAAACTTATCAGCAGGACAGCTGTCTGCAAGCGAGCAACCTGCCTCAGCGTCAGGAATAAGCACCTTCTTATCAGGTGAGAGTATCTTGGCGGTCTCACCCATGAAATGCACACCACAAACCACTATTATGGAGGCGTCTGTTTTGGCAGCCCATTGAGCCAGTGCAAGACTGTCACCCACGTAATCAGCAATATCCTGAATAGGGGCTTCCTGATAATAGTGAGCCATGATAATGGCGTTTTTCTCTTTACGGAGTCTGTTGATTTCCTGTACGTAGTCCATAGTGTGTAAGTTTTTTAAGCGTCGGCAAACACCTTGCCGTCACTGAGTGTGATATGAAGTTTTGTGTATTCTGAGTGAAAATCGTTCTCAAGGCGTTTTAAGTAGCGTGCGCTCTCCCACTTGCACATGGGCAAATCATGGAGCAAATAGTTTCCACAAGTATCTGGAGTGGTGGCTGGCACAGAATCCTGCTCAAGAATCCATTTAAGGCACTCGATGGTAAGACAGCGCATATCCTCCACTGTGTATGCCCCTGTCATAATAATATACATACCTGTGAGGCATCCCATAGGACCCACGTAAACCACGTCATCTTTTACTCTTGAGTTTCTGAACCATGTGGCCATAAGGTGCTCTAAGCTATGCATTGCCGCCGATGCCACAGCCGGCTCCTTATTGGGTTCTGTGATGCGCAAATCAAACGTAGTGAACCCCTTGTCTTCACGAGATACGTATATGCCTGGTTTCAGGCGTGTGTGGTCAATTGTAAAGCTCTGTATAACTTCCATGATACAAAAAAACGAACTGCGTTTTGCAATTCGTTTTTGCGGTGTGGATGGGGCTCGAACCCACGACCTCCGCCGTGACAGGGCGGCATTCTAACCAGCTGAACTACCACACCAAAAGAGGTCTTGCTTGTCAAAAGCGATGCAAAGATAAAGCGTTTTTTTTATTCTTACAAATATTTCAGAAAAAATTTACAAAAAAACAGCATCTGTTTTTCTACAACTCTAACACTAAACAGTGAACTTCTTGTCACTTAGAGCTTTAGTCATGGCATCGTAGCCAAGAGCAAAAATATCATCAAGACGCTCAAGGTCAAACGTACCGTACTTGAGGGCGTCACCCACCTCCACTAAGAGGTCACACCTGCGACGCTCCAGCATAGTGTTTGCCCTGAACATGAACTCGTATGAGCGCTGTGCTATGTCAAGAATGGTCTGCTTGTATTTTGAAGCCACAAGAGGGCTCACGTTTATACCTATAACCTTGCTGCACTCCCTGCGTATAACGCTTACAGGAAAATTCTTGAACACGCCGCCATCCACATAGTGTACTCCGTCAATAACGGTGGGCACAAACACTATAGGCACCGTGGCAGACGCCATAACTCTTGGCACTATCTCCCCTTTTGAGAACACCACGCTCTTACCGTTGTCTAAATCAGACGCCACCACCCTTATAGGTATTGGAAGGTTCTCTATATTCACATACGATGCGTTCTTCTCCTTAAGTTTTGACTTTAGGAACTGCATAAACTTAGACGGGTTAAAGAGCCCTGCCGACGGCAGAACTATTGATGCAAAGTTCATAAATCCGCCCTGCTCCTTAAATATCTCGCTTATCTCATTAGGCTTGTAGCCTGCCGAATAGAGTGCCGCCACTACACTTCCTGCGCTTGTGCCGGCAATAACATCGGGGTGGATACCATGCTCTTCAAGTGCCTGTAGCGCCCCCGCATGGGCAAACCCTTTCACCCCACCGCCACTGAGCGCATAACCAATATTATACTTCCTTTTCCTAATCATCACGCAAATGTTTATGCAAAGATACACCAAGCACTGCAAAAATCAAAATTAAATGCTTAAATTTGCACAAAATAAGGCGTTTGTTTACGCTCTTGTTCTGGCAAATCAGAATCTGGTAAATTCAACTCAAAACAGAACAAGGCGGCGATGAATGTCTCACGGGTATGTGTATATCTCAGTGGCGTAATGTCACTAAGGTCTGCATACAGCGTGGGCTTTGTGGCTGTCTGTGCTTTTTGAGTAGGTTTACCAGAACCTTGATTTGCGGCACACATAGCAGACGAAGCCCCGTTTTTTTCTTGCGTTGATGATGGTTACTTTTTTGAACTATGCGCATAAACGGGTGTAACATCTGTAAATGCGCACATCATGGCGGTTCAAAGTAAAGACATACTATCTCACAACGCAAGGGTGGCCCTGCTCGGCCAGCTTGAGCTGCTTGTACGCAATGCCGGCAAGAGCAAGGATGCATACTCAAAGCTTCTGCTACTCTACTCCGCCATTGACATTGACGCCCTTATTCAGTTCTCCGCACACCTGAACAAAAGCCAGTTCACACGTTTTGCAGAATGTGTGAACCCGCTCCTTATAGCTCAGAAATCTCCAGTAAGAATTGAGGTTTGCAGGCAGGGCAACGTTACCGGCCGTCTGAAAACCAACGGGCGCTACGTCCTCTATTTCAAAACCGCAGAGCGTAGCCTACAGGTGCGGTTTGCGCATCGAAGTTCATTTGTGATATATCTGATGTATCTTATTGACAAATACCACAACCCAGAATGTAATGTACTAAAATTTGATAGCGCACTCTTTGAACAACTGATGCAGGCAGTGTATGCAATAAATATCGAGCAGCCTCCCAAGCGCATGAAAGACTGCCTTTGGGACATAAACAAAACCATCCGCACAGCCTGCCGCACCCTTGGCGTGCCACCATCACCCTATATAATCAGCGGCGAGCATGAGCACCTGTATGTATTACTGCAGGACATCACCATACCGGTGGAGTTAAAGTGACTCCCGCACGTCATGCTGAGGGGCGCAGCCCCGAAGCATCTCATAAATTTTGCAGTATCGCACAAGAAGCCGCCAGCAATTGCAACCTGCGAAGCCAATTCTGCTAATAAAATTTAGTTAAATCACATTAACACATTCCATCATTGGGCTCAATATCAGAAATTTACAAAGTGTTTAACATAGACGGTCGCAAATATTTGCATTTTGCCTACATAAAACTAAATTTGCCAAATGAGTTCAACAAAAGGAGTAACAATATGAAATCATTACATTTATATTTATTTTTAGGCCTTGCTTTATTGGCATCAGGATGCAGCAAGAAAGAGCCTGCTGCCCAAGGCGATGAACAGACAACACAAGAGGATACATTCATGAAACACATATACGATGTCCCAAGTGCAAAGTTTTATATGGCAGGTGACGATAAATCTTGGTACAGATTTACAAAAGACGAAAATACGACACAAGTAAATAATTTTATAGATATGAAATCTGGTGGTAAAGCAGATGTTACTTACAAGCGTGTTGATGAGAAATCGACAAATGGTACTGCACAATTCCAAACAAATAAACATGTGGTAGATTGGTATTCAAAAGGTTCCCCTATTGGTTTAATATATTCTGATATCGGTTCTGTAACATTTACAAATAAAGAAACAAAAAAGGAAGATAAATTTGTCTATGCTGGGGGGCGTCCAGCGGATATTGTTTCCGGCGATTTTGTTTATGATACAAGATTTGTTGGTACCGCGTATGGTTATGTTGATTTAAGACAAAATCAAAAAGTGATTGAACAATTGTTTGTGTCAACAGATCCAGCAACGGCAACAATTTTTATCGACAAGGCAACACAAACAGAAACCATCGTTATGCCATTTAAAAATTGGTACCGTGTAACTGTTGTAAAGACAAAAGATAACAAAGTTACAACAAAATTAGATAATGACGCCAATAAAAATATCGAATCAAAATGGATACCGGTGCATTATGATTGGGTTGAGAACAAACAACTTGGAACCACTGAACAAGCAAATGGTTTGACCGTTGTCAGATCAACTCGTCTTGATTCTGATGTGGGTGATGTTTCTACTTCTTTTTCTTCAATGTATTTTGGACTAGGAATACGAAATGAGGCAATTGTTATTGGAAGACGTGGGGATAAGTTAAACGAAAATGTAATCCGTCTTAATTATGTTATGGGGGCAGTTAAAGCAGACCAGTAAAAAATACTCACTACTACAAAAAGAGAGGGTGGCTAAGTTTTAGTCACCCTCTTTATTTACGTACTCACCGCAACATCATAGCTCACAAACTACAAACTGAACATAGTCACGGGTGCTATTATAATTTTCTATACAGGGATACCAGTCTGCATCACGTCACTCTATAGCGGATAAGTTTCGTGAAGTTACTGTGTTGCCTGCTTTCTTACTTTACGATACTTCTGGTTTCTGTCGTTAGGTTTCTCTGGTATTGTCATCTCCAAAACGCCCATTTCAACAAGTGGTAGAATATGCCGCTTTCTATTTGCAGTCTGGTTTGATACACCAATCCTATCCATTATCTCTTGTGCAGTTCTTGGAATAGAACAATAATTTATTAAAGCACTATGGACTCAATAACGCAGCTATGCTTTTTAGTCTGTTTATCGTAGTTTATTCCTACCAGCAACACGTTTCCCGTATAACCTTGAAGTGGCTGGGTATAGCGTTTCTGTTTAATCTGAGATATAGCGGTTTCCGCAGACTGATTGTATTTCAGTTCA
>ONEZ01000018.1 GCA_900316995.1 uncultured Bacteroidales bacterium | reverse complement strand
TTTACTGTATCGTTGTTGCCAAATTCTCTGTATCATTGTTTCTGTTTTTACTGCACTCTGATTTCCGTTTTCACTGTATTTCTAAATTCCGGTTACAACACTTAGAGAATATATTGTTTATGGAATCCAGCTCCGCTCTGCTTATCTGGCCAGCGTTGTAAGCATCGCCGGCAGCTGGGATTTTAAGCTCCTCGGCACGTTTGGTTATCTTCTCATAACAGTATATGTAGTAATTCTCATACTCTTTGTAGTAAGCCTCTTTCAACTCTTTATCTGACGGTGCAAACTTATCCCTGTTAAGGAATGACAGCTTATGGTATTTTTGCTGTTCAATCATTACAAAGCAGGTCCACTCACACTTCTCAATAGCCTTTAACGCCTCGTTTGTAAGTGAGTCATTGTATTGCTTCATCCTTCCCACGCAGATATTGTAGTTCTTCTCTTCTGCGGTCAGCTCCTTGATCTCAACTCTTTTTGAAATGGAGTCAAGATTCTTTGATGTTGAGTCTATTCCTTTAGTTACGGCTTCAATGTTTGATTTTACTTCATGCAGCTCCTCTTGTATTGCCTTATTATGGGAGTTGATTAAAAGAGTTACAAAAACACTGGTTGCAATAATTGCAATGACTATAATGAACAATTTGATTAGTGTGTCAGTGCCCCGTAAGGCGTTCTTAACGTCAGATATGCTGCTGTAGCGTCTGTTAGGATTTTTACGCATGCACTTTCTGATAACGTAAGAGTATCTTCCGACTCCAAATATCTCAGAGAGTATCTTTCCAGTGCTCCATATATCTGTGTGAGTGTCAGAAGAGCCGTTTTTAAGCTGCTCAGGTGCGGCGTAATCGTCAGTGAAGCCTCTTCCATGGCAGATGTAGGAATCATTGTCTGAGAGCCCCAAATCCACAATTTTCACATGGCTGCCGCTCCGTGTTATCAGTATGTTGTCAGGTTTGATGTCATTATGGATAATCTGGTGTGAGTGCAGGTCAGAAACTGCATCAAGCAGTTCGTCCGCTATCCTGCGTTTATCCTTAAATGATTGTTTCTTTTTCAGCCACTGGCTAAGTGTGATGCCGTCAATGTATTGCATCAGGATGCAAGCGCCTAACCTCTCATCCTCAATCATTCCGTGGCAGTCAACCACATGGATGCTCTCTATTGACATCAGAAGCTCACACTCCCTCTTCAGTAGCTGTTCATACCTTGTTGTGTCCCCTAAGTTTGGTTTTACGCCCTTTAGAATGTAGTACTTCTCACCTTGCTTCACTCTGTAGAGCACGCTGTACCCGTCCTTGCTTTCATAAAGGAGTGTATAGTCACAGAAACCCCGATGTTCTGTTTGTGCAGAGTCATTTATTTCCGGAACGCCTGAAGAATTCATTTGGATGAGCCATAGCAAAGTTTGACTATGCAAAAGTATGGATTTTCCTGCAAATTTTAAAACAGGGAAATTCCGCCTCAGAAAGAGCAATAAAAAGCAATTGCATCTGCGTTGTGGCGTTCTGTACCTTTGTGAAAGAATTGTTTTAATAACGGAAAATTCCGAGTCGCCTTAAAGGATGTAGGATAAAATTTAAATCAAAAAAATATGAGTACAGAAGTACAAAAAAATCAAAAAGGACGTTTATGGTGGGTAATTCCAGTCCTTGAAGTCATTGTTATTATTGCTTATCTGGTGATAGGCTTTGGTGGTCTTTTTGATGCTCTTCAGCGTATGGACTTTGTTGGTATGTTTGAAAGTGTTAAAAACGCTATTATTTTCCTTATTGTTGCCATAGTAATAATTACAGCCCTTTGTTTTGTCCCTATATTTAGGTCAAAGCTAAATTTATTTTTTGCAATATGGAATATTTTCTGGATTGCTTTATCAGTTTACGGTATTATGGATTAATTTTAAAATTTTATAACTATGAAAAATCTAAAGTATTTTACACTTGCTTTGATGGCTATATTTTTTGCATCTTGCGGTAGTTCGTCAGAAGACGAAGAGAGTATAGTTCTTACTCCTGCTACAACAAATATTAAAGGTTATCTAGGCCAATTTTATGATGTGGTTTATAAAGATTATACCATTAATGATGATATTCTTACTATTGAAATAGAGCGTAACGATAATGAGTTGCCCTTTAATATTAAAGGGGTTAAGCCTTATGGTTATTATGGGCAGGGTATAACTGCTCATGCAGGATTCGGTATTGAGATTCTGAATGAAACTGGAGATGTTATAGAAAAGAAAGCCGCAACTGCGAGTATGTATTATTCAGATGACATAAAAGAGGCCCTCAACCTTAGAGCAGGTGAGACAGGAACTATTAGATGGTTTATTTATTTTCATGGAGATGTAAAACCAGCAGAATTCCGTTTGACATCGGCGTACGAAGAGGTCGAGGAAGAAGATGATGATGATAGCAATTCTTCTTCTGTCAGCGGTAGTGATAATAGTTCTTCCTCAGTTAGCAGCAATAATAGTTCTTCATCAGGTTATGGCTATGGATATAGATATAATTCTAATAAAAATTCAGACGATGATAAAGATGATAGCAGCTCTTCAGATGACGAAGACTGGGATTCCCTTATAGATTCGTACGAGGAGTATGTTGATAAGTATATCTCATATATGGAGAAAGCAATGAAGGGAGACATGAGTGCTTTGGCAGAATATCCATCTCTTTTGGAAAAAGTTGAAGAATATAGCACTAAGATGGATAAAGCAAAAGGTAATATGTCTTCAGCTCAGATGTCTCGTTATATGAAAATCACTAACAAGATGACTGAAGCTGCTATGAAGATGAAGTAACTAGTTTCTCCCAAACTTTGACCATGGCGTATGTGTCAAGCTCGCAGTAGCGTAGCAATGCTTCTCTGCTTGCGGCGGCTTCCTCAGGCGCCATGTCTTTTATTTTTGGGAATATGGTCATGGCGTTGGCTCCGTTCTGACACCGAGGGTCAAGATTATGATAGTCAAGACTTGGATCATTTGGACACAACGCAGGTAGAACGTGTTTTATACTAGTAGAGCCACCCATAGCAGGAACATAGTAATGGCCTTTTGAGAATGGGTCCAACAAGTCAACTATATGCTCTTGTATATTCTCCAGATGAATCTTCAGGTCTGGAAATGCCTTTGCAAGCTCTTTGATTCTGGTGCACTCAAAAGATTTGTTGTATGCTGTTACGCATACATTCATGGGTATGTCTTCACACAACCGCTCAGCAAGAGCTCTGCGTGTATCCGTGCCAGAATCGCCAAGAAATTCTTTATGTTTCAACTCTCCGCCTTCTTGCTCTATATAGTGTAGAGAGTACTGGAACGGAATCTGCTGATATGGTTTTGTGCCAGGGTATTGCGGAATAACTTGTTGCAGAGTTTCAAAATCAAGGAAGTATAGAGGGTAGCTTAGTTGAGAAAGAAAACTCTCTATTTCTTTACTGTTTATATATGACTGGTTTTGTAAAGTACACTCCACTTGCATACGCTGAAAATCTGTAAGGTCACTCTCTGTGCGTAAATCCTCAAAACTTATTTTGCCGTTTTTGTACAGTTTTAGTTTTTTGCCGAACTGTGCTCTGTATAAATCAAAAACGGACGGCGATGCAATGTTTCTTGTGCAGTACTTAAAGAACTCGCATTTTCTTGGTTTGTTGCAGCCTTCACATAGGTCTATATCAGGTTCTGTATTACTGCTTAGAGTATTTTGGATGCCGATTATATTGTTTTTTATCTTGCTATACTCATTTTGTAGTATGTCATCCTCAATTTCTTGAATATTGAATAGTTCCTTGATGTCAAGCTCTTCACCCCTTACATAGCCACTATTAATGCGGATAAGATATGTGCCTGTAACATTAATACCACACTGTGTGAGCACCCATTTCTGGTATGCAATATCTGGAAGATATTCATCTATGCCCTTACTATCATTCTCCTCCTTTGATGTGCTGCTTTTTACCTCGTAGATTGCATATCCGTTAGCAGTCTTGCGCAGAATATCCGTGGCACAGTAGCATCCGTTAGCGGTGAAAGACGCTTCACAAATAATACCCACTCCAGATTTAATGCACTCTTGTGTGCGCTCAATCATAGCGGCGATATCCAAGTTGCCATCAGCCCTCAGGGTGGTGACATCAGTATATTTGCCAAACAGGCCGCGGGCAAGCGCACCCACCTCCTGTCCGGCGGCAAGCCTCTCTTTTGCCTGAGAGTCTTCTTCCGCCGCATCAGGATTATTAACCATTAACCACAGTGCCTTTGCGCACTGGCAGTATTTAATGTATTTGGATTTTGAAATGTTAGGAGTGGGCATTTCGATATTTAAGTGTTCTAGATAATTAATGCTTATGGTCAATAGTTAGGAAACATTTGTGTTGGAGAATTTAATGTTGGATGCGTTTTTTTGACTGCATTCTTATGCCCATTAATAGTTGTGTCCATCATTGTTAATGTCATTTGGGTGTGTAAATAAACGATATCCATTAGTAGTTTATCTAATTGAGGAAATTTATTGGTATAATCCCACAAATCATATACATATTTTAATTGAGTCTTGACATCTGTTGCATTGGAAGAAATCTTCCCATTAAGGAATAGATGTTTATGCTTGTTGTTAACAAGATTGTTGTATGGTCCACATAAACTAAGAATAGCGTTATCTATTTCTTGTGTAAGTATCCGTAATCTTGGTAACCAATTATTATTAGCTGCTGCTTGCATAACCAATGCTATCTCAGGGTCATGGTCAATAACAATATCTTTTAGTTTCTTGCGTTTAATTGGCTCAGCATATTTTAATACACCATTGTTTGTATTATATTGAATGGCTCCTTTTGGAATTGGTTTAGTAGGATCTACTTCTGTATATAAATCGTATGTTTTGTTTTTTGTCGTAAAAGAAACTTTTGAATTTTGTATAGTTATTTGAAGAATTCTGATGTCTTTCAGAGGTATTTCCAGAAGGTTGGTTCCCCCATTTGAACCGAGAAATCTGATATTCAAAACTTCTTTTTTAAAGAAATCTGTAACGCTATTATACGTAACGTTATTATTAGTGGTGCATGGTAATATCCCTAACTTATTTTTCTTCCGCCCTTCACATTTTGTAATGAGTGTAATAGGGAAATAATACTGGTTGTTGGGGGCTATCCTATTTTGAGTCTTTAGTCTAAATGGAAAATTAGTGTTTTTTAAATAGTTCTTGCTGTAGTAAATTGTAGGATTGTTTTGGATAATATTGAGAAAATGAGAAAGCGCAGGTGTAATTATATTACATCCACTACAAGTTTTTTTTAGTGAACTATGTATGTTAGATGGAAAATTACTAATAAAATCCATGTAACTTGTAAAACCACTGAAATATTGGCTTGTATTTTTAATGCTCAATGCTAGCTTATTCGTAGATACTGTAGAAAAAATAATTTGAAGAATTATATCTCTGTCTTTGTGGTAAATTATAGACCACAGATTAATGGGAGCTAACAGGTTTAATGAAGGTTGAAGATTGCTATATCCGCGAAATATTCCTTTCGTATAAGAAATGTAATCTCTTGCATTCTTGGGACTCAAAAAATTTTCCAAATAAACTTTAAAGCTACCCTCTAAAGGTAGCGGAAAGGTTCTTCGACTAGGTGTCGCAGGTGTTGTTTTTTTTGTCGTTATTTTTGCCATAATAATTTAATTTTTAAGGTTAGTTTTTTAAGTTTTGAAATCACATAATTGCAAAGTTACAAAAAATATTGCAATCAATTTGCAAATGTTTGAGGCTTTTTACCTTTGTACCAGGCCCCCAATGGCTGGTTGTAGTTTGTGACATACTGAAATATGTCTGTTGTGATAGTATCGTTAGAGACATGCCATCCACTAATATCATGATTAAACTTGCTGCTATAAAACATTCCTTCCATAGTTATAGCATTGGAAACATCCCAATTGCATATATCCTTATTAAATTCGCTATAAGCAAACATATATGACATGTCTTTCACATTTGATACGTTCCATAGGCTAATATCTTCGTTAAATTTTGAAGAAGAAAACATCCAAGACATATTGGAGACATTAGAAACATCCCAGTTGCTGATATTCCCTGTGAACTTGCTTTCTGAAAACATCCCTTTCATAGATTTCACTGAAGATACATTCCAGTTACTTATATCTTGGTTAAAGTGACTTCGAGCAAATGTATTGCCCATATCAGCTACATTGGAAACATTCCAATTGCTGATGTCTCTGTTAAAGGGACAATGTGCAAACATTGCACACATATTAGTGACACTAGAAACATTCCATTGGCTAATGTCTCTATTAAAGCTGCTATGCGCAAACATACCTTGCATATTTATGACATCAGAGACATTCCACCTGCTAATATCTCTGTTAAAAGGGCTTAGACAAAATATATAAGACATATTAGTAACATTGGAAACGTCCCATTTGCCAATATTGCCGTTAAACTTACTTTTTCTGAACATAGAGCTCATATCGGTAACATTAGACACATCCCATCCACTTATATCACCATTGAAATTACTGTATTCAAATAGTCTTGACATATTAGTAACACATGAAACATCTATCCAGTTTAAGTTAGCTTCATAACCTAATGCTTTAATACTAAATTCAATGATGTCTTTAACATTCTCGTTAGTTGCTGGATAAAACACTGTTTCGCCATCCCACTTATTCTCAATAATGTCTTTGAATGCCTTTTGATCTTTTTTCTCAAGAGTTTCTGTAACTTTCTTTCTTAACCCATTTATGTATGTGGTTTTCTGGATGTTTTCAATGTGAATGTCAAGATTAAGTTCTGGTTCTTCAAATTCATCGTCTGACAAAATAAGGTCTAAACTTTCAAATTTAACTTTGAAGTTAAATAGTTTTTTATACAATCTTAATAGCATTTTTGTCTGTTGTTAAATTTATATTTTCTGTCGATGATATCGGGCAGCAGATGCACACATAATTACAAAGTTACAAAAAAATTGTGATTAAATTGCAAATGTTTGAGATTTAACTGCTGTTTTGAATTCTCTATGTTATTAGCGAATATGTTTTGTCAATGGTGTGCAATCTAATATATCTTGCGCATTCTCTATTGCTAAGGTATATCTGTGATATTCATTTTTATCTGAAATATCAGTAGTTGCTATATGTTGTTCCACTATCTGTTTATTCTCTATTAGTATGTCATATAAAGTTTTCGACAATTCTTCTAACCCATTACAACGTTCTTCATAAAATACATTTATAACTGACATTGCCTTCTCAGCATCAGTCAAAACTACACTGTATTTTTTATATGCTTCACTTTCATTTATATGCTGTATATGTCTTATTCGTTCTAATACGCGTTCATCACGTGTTGATATTGCGGTATCTAAAGCTTCGTTCTTCATAGATTTATCTTTTGTACCACTACCCAAACATACCCATTCTATCCAGATCTGTCACATTAGACACATCCCACTTGCTTATATCTCCATTAAAGTTGCCCCATTCAAACATTGAATCCATATATTTAACAGATGACACATTCCAATTACTTATGTCGCCGCTAAAATAACTACAAGAAAACATCCATCTCATATCTGTAACTTTAGATACGTTCCAATTTGATATATCGCCGTTAAACTTGCTGCACATGAACATCATTCTCATATTTCTTACATTGGAGACATCCCATCTGCTGATGTCTCCATTAAAATCACTATATGAAAACATGGTTCTCATATCTTCAACATTTGAAACGTCCCACTTGCTTATATCCCGGGTAAACTTACTTCCCTGAAACATCCCTCTCATATTTTTTACGGAAGATACATTCCATGTACTTATATCCTGATTAAAGTGACTCCGAGCAAACATACTGTTCATATCAGCCACATTAGAAACGTCCCAATTGAGAATGTCTCTCTTAAAAGAACTATGATAAAACATCATACACATATTGGTGACATTGGAAACATTCCATTTGCTAATGTCTCTGTTAAAGCCGCTATCTGCAAACATACATTGCATATCAGTGACTTTGGAGACATCCCAATTGCTAATATCTCTGTTAAAAACGCTGCCAGAGAACATTCTATCTATATCCGTAACATTAGAAACGTCCCATTTGCCAATAATGCCGTTAAACTTACTATCTCTGAACATAGCGCTCATATTGGTGACGTGAGATACATCCCATCCACTTATATCCCCATTGAACTGACTATACGCAAATAGTCTTGACATATTAGTGACCTGAGAAACATCTATCCAATTTAGGTTTGCTTCATAACCTAATGTATTATAGCTGAATCTCACGATGTCTTTGATGGTATCATCCGTTACTGAGTACAAGCATGTCTTCCCATCCCAGTCATTCTCAATGCTGGATTTTAACGCTTCACTGTCTCTATTCTTAATGGCTTTGTTTATGGCCTCTATTAGTGCGTTTAAAGCTTCGTTCTTCATAGATTTGTCCTTTTGGTGTAATTTTGTGTTAATAAACTCTCATGGAAGCGCAGCGTCCTGCTTTTGAATGGCTTGGGATATCAATCCTGATACGTTAGAATTTTTGCAATCTGAGTTGTTGTTTGTGTTTTTCATGTGTGTTGTGTTTTTGATTTTTTGCAAAGGTACGGTGCATCTTGCCCGTAGAAAAATGTGTTATACGTATAAAATTTGTGTAATCCAGTTATTGCCTTTGTGTGTAGAGGCGTTAGGCAATATAACGGGAAGTAAATTGGTGCCGTGTCCCATTACTATGAATAAATAAAAAATGTGCGCCGTAAAATCAGCGCACATCAAAGTATATCTCAAAAAAATCTTTCCTTTCCAACCCTAGATCTCTAAGAATATTTTTTACAATAAACTCTGGAACTGGATCTATATGAGTTTGTATTATTATCGGACGGCTTAACCCTTCTTTCACCCATTTTTCATGCCCTCCTTTTATCCCTTTGCTTTCACAACCGGCTTTTTGCAAGAACTCTCTAATTCCAGACAAAGGGATATTGCTTAACTTTCCACCTTTCATACAATTGCTGGTATATCAACAGTTTCTGAGAGTTTTACATAATCTTTTCCGTAAATAATATCACCTAAGGTTTTATTACTACGTAGCATCTGCTTAACAGACGGGCTTTCCACGGCCCCATCAAGAGTCCAACCGTGGCGCGTCAGGTCATTGCGAAGTGTGTTATTCTCTACACAATACTCCAAATAACCGCTAAGTACGCATTCAAAGCTTTCCCGGCTCTCTTTCTTTGTATTGCCATATCCAGATAAGTCAAGAGCAGGACAATACATAATGTAAACACCGTCATCCTTGAACAAATACAGCGAAAGCTTCGCCTCAATCCTATCTCCGTTGCTTTTAATAGTGTTAATCATAATCCATTCTCCTTACTTGGCACAAAGGTAATCATTATTATTTGTTTTTGCAAACTTAGTATTTTTTTCTCATACGTTCTCATAAGCACTTGAACGGTTTGTTCTATGGAAGATTCTCATTCTGGTTGCGTATTTTAAAATGTCTTTGGCGTTCTCTACTGCTAAACTGTAATAGTCTTCATCCTGAATGTTTTTATTGCCGTTTATGTAGCGGATTAAAAAGTTCTTGGATTTGTTAATCATTGAAACCATATACGGGGTAAATGTTTGTCTTCCCAATAGGAAATTATCGAAAAATGTGTTTATAACCCATACATGATACTCTTCTTCCGTTATTTTATAGCCATACTTGTCAGGTTTTAATAGTTGATCTAATCTTTGAATTTGTTCTTTAACATACTCATCCTCGTGTTCCACTACTTTCTCAAAGTCTTCTTTTGTGTTAAATCCGTAAATCAGCTTTGAAAATTGCGTGCCATCAGGATGTTTTTTGATTATTTTGTAATCATCATTGGGGTCTTTTTCCGCCGATGTTATAAACATCTTGCAATAGTCATTGGGAATTAAAAAGCCTCCAAATTTTTCATAATAATGGTTTGCAGCACCATCAAACAAACCCCAATAATTGGGGTGCGTGATTGAGTCAATATGCATCTGAGTGAAATTTGCGCTGGTAAAACATATCATAAAGGCCTTTGGCGTTTGACAGATCCCACTCAGAAATATCGCCGTTAAAATAACTGTAGGCAAACATGTTTGTCACGTCAGTAACATGAGATACGTCCCATTTGCTTATGTCTCCTTCAAAAGATGTGGCTTGGAACATGCTTCTCATGTCTGTGACATGTGACACGTCCCAGGCACTCACATCGCCGGTGAACTTGCAGCCGAGAAACATGGCGCACATATTTGTGACATGTGATACGTCCCACTTTGAAATATCACCGTTGAATTGACTCTGGCGAAACATCTCTGACATGTTGGTTACATTGGAAACATTCCATGAACTGATATCCCCGTTAAAAGTGCACCCTCGGAACATACATGACATGTCAGTGACATTTGATACGTCCCATTTGCTAATGTCGCCGATAAAATCTTCGTGGCTGAATAGTCCTTGCATGGAGGTGACTTTAGACGTGTCTATCCAGTTAAGATCTGCCCAACGCATGAATGCTCTTGTGGCCAAATCAATGACAAACTTAATGTTTTCATTTGTGACCGAGTATATCGGGGTCTTCCCGTCCCAATAACTTCTGACTAAAGTTCTTAACTGGTTGTAGTCCTGCTTTAGAATGGCCTGAAATAACATGCCTGATACGTTAGATTTTTTGCAATCTGAGTTGTTGTTTGTGTTTTTCATGGTGTTGTGTTTTTGATTTTTTGCAAAGGTACGGTGCGTTTTGTCCGTAGAAAAATGTGTTATACGTATAAAAATTGCTATCTTTGCTTTTGCTATGAAAATAATAGAGAACTCACAAAACTTTCTTGACCTTCAGCCATTAGAGGTTTGCTTTCTTGTTACGCCCCGGATAAAGGCTGAATATGGGGCTACGTTAGAATCTCTTAATAACAAGCCTGAGTTTACAAAAGGTGTTCTTACTTTCCGTGTCTTGATGCGCAGCGATGTGAACATTGACAGCGTCATGCCAGATGAGCTTAAGGAGGCTTTCTATGGGAATAATATGGTGATGCGTCTGCCTGATGATGAGGATGGGAACTGCATCTATGCCTTTGAAAACATTGATTTCACGCTATCTCCAAGTATACCCGTGATGCCGTTTAATTATAACTATAGCAGTGGCGATACATTGAGGGCTGGGTTTTTAACCAATGCTGGTCGTTCAACAGCTAGTAAAATTCTTCAGAATGTCATTTCGGATGAGTCTGACTCGGTGGATAAAAATATTAGACGCATGGTTTATAAATTGTTGTCAGTTATTCCTCCTGAAAATCCTCCTAAAAGCTTACATGTTACGGTTAGAAAGATAGATGTTGAAAAATATGGCAAAATGAAGAAAGAGTGGGGTGTTGCGTTTAATGTTGATTGTAATGAGATATCTGTTCGTTTTAAAAGCACAGACCAAGCAATGCTATACATTTGTACACTTGTTGGCGTTAAATATGGGTGGGAAGTTAGCAGAAATACATTCAAGAAAAAATGGATTAAAGGTGTATATAACGTTCTTATCAAGGATGACTTTGATACATGGCTTGGGAATTTTGATGGTCATCGTTGTGATCATGCTATGTCACAAGTCAATAATTTAATTTGGGACGCTATCCCTGATACTGCTTTTTACTATTTTACACTTCAAAACATAACTTCCTCGTACTGCATAAATATTGAGCCAGAAAACATTAAATTGCCGACAGAACTGTCAAGCTTGGGTGAAATTTTGGAATAGTGTTTTTTTATACGTATAAGAGATTTTTCTTGCTGGGTTAATGGTCGTACCTTTGCAGACGAATTCAATTCGCTTGCTAAAACCTTTTAACCCTAAATTATATGAGTAAAAACACATCTTGGACTTTTATTTCTGCTTTTGACAGAGTGCTTGAACTATCTAAAGACTCTAAACTTTCAAAATCTTTTTGGAAGAGGTGTGCCGGACCTTTAAATTATCTTACCAAAGAGCTTGGCTTGACAAAAATGCAAGTTGTTTTTGTAGCTGTTCTTATAGAGAAGGGCATGCCTATGTCATGGAGAGACTTCGCTGATTTTTATGGCTGTAGCCGTATTTCTGTTATGGTTTATTCTGATGATATAGAGGCGCTTAAATCTATGCGTTGGGTGGTTGGTTGTGTCAGACGGGATTATGGTGCCACTTGTGAGGGATTCAGACTCGCAAAGGGTGTGGTGACTGCTCTGCGCCATAACCAACCTTTCACTCCAGAGAGTATTGCCGGGTTGAGTCTCCAGCAGTTTATGGATATGATGGACCGTCGTCTGAACATAGAGATTGAAGCCGAAACATACTTTGGCAATATAGAGGAGTGGTTGCTTCAGCTATGCAATGCAAATTCGCATCTTCCGCTTTGTAATGAGATTTTGAATATGCAGTGTGATGTGCATAGCAAGTCTTTGCTATTGCTGGCTGTAAGTGATTACGGGTCAAACGCAGATACTCCAGGTGAGGGGTTGTCTTATAATTTTATCGATAGAATGTACGAAGAGATCTACAAAACGGACGAGATGCTCTGTAGGCTTAGAGACGGAGAGCACATCCTCTTTAAGATGGGGCTGATGGAGCACAAGTGCGAGGACGGTATCGCTGACCATGACCGCTATGTTATTACGTCATACTGTAAGGATACGTTACTTGCTGGCTATACTCCAAACAGGTCAAGAAATCGTCGTGCTTCAAAGGTGGAGCTGGGTTTGACAGATTGTGCCACTATCAAGGAGAAGAGCATGTTCTATAACTCTGATGAGCAGGCTCAGATAGAGAAGCTGGCAAGACTGCTGAGCCAGGAGAATCTGCAGTCTGTGCAGGAGAGACTGGCTCAGGAGGGGATGCGTAGGGGTTTTGCGTGCCTTTTCTATGGTGCTCCTGGCACTGGCAAAACTGAAACTGTGCTGCAGATTGCACGTCAGACTGGCAGATGTATCATGAGGGTTGACATCGCCGGTATGCGTGATAAGTTTGTGGGTGAGAGTGAAAAGAACATTAGGGACGTGTTCCGCAGGTATCGTGATGCCTGCAAGAACAATGAAGTTACGCCTATTCTTCTGTTCAATGAGGCTGACGGAATACTTGGCAAACGTACTACTATCTCTGGTGACTCCAACTCTTCTGTGGAGAAGATGGATAATGCCATGCAGAACATAATTCTGCAGGAGTTGGAGGATCTGGACGGGATCCTTATAGCCACAACTAACCTCACTTGTAACCTTGACTCTGCCTTTGAGCGTCGTTTCCTCTTTAAGGTGGAGTTCAGAAAGCCTGATACTGAGGTGAAATCAAAGCTATGGGGTAGTATGCTCAGGGATAAGATTACCAGTGATGACGCCAGAGACCTTGCTGGCAGGTATGATTTCTCTGGCGGGCAGATTGAGAACATAGCCCGTAAGTGTACTATTGATTCCATCCTATCTGGTAAAAATCCATCTGTTGAGGAGATAGAGGCGCTGTGCAAGGTGGAACTGATTGGTGATAATAATTCAGGGCGCAGACCAATTGGGTTCTGCGCCTAAAAAGGCATTTATAGGTATGGAAATAAATTTATTTGGTAGAAAAAACGTAAGAGAGGTGAGGTATTTTCACCCAAGTGGTAAAAGTTTGCCAAACGGCTCACATTTTCAGCGTGGAGGATTTTTGCACGAGTGCCAACAAAACAAAGACGCATACGTCCTTGATGAAGGCGTGCATTGTGAACAGTGCGGATTGTCAAAGTGCAAGGGTGGGGTTATAACATTCCCGGCTGATAATAATGCAATCCTGTTATCTGAATTGATACAAGAAGCCGTCAGTCAATTTGAGGCACATTCCGTAGGTAATTTTTTCAAGGGGAAATTTGTAGGGAAGAGTGGCGAGATGTATGATGAAACTTCGCTTTCTATTGATGTAAATGGTCTAAGTAGTGAGTCTCTTATTCAACTCGCAGAAAACATTGCTGAAAGATTCCATCAAGAAACTGTTCTTGTAAAAGACCTGAACAATGGAAAAATATTTCTTGTTGGCACACCTCTTTAGGCATCCCGTTGATAATTTTCTAATTTTGTAAATATGCCACGGTATAAGCGGCATTTCCGTGCATATCCGCCAAATCCAGCATCATGGTATATGCAAAACTTAATATATTCGTTGAGATCAGTTGAGGTGTCATTAAGTCGATCCTGTCCTATCAGATTTTGTATGTTCTTATTGATTCCGTCTTCTATAAACGTAGGTATTGTTACGGAGTAATTGAATTTCTTGTCAATAATGGTGTAGCTGTCCTCTGCGCTTTTGCACTCCAGTCAGGTATCAGACTCATCCCTTTTTACAAAAGGATTTTTCTTAATGTGATATCGTAGGTTGGAGTCCGTTATCTCCCATAGTTCGCTACGAATTGTCCCATCGGAGTGGATAACATGAAATAGAAAGGATGTTTGGTTAAATATCCCAGCGAGAAAAGACATAGCCCATGGTGAAATATTAATGGCAGCGTATGACAGTTCCGGCCCGTCTCCTGCCAGTCCTTCTGCTTTAATGGCCAAATAACGGTCTCGTCTTATTTTATTCGGGTCTGTATTCTCTCCTAAAAAAATGCCGATAGTCTGGATGGCATAGTAACCATGTTTCTCAAAGAATCTGTTCATATCTTTGTGTTTTTTTTTGCAAAGTTACACTGTGGTATGCCAGAAACAAAATGTTTTATACGTATAAAATTTCCCAGTAACCATTCTTTCTGCCTTCAAATGCAATTTCCTCACAATTTAAAACGCCGTTTTTCGCAATATCCTCAAAATGTTTCGATTTTTAAAAGTCTTTTTTAGCGCGAAAAGTGACTTTTGAAAGTCTTTTTTAGATTAAAATTTCCCAGTAACCATTCTTTCTGCCTCCCATACGGTGGATGAAGTTGTTGCTTAGCACCATTTTATCATGTCCGCAAGTTGCAGGAAGTAGTCGTTTGACCAGATTTCAAGCTCTTGGGGGTTGAATACATAACGCTCTACATCCCTCTTGACCAGCCCAATATCTGTGCTTCTCAATTTTTCCTTCAATTGAGTGATAAATGTTTCTTTGTCAATTGTAACTCCGCTAAACTCTTTTATTCGTTGCTGTAGGTGTGCAAAATTCAGTGGTACGCTGTATCGTACGTACCATTCAAAATCATACCAGTCACGTCCTTTGATCCTATTGCCCCACGCTCTGTATACAAGTGCGTGCATCTTGCCTGCAAACAAATATGGCAAAGTGTAACATTGGGTCATGAAGGAGTATGGCTTTAGAAGCATTTTTTGCTCTGTTTCAAATCCAAGTGGCGGGTCTGTGTCGAGCTCGATTTTTATTTTGATAGTTCTCTTTGTTTGAAACTTTATATCAAACGCTTCTGTATTCTCTTTTAGAAATGCAGATTCCACTCTGCCAAATGTCTTTTTGTCTTTCTTAACAATGGAGACATCGTGGCCTGTAATGTGAAATTCTTCAATTATTGCGGGGAAGAAATCTTCTATATGTACATTTGTGTATTTGCCGGTAAGTGAGAAATCCATGTCTTCTGAAAATCTTGGAAGATTGTGAAATATCCTCAGGCACGTACCTCCGTAAAACGCAGCATATTTAAAGAAGCCGCCTCTGTGTAGGCCTGCGAGTATGATTTGCTGCATTACTTCATATTCTGCGTTCTCAACTGATACGCCTTGCCCCTTTGGGTGGGCGGCAACCATCTCCTCGAATATTGTCATCCTTTTATGATTTTTATAAGATTGTTTAGTATTACTGTTTTACGGCCGGCATCTGCACATTCTCTTATGATTTCTGTATTGAATCCAGCCAATGACTCCATGTCAAATCTGATATCCTCCTCAAGATATCGATGTAAGCCTATGGTTGAACGTGATGGAATGTAGCGGTCTGTAAGTATAGTGTCACATAGGGCTTTTTCTGGTGTGGCCATCAAACATGATATGTCACCATCTGTTATACATTTTACACCGATATGAAAGTATGACAACGGGACTTGAGTATATGAAAAACGTCCAAGTGTGTTGTCAAACGTGCGTGAATGCTTGGTTGTGGCTGATGTCATGGTGTGAACTTGCTCCGGGATAAGCCCATACCAGCGCAATGCCCATTGGAATGACACGTATGATGGACCATAAATATGATTTGCACATAATCTGGCGTCTATGGGCTTGCCGCTAACAAGTTCGCTTACTACGTACAGTCCTTTTTTTAGCTTAATCAACTGCCCGTCTTTTTCTAAAGCACTAATCTTTTTTACGGGAGAGGAGTGCTCTTTATAAATGGACGACAGTGTGCCAAATTGCACAGGTATGTTGCCAAGTTGTATTAGTGGATTCTGCTTCATTTGTGATGTGATTCGGTGCAAATATACAAAATTTTGTACATAAAGTGAAGAAAAATGCCATTTTCTGTTCCGGTTTTTGCTGTTTTGACTATCGCACTGAATGTTTTTGGTTTCAGGGGTAAAATTTTTCCGTTATCATTTCTATTTTCTCATTTATTTGCTTATCTTTGCACCCGCATTGGACAAATGATGGCGGGATAGCTCAGTTGGTTAGAGCGTCGGATTCATAACCCGGAGGTCTCGAGTTCAATTCTCGATCCCGCTACAAAACAGAAGCGAGGCAAGCAGAAATGTTTGCCTCGCTTTTTGCTTTGTGCTGCTGGCGTAGTGATGGGCTCACAAAAAGAATCAGGCTTTGCCTGTTCTTTTTGTATGATGGCTTGCGTGGGAGGTGGTCGGGATTGGATATCCCTGCTGCTGGTGCAAGCCATCAAACGAGCACGCTTCTGCGTGCCGTGCGTTAGCACGAAAAGGGGCGAAGCCCCATAAAACAAGGAAAAAGATCACAAAAAAACAGGGCTTGTGCCCTGTTCTTTTGTGATCCCGTCGGGATTCGAACCCGAGACCCACAGCTTAGAAGGCTGTTGCTCTATCCAGCTGAGCTACGGAACCATCATACTGCCGTTAAGCGGCTGCAAAGGTACGAGAAACGAGGGTAAAATCAAAATTTTTTTTTGATTTTGTGCAAAACGTACCTCTGAATGTGTTGAAAACTTGTTTTCATAAACATTTAAGATAGCGCACTAATCAAATTGCCCCGCAAACTCGTCAAGCTCATATAGTGTGCCCCAGTAATCCATACCGGCTTTTTTTACTGGTGAGTCTGCGTTAAGGCGGCCTGCCTTAATCATTGTGTCAATTTGCTCTTTGGTGTACGGGCCAGTCTCTTTCCCACGCTCCTTGAGCATGTAATCACCACTGGCTGGGGCAGCAGGAGCAGGCTGAGTGGTTGCTTGTGCTGCAGGCTTCTTAGGCTGTGTGGCCTTGGCTGTGGCTTTGTTTATAACTTCACCTGTCTTGGTGGTGATGGTTCTGTTTACTGCACTTTTGGCCTGATTGGCAACTGTATCAAGCACGTTGCCGCCGCCCTGCTTAAAGGCACTGAGTAGAGAATCTAATAATCCCATAGTATTTGATTTTTATTGGGCAAATTTAATAAATTCCAACGTTTTAACCAAATTATTCTTTGGTCTCAAAGATTTTTCTAAGGAAAGATGTGAGTGAGTAACGCCATAAGCGCCATGTATGGCCGTTATTGAAGACATGGACTTCATACAGTGTGTGGCCTGATTTTTCAAGTCTGTTACAGAATTTAAGCCCGTTCTTATAGAAGAAGTCTTTTTTGCCGATTGATATCCAGTAATATGTGTCTCTTACTTGCTCCGGATGCTTGGAAACCTCGCGTTTACCCACCACGGGAGAGAACATTCCCACTGCGGCAAATCTGTGAGGGTTTGCAATCACAACATCGGCGGCAAACTGAGCACCTGCTGAAAGCCCTGCAATAAATGTGTCTTCTTGTTTGGTTGACGTGCTGTAGAGAGAGTCTATTTTGCTCATAAGCAAAGGTAATACATCCACAATATGGCTGCGTTTCATTGCTGAGTAGTTTAGCATATTGCTGAACAGGGACTTGTGCAGCACCTTCTTTGCTCTCCTTCCTGTGTTGCAGTCAGGGAAAACCGCAATTATAGGTGGAATGTCGCCTTTGGCTATCAAATTGTCAAATATCTGAGCCGCCCTACCAAGGTCAAGCCATGCGTGTTCGCTTCCGTTCAGACCGTGAAGCAGGTATAACACGGGGTATTTTTTCTCCTGTGTGTAGCCGTGTGGCAGATAAACTGTGCATCGGCGGCGGAAGCGGTCCTTAGGACTGTAGTATGTAAGTGTGTCAATTGTGCCTTTTTGAGTGCTCTCAAGGTATAGGTCAGCCTGCGGGTTGCCTCCTATTGAAAGGATGTTCCACTGATGCTTGTACCTCCAGTAAATGTTAGGATTGCATGGGTCTGTAAACATCTTTCCGTCGATGAGAAAATTGTACATGTAGGTTTCCGGCTGCGCAGACTTAAATGTACGCTTCCACACACCTGCGGAGTCTCTTTTTAGAATAAGTAGGCGCGGAGAGTCTAAATACATGCATGTGTCATCGCCCTCCTCTAAAAAGTCACCTTGCAGCATTACTGTCAGGGCTTTGGGAGCAAGTACGGATATTGTTACATTGCCATCGGCGCTAATTAGCGGTGCGGTGGAGCATAGGGAGTCTGACTCGGCTGGCTCGGTGGCATATAGGCTAATGCAGCTTATGACCAGCATGAATATTATATTAAGTTTTTTGAGCATAGTACGTTATGTTTTTTTTGCGGCGCAAAGGTAAGTTTATAAATTTGTATTGTTGATAACTTTTGTGTTAAATCTTGCATTTTCATTTTGCAGTAAGTAAAATATCCTATAATTTTGGCATTGCAACGGTTCGCCCTTTGGATGTATTCCAGAGGGGGTAATATGGAATCCGGTGTGAGTCCGGAACAGTACCTGCTGCTGTAAGTCCTTAAAATCTGTTACACACTGCCACTGGCACTCGCTGGGAAGGCGTAGCATGACATGGGACAAGTCAGAAAACATGCCGTGCATACATACAGAATTTATCATACAGGACTATATGGAAAACACTTCATTCAACATCCTCAAAAGGGATGGTACAAAGGAGAAATTCTCCCTTGACAAAATTATGAACGCCATAGTTAAGGCGTTTAACTCAGTAGGCGAGCAGGCAGATCTTGGCTGTATCAGCAAAATAATCAGCATTCTTGATATTAAGAACGACATCACCGTGGAGGATATACAGAACCAGGTGGAGGTTGCGCTTATGAAAGAGGGACACTATCAGGTGGCCAAATCCTTTATGCTATATCGCCAGCAGCATACAGAAGACCGTGAGACATTGGAGAAAATGCAGTTCCTCACAGACTACTGCAGCGCGGCAAATGCAGCATCGGGGTCTAAGTATGACGCTAACGCAAATGTGGAGCACAAGAACATTGCCACTCTTATAGGTGAGCTGCCTAAGTCAAACTTCATACGCTTGAACCGCCGTATGCTTGTGGAGCGTATTAAACGTATGTATGGCAAGGATGTGGCAGACAAATATATTGACCTGCTTACACACCATTTTATTTATAAGAATGATGAGACCAGCCTTGCAAACTACTGCGCCTCCATCACCATGTATCCGTGGCTTATTGGCGGCACCACTTCAATAGGCGGTAACTCTACAGCCCCCACAAATCTTAAGTCTTACTGCGGCGGCTTTGTGAACATGGTGTTTATGGTAAGCAGCATGCTGTCTGGAGCTTGCGCCACTCCTGAGTTCCTTATGTACCTTAACTATTTTATTGGCAAGGAGTACGGATTAGATTACTATAAGCGTGCTGATGAGGTGGTTGACCTCTCTTTAAAGCACCGCACTATTGATAAGGTTGTAACAGACTGTTTTGAACAGATTGTATATTCTATAAACCAGCCCTCCGGCGCACGTAACTATCAGGCTGTGTTCTGGAATGTGGCTTATTATGACAAATACTACTTCCAGAGTCTTTTTGGAGAGTTCTATTTTCCTGATGGCACACAACCTGACTGGAACGGCCTTAACTGGCTGCAAAAGCGCTTTATGAAGTGGTTTAACAAGGAGCGTACCAAGACTGTGCTAACATTCCCTGTTGAGACCATGGCTCTTCTCTCAGAGAATGGCGAGCCTAAAGACAAGGAGTATGGTGATTTTACTGCTGAGATGTATGCAGAGGGGCACTCTTTCTTCACTTATCTTAGTGATAACGCAGACTCTCTTTCATCATGCTGCCGCTTGAGAAATGAGATACAGGATAACGGGTTCAGCTACACTTTAGGTGCAGGCGGAGTGTCAACAGGCTCCAAGAGCGTGCTTACTATAAACCTGAACCGCACTATTCAGAATGCGGTGAACAACGGGCGTGACTTTAAGGAGGATCTCTCAAAAATAATTGACCTCTGCCATAAGGTTCAGCTTGCCTATAATGAGAATCTTAAAGAGCTTCAGTCAAATGGTATGCTGCCTCTCTTTGATGCCGGCTATATTAACATAGGACGTCAGTATCTCACAATAGGTATAAACGGTCTTGTTGAGGCTGCAGAGTTCTTGGGCATAGAGATTACAGATAACCCTAAATACAAGGAGTTTGTGCAAACTGTGCTTGGACTGGTTGAGAAATACAACAAGCAGTACCGCACTAAGGACGTGCTCTTTAACTGTGAGATGATTCCGGCGGAGAATGTAGGCGTCAAGCATGCAAAGTGGGATAGGGAAGACGGCTATTTTGTGCCTCGTGACTGCTATAACAGCTATTTCTACATCGTGGAGGATGACTCCTTGAACATAGTGGATAAGTTCAAACTGCATGGTGCGCCATATATTGAGCATCTTACGGGTGGTTCCGCGCTGCATCTTAATTTGGATGAACATCTCAGCAAGGAGCAGTACTACCAGCTTATATGTATAGCGGCAAAAGAGGGCTGTAACTATTTTACGTTCAATATCCCTAACACTATATGCAATGATTGCGGAACTATAGACAAGCGCTATCTAAAGGAGTGCCCTCACTGTCATTCTAAGAATGTAGATTATCTTACTCGAATAATAGGATACCTGAAGCGTGTAAGTAATTTCTCTCAGCCTCGCCAAGAAGAGGCGTCACGCAGATTCTATGCGGGCAAAAACAAACTATAAACAAAGTAATGTATCATGCTTAAATACGTTAATACTGGAGTTGTTTTTCAAGAGATACCAGATGAGGTCACTCTCTCTATAAACATATCAAACTGCCCATGCCACTGCCCCGGATGTCACAGCAAGTACCTCTGGGGCGATGTAGGCAGCGTGCTTGACTTCTGCGCCATAGATAGTTTCATAGCCAAGTATGGCGCAGATATTACTTGCGTTTGTTTTATGGGCGGCGATGCCGAGCCTCTCTCCGTATGCCATCTTGCGGAGCATATCCGCACCAAATATCCGCACATAAAGGTGGCTTGGTACAGCGGTCGCCAGCGTGTCCCGTCACAAATAGATAAAAATAAGTTTGATTACATTAAGATAGGGCCGTACCTTGCGCATCTTGGCTCTCTTAAGAGCCGTACCACCAACCAGCACCTATACAAGAAGGTGAAAGACGGATTCATAGATATAACATCCCGCTTCTGGAGAAGCTGATTTAGAACGGATACCCCACGGCAAGATGGAGGGCTGTGTCTTTTGTGATATTCCAGCCAGGAACAAAGCGCCACTGCTTGCCTGCCGCTTGTGAAGGGTCAAACGCTTTGATACCCCAGTCAAGGCGTATTACAAAGAAGTCAAAGTTAAGGCGCAGGCCAATGCCGTAGCCAAAGGCTATCTGCTTATAGAAACGGTCTATTTTGAACTGTCCTTCCGCCTGCCCCTCATCTTTAAGGGTCCAGATGTTTCCTGCGTCAAGGAATGCTGCAAGTTCAAGTTTCCAAACAAGGCGTGTGCGGTACTCTATGTTAAGGCAGAGGTTAATGTCGCCGCTCTGTTTCATGTAGTCAATAGCTCCGTTTGCATTGTAGTTACCAGGTCCGAGCGAACGTGCTGACCAGCCTCTCACGCTGTTGGCGCCACCACCATAGTAACGTTTCTCAAACGGCAGAATAGTAGAGTTCACGTATGGTACGCCAATGCCCATGGCAATATGGTACGCCACTGTGTTTTTGGTGTCTATCACATGACGGAAACAGAAGTCAAAATCTGTTTTTACATACTGCGCAAACGGTGTTTTGCCAATAATGTATGAGCCGTTATCGTTCTTAGTGGCGTTAGCTGCCGCACATATACCATAGAGCAGGTTGCCAGCCGTTTCAATAGCCCATTTTACAGAGTAGTTGTTCCTATAGACATTCAGTTTCTGAGTGGTGTATGACAGGGTGTAGCCTGTACGCATGATAAGGTGGTCTTCATAACTGTACTTAAGCAGTGATTTGCTTATGGTTTTCTTTAGAGAGTCACTCATATACGGCAGATATACATAGTTGAAATCAACCAAATCCACCTGGTGGTTCAGTTTATGTGAGTCTGACCATTTGTATCTTATACCCGTACCTGCTATTATACGTGAGTAGTCTTTACGTATCTGGTAAGAGAAGTTAAGATAGACCTCTGTGCGGGCGTTGTTATTACGTATGAAATTCTTTGTGAGAAACGGCATTAGCATTATAGGGAAGCCGAGCGATGCTTCAGTTGACACCTCCCAGATAGTTCTTTTACCTATAAGAGATTCATTGGCTCCACGCACGCTTAACTTGAACTCTTCACCGCCACGGAATATGTTAGCGTGAGTGTATGATATCTTGCCGGCAATACCAAAGTCGCCCTCATTGTTAGTTCCCTCTATCTGTGCGCTGATAGACTGAACCTTATCAGGAGTCATTATGACGTTAAGGTCAAGCTTGTGGTCTGCCGAGTCTCCCACTATTACAGGTGCAATGTTCTGGTATTTGAATATGTGCAGCGATGTAAGCTTGGAGTATGTCTTGTCTATGTTGCTCTGGTTGAACAGTTCGCCAGGCTCAAGCAGCGTTTTACGGTATAGCGCCTTGGGGCGTATGAGCCTCACATTGGATTTTACGGTCACGTTTTTGTAGCTGCTCTCTTTCAGACCAGTGCGTAGCAATGTGGTGTCAAGAACATTAGTGCCCTCTTTCAGAGCAAAATAATTAACTTTGTTTATAGTATATTGCTGGTGTTTCTCTAATGAGTATTTGCCCATGCCCAAGGGGCGTTTCATGGGTTTTACAATTACGAGCAAATCCACCTCGTGGTCTCCCACGGTGCTGTCTGCCACCACTCCCACGTACTGCTTGTCAAATTCATAGTAACCGTTGTCACGTAACAGGTTGGTAAGCCTTGTGCGCTCGCTTTCAAGAACATCAGTGTCAAAGTTGTTTCCGCTCTTTATGAGGGTCTTGGCACTGTCTGCAAGTATTATGTTGTGCATGGCTGAGTCTCTGACAGCAAACCTGAACTTGCGTATAGTGTAAGGCCTGCCAGATTCAATATTGTATGTAACCCTTGCCTTTTTCTTCTTGAATTTGACTTCAGACGTGACAATGGCGCTTTCGTAACCCTTGTTTGCCATGAACTTCTTTATCTCCACTTCCGATGCTGAGGTCATATTAGGGTCATAGACCACTGGCGCATCTCCAATCTTGCGCAGAAAACGGTTTATCCAGAGGGCGGTGTCGGGGCTTGACCAGCTGTAAAGGGCTAAGTTGAACGGGAATGTGTCAAACAGTTTGGTGTTTGGCAGCTGCCTTACGTAAGGCTCCACATCGTATGACTTAATGTTCTTATTGTCGCACTTTATTTTTACGCCGTAGAGCAGATAGTTGCCGTCAGGCACATACCTTGTAATGTTACATGATGTGAGCAGTAGAGCGGCACAAAATGTAAATAAGTATAGTGTTAGTCTGCTGTGCATACCTAATTAGCGTAATTAAGTGCAAAAATATAACAATTTACTCTTTCTATCAAAATTTACCATTGATAAATGGAGATTATTTTTTAATTTAGCGAGTTAAATTTAAACAGCCATGCTGAGTAAAAACAAAATAAAACTGATACGCTCCCTATCTGCCAAGAAGAACCGCTATGAGCTTGCTCTGTTTGTGGCGGAAGGCCGTAAATGTGTAGATGAACTTCTCTTTGCTTTTGATTGTGAGCTTTTAGTCCGCACTGCGGAGTATGCTCTGCCTCAGGGAGCTCCCGCCCCTAAAGAGATGGTGGTGGTAACTCATGATGAACTTAGGCAGGCAAGTCTTTTAGAGGCTCCACAAAACGTGCTGGCAATATTCAGAATGCGTACTATGGCGGCATCGGACGTTAAAACCCAAGGTGTGCTTACTCTTGCTCTTGACGGTGTTCAGGACGCAGGCAACATGGGCACTATTATTCGTCTTGCAGACTGGTTTGGCATTGAGAATGTGGTTTGCTCTGCTGGTACTGTTGATGTATATAACCCAAAATGTGTTCAGGCTACAATGGGTGCGCTCTCCAGGGTGAATGTTTGTTACACAGACCTTCCGGAATTTCTAAAGTCCCTAAGCCCCGATGTGGAGCTTTACAGCACAGCTCTTAACGGGGAGAGTATTTACGAGTCAGAGTTGAGTGGCAGTGCGGTGGTGGTTATGGGTAATGAGGGTAACGGCGTTAGCGCTGAGGTTATGAGGTTGTGTGGCAGTAGGTTGCTTATACCTTCATATCCTGTTGGCAGACCTACATCAGAATCTCTCAATGTAGGTGTGGCTACTGCTATTATTTGTGCTGAGTTCCGCCGTAGAGTCCTTAGGTGAAAAACCTTCACGGTAAGGCACTTCAGGTATCTCTATGTAACCTATGTATATGGAGTCACTTGGCACAGGCTTGTACATGCGTCCGTCAAGGCCTCTCAGAGGACCTATCTTTTGAAGGGCTGCAATGTCTTTAGGTATTACGCCGTTTGTAAAGTAGAAGTACGCCCCTGGAAAATCCTCTGTCATTCGGTAGCGTCCCTCTATAATACTTCTTTTGTCCTTTGCCAGCCTGTATTCAATAATGTTATAAACATCCTTATATTGTTTTCTGTTATAACAGTACCAGGTTATGCAGCTGTCAAAGCGTCCTGGGGTCATATCGTGCTCTTTCAGTATGGAATGGTAGAGATAGGCTTTCTGGCGTACGTCACTCACATAGTTGCAACGAAAGCATGACTCCATAATGTGAATGTCATAAAGCAGTTCCGCCATCTCATTGTTTGAAGGCACGTAAGAGGGACGGTCATTGCACCCTGCGAGCGTCATTAGCGCAGCACATATAATAAGAGCCCGTGAAAAGCGTAGCAATCTCATTTGTCCTCCTCTTTGAGAAAAAATATGCTATAGGTTAGCAGTATGAACACTCCTACCGTTATGGCTGAGTCTGCTATGTTGAAGATTGGGGAGAAAAATATAAAGTGCTCTCCACCCACTCCTGGTATCCAGTTCCAGAATGTTCCGTCAATAAGCGGGAAGTAGAGCATATCTATAACTCTGCCGTAGAAAAGCGGTGCATAATCAAACGCCACCCCGTAGAATACGCAGTCTATTATGTTGCCTGTGGCACCAGCAAAAATAAGTGCTATGCAGGCTATGTAAAAGGTGCTTGCCTTGTTTTTTATGCAGTAGGCTGCGTACCATGCAATAACTACGCTAAGCAGAATCCTGAATAAGGTGAGTATCCGTTTGTCAAACAGGGTTATGCCAAAGGCAATTCCGTCATTCTCTATGTAGTGCAGGCGGAACCACTCCGTAATGGAATACTCTTCATTTAGTCTGAAAGCACTATGTACCCATAATTTTAGCGCTTGATCAGCTGCTAAAACTATGAGTACAATAATGATAGTTAATATAGTGTCTTTTTTCTGTTTAGACATTAACGCTTACCATCGGCCTTGGCTTCTATACTGAGTGTGGCGTGCGGCACTGCTCTGAGGCGCTCCTTAGGAATAAGTTTGCCCGTTTCACGGCATATTCCGTAGGTTTTGTTCTCAATTCTTACAAGGGCTGCCTGCAAGTGCTGGATGAATTTCATCTGGCGTTGTGCAAGTCTGCCTGCCTCTTCCTTTGACATGGTGGTGGCACCCTCCTCAAGCACCTTGAATGTAGGTGACGTATCAGATGTGTCATTACCGTCAAGATTGTTCAGAGCGTTCTTAAGCTGCTCATAATCAGCATACGCCTGTTTTAGTTTCTCATTTATTATGACTCTGAACTCCTCAAGCTCTGAGTCTGAATAGCGTGTTTTCTCAGCCATAGCATTGCCTTTTATTGGTTTATTCTGCGAATATAGCAAAAATATTTGGCATTTGGCCAAAAAAGGTTGCAAATGTTTTCAACAAATCACGCCTTGTCTATTTTTACACTGATTTTCTTACCGTCAACATCCCACTCTTGAGCTCCATCCACGTTGTCTGTAACATTTATGGCAAGACCAAGAACCTGTTGCTTGATGTAATCAGCAAATGCGTTTATGGCGGCACTATACTCTGCATCGGCGGCTACGCTTATGTTAATCTTGTCTGTTATATTGAGACCTCCCTGCTTACGCATGTTCTGTATGCGGTTCACCAGTTCACGTGCCAGACCTTCTTGCTTAAGTTCATCTGTTACTGTGATGTCAAGAGCCACCGTCAAGTTACCGTCATTTGCCACGAGCCAGCCTGGTATGTCCTCAGAGAATATCTCCACATCGGCTGTGCTGATTTCTATCTGGTTGCCGTCAATGCAAAGGGTGTATGTCCCGTTCTCTTCAAACTTACGTATCTCATCCTGCGGCAGACTCTGTAGTGTGGCTGCCACGCTCTTCATGGCTTTGCCGCACTTAGGACCAAGTTTCTTGAAATCAGGCTTGATGCGCTTTACAAGTATGCCGTCTGAGCCTTCCACTGTCTTAATCTCCTTGACATTGACCTCTGCCTTTATAAGGTCCTCCACAGATTTAAGATTCTCCTTGATGTTCTGCACGGTGGTAGGTATCATTACGTGGCTGAGAGGCTGGCGTACCTTTATGTCTGCCTTCTTTCTTAGTGCCAAAGTCAGCGATGTAAGCTTTTGTGCAAGCTCCATCTGCTCCTCAAGACGTTTGTTCACCATAGCCTTGTTATATTTAGGGAATGGTGCAAGGTGTACAGACTCCACACTGAATCTGCCGCTAACTGCGTTAAGGTCACGGAATATGCGGTCTGCATAGAATGGAGCTATAGGTGCCATGAGTAGTGACACTGTTTCAAGACATGTGTAAAGTGTCTGATAAGCTGAAAGTTTGTCTTTATCCATCTTGCCAGCCCAGAAGCGCTTGCGGTTAAGGCGTACATACCAGTTACTCAGATTCTCTGTTACAAACTCTTGTATGGCACGTCCTGCTCGTGTAGGCTCATAGTTGTCAAGAGCATCCTGAACCTCATACGTAAGTGTGTTAAGCAGTGAAAGAATCCATCTGTCTATCTCCTGACGTTCTGCTGCAGGCACGTCTGGTTCTGCGTATGTGAAACCATCTACGTTTGCGTAAAGCGCGAAGAATGAGTATGTATTATAGAGTGTTCCAAAGAATTTACGTGAAATCTCCTCCACTCCCTCTTCGTCAAATTTAAGATTGTCCCATGGTGCTGAGTTGGTCATCATATACCAGCGCAGAGGGTCTGAACCATACTTCTCTATGGCTCCAAATGGATCCACGGCATTGCCCAGACGTTTTGACATCTTGTTGCCATTCTTGTCAAGTACAAGACCGTTTGATATTACATTCTTGAACGCCACAGAGTCAAACACCATGGTGGCTATGGCGTGAAGCGTGAAGAACCATCCGCGGGTCTGGTCAACTCCCTCGCTTATAAAATCAGCGGGATAGTAGCTTCGGCTATCTATAAGTTCTTTGTTCTCAAATGGATAGTGAAGCTGTGCGTATGGCATTGCACCTGAGTCAAACCAAACGTCAATAAGGTCTGTCTCACGTTTCATAGGCTTGCCGCTCTTAGATACAAGTATTATGGCGTCAATATATGGACGGTGCAGGTCTATATTTTCTGGCGAGTAGTTCTCTTTAGAGTAGTCTCCAACCTTAAATTTGCTATACGGGTTGCAACTCATCAAACCTGCTGCCACTGCTTTGTCAATTTCAGACATAAGCTCTTCCATTGAGCCTATGCAAATCTCTTCACTGCCGTCTTCTGTGCGCCATATTGGGAGCGGAGTGCCCCAATAGCGGCTGCGTGAGAGGTTCCAGTCTTGAAGATTCTCAAGCCATTTGCCAAAACGTCCGGTGCCAGTTGATTCCGGCTTCCAGTTTATTGTCTGGTTCAACTCTATCATTCTCTCCCTGCCAGCGGTTGATTTTATAAACCAGCTGTCAAGAGGGTAGTAGAGTACAGGCTTGTCTGTACGCCAGCAGTGCGGATAGTTGTGTACGTGCTTTTCTATCTTGAACGCCTTGCCTTGCTGTTTTAGCATCATGCAGATGCTAATATCCAGAGTTTCATCCTTGTCAGTAAGGTTAGGGTCGTATGCGTTCTTTACAAATCGCCCTTCGTACTCCTTATAGAGCTCTACGTTTATATTGTTTTTAACAAAGTCTTCATCGATGTCAGAGAGCAGGAAAAACTTGCCAGTCATATCAACCATAGGCCTTTGTCCGCCCTTCTTTGTAGGGAATGAGAGCCCTGGAACTCCTGCTTTCTTGGCTACGAATGCGTCATCGGCGCCAAATGTGGGCGCTATGTGAACTATACCAGTACCGTCTTCAGTGGTTACGTAATCTCCTGGTATCACACGGAATGCGCCATCACCTGGATTCACCCAAGGGATAAGCTGCTCATACTCAGTGCCCACAAGGTCTGTACCCTTACATTCTCCAACTATCTCAAAAGGCTCCGCTTTTTTAGGACCGAAGTAGTTGCTTACAAGTGCTTTTGCCATTATGTATGTGGCTTCTGCCCCTGAGTATGGATTGGCAGACTTTATGATAACATAGTCTATTTTGGGCCCAACGCATAGCGCTGTATTAGAAGGCAGTGTCCATGGTGTGGTTGTCCAGGCAAGGAAATAGGCGTTATCGCCAAATCTGTCACCTTTTATCTTAAATTGTGCTGTTACTGTGGTGTCCTTAACATCGCGGTAGCAGCCGGGCTGGTTAAGCTCGTGTGTGGAGAGTCCTGTGCCAGCTGCTGGCGAGTATGGCTGAATGGTGTAGCCCTTATAAAGTAATCCTTTGTTATAGAGCTGCTTGAGTAACCACCAAAGGCTCTCTATATATTTATTGTCGTATGTTATGTACGGATTGTCAAGATCTACCCAGTAGCCCATCTTCTTAGTCAGAAGTGTCCATTCACGGGTGTATTTCATAACCTCACTGCGGCACTCTGCATTGTACTGGTCAACACTAATCTTTTTGCCTATATCTTCTTTTGTTATGCCAAGTTTCTTCTCCACTCCAAGCTCCACTGGCAGACCGTGTGTGTCCCAGCCTGCTTTACGCTTAACCTGAAAACCTTGCATTGTCTTGAAACGGCAGAAAGTGTCTTTTATGGTACGAGCCATTACGTGGTGTATGCCAGGCATTCCGTTTGCTGACGGCGGACCTTCATAAAACACAAATGAAGGACATCCCTCACGGGTCTCGATACTTTTTTTGAACAAATCTCCGTTCTCCCAATCTTCACAAACTTGTTTGTTTATGTCAGATAGGTTAAATTTCTGATATTCGGCAAATTTCTTGCTCATGATATATTGTCTTTATTATTATTCCTGTTTGATTTTGTTAGCGCAGGCGGTCAAGTGAGCGTACCAGCGCTTCATCCTTACCTATAGCTCTTGCTGCAAGGTATAGTAATATTATGTTTATAGGCATTATAACAGAGGGCCATAGCATTACAAGCCTTGAATCCTGCTCGTATGCAATGTAAATGCACAAGCCGCTAAATAGAATTGTGAGTACGTTAAGCACTATGTTAAAGCTGCAAAGCCTCATTTGCAGTATTCTCTTTTTGTATAGGAATATTGTTGCAAAGCTTAAAATCGGCATTATGATTATAAGAGCCGAATAGGGTATTGTGCTGCCCATTGCCAGCCTTAGCTCCTCTCCGTTTGAGAAAAACACCTCTGCCATAGGATAGAAGCATAAGAGCGCACCTAATATTGTAACAATAAGCAGATATATGGTCTGTATTCTTTGTATCATATTTTTTCATAATAAAAAAACGGTGAGGCGTAACGCTCCACCGTTTTGAATGTTGACTGAAACTGTTTAAATTATTCAACTACAGCGGCAACGGTATCAGCAACAGCTGCGATAGTGTCAGCGATAGTAGTCTCTTCAGCAGCGGCAGCAACCTCTTCTGTCTCAACTGCCTCAGCAGCCTCAGCAGCCTCATTCTCGTTATTGTTGCATGTGCAAGCTGCAAGAGCAACAGCAACCATAGTAGCAACAAAAAGTACAAGCTTTTTCATTGTGGTAAAAATTAAAGTTATATAACAATTGGTTTTTTATTTCGGGTGCAAAGTTATGCAATATTTTTATATTAGCATAATTTTAAGTGATAAAAATGCTTTTTTAGGCATTAACGTTCAAATTTGTGTACAAATAACGCTTGATACTGCGTTTAGGAGTCTTCTCAAATTCTGTAGGATAGAGGATTATCTTTGAAATATTTTCGTAACTTCCTACTATTGAGTTGAGCTGCTTCCTGTTCTCGTCCATAATCAGACCAAGGTCATCATGTGATATGCTTGCCGCGTCAACAGCCTCATAGTCTGGATATACAAGTGCAAAGAGCTTACCCTCTTTCTCTATTACAAGGCTTTCCATTACAAATGGCAGGTTGTTCAGCTTCTCCTCTATCTCCTCAGGATATATATTCTGACCGTTAGCTCCAAGTATCATGGTCTTGCGGCGGCCCTTGATGAATACGTTGCCGTCTGCATCAATAATTCCCATATCACCTGTACGCATCCAGCCGTCCTCTGCAAATGTGCTTTTGGTGGCATCGATGTTCTTGTAGTAGCCTCCCATAAGATTCTCTCCTCTTACAAGTATCTCTCCAGCAATGTTTTGTGGGTCTTCAGACTCAATCTTAACCTCCATTTTTGGCAGTGGCTTGCCTACTGAATACGGCACATACTCATCCCATGGTGCGTAACAAATAAGCGGTGCGCACTCTGTCATGCCGTAACCTACTGTAAAACGGAATTTTATCTTTCTTAGGAAATCCTCAACCTCTCTGTTTAGAGGGGCGCCACCTATAATCACCTCTTTAAATACATCGCCAAACGCCTCGTCCAGTTTCTTCTTAACCTGACTGTATATCTTGTCATCAAGCAGAGGTATGCTCAGCGCAAGCCTCATACTACGCTTTGCAAGTGCAGGCTGCAACTGTTTACGGTATATCTTCTCCAGAATAAGAGGCACTGTAAATATAACTGTAGGCTTAACCTCCTCAAAGGCTTTGAGTAATACCTTGGGGCTTGGAATCTTGTTAAGCAGGGTGGTGTGTGCTCCTACGCAAGTGGCTGTGAGAAAATCAAATGCCATGCCGTAGGCGTGTGCCAGAGGCAGGAAAGTAAGCACTCTGTCTCCTTTTTCAAGCAGGCGGGTGTCTATTCCAAATGTTATGTTTCCAGCCAGGGCATTTCCGCTAATCATTACACCTTTGCTGAATCCGGTGGTTCCAGATGTGTAGCTTATCATTGCAAGCTCCTGATTCTCACGCTCTGCATAGCAGATAAGATCAGAGGTGTAACCGTTAGGGTATGTCTCTTTGAACAGGGTGTCTAAATATCTTACAATTTTTTGAATGCCTATGCCGTCACGCTGATGTATGCATCTGAAGTCATCAAGTGAGAATACTGCGAGCAGATCTTCCATTTTCTCCTCTTCAAGACTATCCCAGTTTTTGTCGCTACAGAATAGCATTACTGAATCAGAGTGGTTCACTATATGGTGAACATCATTAGGGTTGAAGTCTTGGAGAATGGGGACTATGACAGCTCCGTAGGTTACCACAGCCACGTATGTTATGGCCCAGTTCGGAGTGTTCTTACCAATAAGTGAAATCTTGTCACCTTGCTGTATGTTTGCTTCTCTGAACAGAAGGTGCAAACGCGCTATCTGTGTAGCTGCTTCTCCGTATGTGTAAGTTTGACGAGTGGAGTAGTTAGTGTAAGCTGGAAGGTCCCAGTTTGACTTGAAACTGTTTTCAAGCAGTTTAATGAAATTTTGTTCTATCATAGTCTAATAGGTTAATCGTTAATTCGTTTAATAGCTTCGGTTATTCCCTAACGGTCATCAGTACGTCACCGATTAACAGGCTCACCTATTTACCGGTGTTATATTCCAAACTCCTCCTTAAAATAGTCTGGAAGTCCTGGCTCAAACGCAGGCAGATGCACAATCTCAAGTTTGAATTTCATGTTGAGGTATCTCTTAACTATTGCATCGTAGTGCTCGCCACGCTCATTAAGCCTGATTATTTTATTTATCTCACTATATTTCCAGCCTAAATTATCCTCGTCTGTCATACCGCACATTCCGTCTGACGGCACCTTGTGTGTAAGGTGTTCTGGCATGCCTATGTAGTCTCCTATGGCCATCACCTCCTCTGTGGTGAGACGGCATATAGGAGCAAAATCTCCAGCACTGTCACCATAATGGGTGGAGTAGCCCTGGACATCTTCACTACGGTTGCAGGTGTTAACCACACGGCAGTTGCCTATAATGGCTCCAATACCGTACAATGTCACCATTCTGAGTCGTGACGGAGTGTTGGTTTTGTATTGTGGTGTAGGTACCATGCCTGAAAGGGCGTTAGTAAGCCCGTTATAGGCGTCGGCTATGTTAACAACCTTATATTCTATGCCTAAATGCTCCACTACCTTATGAGAGTCTTCTATGTCGGCTTGGGTTCCGTTTGGCATAAGCACACCAAAAACACGCTCTTTACCAAGAGCTTTTACAAGAAGACCAGCCACAACTGTGGAGTCCTTGCCTCCGCTAATGCCAATTATTACCTTGGTGGAGCTGTTTCCGTTTTTTACAAACCAGTCCTGTATCCATACGATACAGGACTTGGTTATCTCTTCTACATTAAATACATAAGGTGCCATCTACAGTGGATGTGTTAAATCTTTGTTACAAGAAGCTCTGTACGGCGGTTCTCAGCACGTCCGGCCTCTGTCTTGTTTGTGGCAATAGGCTTTGTAAGACCGTATCCCTTTGATGTAAGTCTTTCAGGTGCAATGCCATGTTGTATCAGGTAGTCAACCACAGATTTTGCACGTCTTTCTGAAAGCCCTTGGTTATAGGCCTTTGAACCACGGTTGTCTGTATGTCCTTGAATCTCAATATGCAGAGTAGGATTGTCATTCAGCAGTTTAATAACATTGCTCAACTCTACTATAGACTCATCACTAAGGTCTGCTTTATTTGTTTCAAAGAAGAGGTTTCTCAGAGCCACGTTCTTTCCAATAGCTATTTTCTTAAGCACAATGTCTTTGTCTATCTCTTTATATTCATTCTGCTCTGGAAGCTCAAAGTTCTCAGAGTGGAAAAGATAGCCTGGATAGCTTACTGCGATACCATAGTTTGAACCGCCTGGAATCATTATACGGTAGGCTCCGTTCTCCTCAGCCTCCTGTGTGGCTATAACCTGACCTAATTTGTTGTCAGAGAGTGCCACCTTAGCTTTTAGATATACTGAATCATCACCCATCACAATACCCTTGAGCAGTGTGACCTTGGTGGTGTCTATCTGGCTCTCATTTTGAATGTTAATTCCAGCCAGCAGCTTGTTTGACAGCATACTGAGTGGTGCAGGGAAACCGCTTGCCATCTCTTTGGCCACTATATATGATATGGCATATATATCAAAGCCTCCCTTGCCGCCTTCACGTGAAGATGACATATATGCGAAACGCTCTGATTTTGATTTTGTAAAGAATATGTCATCGCCCTCTGAGTTTATTGGCTCTCCAAGGTTTACAGGCTCTCCCCATTCGCCAGCAACAATCTTGCTGCAGTAGATGTCAAAGCCGCCTTTACCATCACGTCCGTTAGAGGCAAAGTAGAGTAGTGAGTCACCTACAAGTTCAGGGGCTATATCGTCGCCTTTTGTGTTGATTTTTTCGCCAAGCCATACTGGTTTGCTCCATTTGCCCTTCTCATCCTTGTGGCTAACATAAAGGTCCTGACCTCCGAGCCCACCTTTACGTTGTGTGGAGAAATATACGGATGTAAGGTTTGAGTTAAAGCAGGATTTCTTGATTGGTTTTGAACCCAACTTGATTTTTCCTATTTTAGACCACTTGTCACCCTTCTTGGCGTATATCTGTATTCTACCGCTTTTCTTCTTGCCGTTATAGGTGTAGATTGTGTCTTCAGTTGGCCATGCAACCACATCAATGTGTGACACTTTCTTTTTGAGTGATAGGATTTTACCAGATTTGTTCCATGTGGTGCCTTCACCCTCCGCCATAAGAGCGGACTCTTTAGTGTAGCCGTGTTTCAGTACCTGTGAAGATGTGTATGCCATCTTGCTGTTGTCTGGGTTGAGCACAGTGTTGTACTCGTGATCTGCAGTGTTAATACTGTCAAGTGGAATAAGATAGCATTTGCCGTCCACTGCAAGTGCGGCTGCTGAAATAAGTGAAAATGCTGCTATAAATATCTTTTTCATAATTATTTGCATTGTTTAGTGTAATACTCCTGTGCGTTCTTTGTCCCTAATTCAGCAGCTTTCTCCAAATCATCACAAGCTTTGTTAAACTGCTTCAAATCCTCTTCTGCTATTGCCCTGTTAAGGTAAGCATCGCCGTAGTTTGTGTTAGCGTCAATAGCTTTTGAATATTCGTTTACCGCATCTTCAATTTTCCCTAAGTTGTAGTATGTTATGCCTTTGCCCAGGTACGCCGATGCCAAATTCTTGTTGTTGGCAATAGCAGTGTCAAAGTTTGCTATAGACTCATCTGTCTTGCCGGCCTGGCTAAGGATAAACGCCTTGGCGCTGTAATACTCAGCGTTGGTTACGTCCTTCTCTATAAGCTGGTCAATAAGACGGATTGAGTTTACCGTGTCTTTGTTTATTTTCCAAAGAGCTGTGGCGTAGTTGAATTTTGTTATGGCGTTTGTGCTGTCAGCCTTATATGACTGAGTGTAGCAGTCAAATGCTTTGCTATCCTCTCCAATTGCCATGTAGCAGTTTCCTAACTCATTAAAGGTTAATGCGTTGCCGCCTTTTGTGAAGTTTATCTGATTAAACACCTCAATGGCATCTGTGAATTTGCCAGTTGACTCTAATATGGCCGCTTTGTCAAGCATTGCGTCAAAATTGTTAGGGTCATTTTCAAGTGCTTTGTTTATCTCTTCAACTGCTGCGGAAATGTTACCCACACCATAGTATATTTTAGCCTTTAGCACATGGCAGTTTGTGTCAGGCTTGTCTCCTTGAAGGCGTATGGCATTATCTACATCGCTCATGGCCTTGTTGTAGTTTTCAAGGTTAAACTGGGCTACAGCTCTGTTGTAGTACGCTTTAGCAAAAGTGGAGTCAATTGCAATAGCCGCACTAAACTTAGTGGCTGCATCCTCATAATTGCCCATTTTAAGGAATGCTATACCATCATTGTAAGCAACCTCTTGTTCCGGTAGTTGTAAAACACTTGCAACCACCGCTTTCTTTTTTGCGGCCCATGCCGATAATGTGGTGCATGCCGCCAGTAGTAAAATAAACGCTGTCTTTTTCATTTTTATAATGTTGTTTGCCATTTCCATGCTGATGCCAATGTCTCTCTCAAATTCTTTTTTGCGCTCCAGCCAAGTTCATTGTTTGCGTATGAGGCGTCAGCCCATACCTTTTCAATGTCTCCTTCTCTACGAGGACCCACCTTGTAGTTAAGCTTTACGCCTGTTACATCTTCAAATGTTCGTATAACTTCAAACACCGATGTGCCTTTGCCTGTGCCTATGTTAAACACCTCAACGTTCTGTTTCTGTGCTCCAGACTCCATTCTCTCCACGGCCTTGATATGAGCCATTGCCAAATCTGTAACGTTTATATAGTCACGTATGCAGGAACCGTCGGGTGTGTCATAATCATCTCCAAACACCGTGAGGCACTCCCTAATGCCTGCCGCAGTTTGTGTGACATACGGTATTAGATTCTGAGGCACTCCAAGCGGAAGTTCACCTATAAGCGCAGACTCGTGCGCACCTATGGGGTTAAAGTAGCGAAGCATTACCGCATGTAAACCACTGCAAGCGCTAACTGTATCACGAATAATCTCCTCGCATATCTGCTTGGTGTTACCGTATGGTGATAGCGCCGGTTGTATTGGAGCGTCTTCTGTAACAGGCAGTTCCTCGGGCTGACCGTAAACGGTGCATGATGACGAGAACACCAATGAGTTCACTCCGTAGCGTTTCATACATTCCAACACATTCAATATGCCGGTCAGGTTGTTCCTGTAATACTTAAGAGGCTCCTTGACAGACTCGCCCACAGCCTTGCTTGCGGCAAAGTGTATTATAGCCTTAATGTCAGTATTCTCCTCAAAAATTCTTCCAAACTCATTCAAATCTGTGCAATCTACGTTATAAAAAGGAACTTTTTTTCCTGTTATTCCGTAAATTCCGTCCAAAACACTCGCTTTTGAATTAGAAAGATTGTCAACTATTACTGGCTCATGACCTGCCCCAATCAGCTCTACAACCGTGTGTGAGCCAATATATCCCGTTCCACCAGTTACTAAAATTTTCATAAAATAATGTTTGTACGTATGAAACACAAAGTTAAGCAAAATTATTTATCTTTGCACTTGAAATGGGCAGAATTTTAGCAATTGACTACGGAAAAAAGCGTGTGGGGCTGGCAGTGACAGATCCGCTGAAGATAATTGCGGGCGGATTAACCACTGTAGAAGCGTCTCAGACGATTGATTTTTTAAAAAAATATACGGCTCAAAATGTGGTTGAACTAATAGTGGTGGGGCTGCCAAAAACAGTAAAAAACACACCGTCGGAGTCAATGAACTACATTCGCCCTTTTGTTGGAAGGCTGAAAAAGGAATTGCCAGATATTCCTGTCACCTTCTACGATGAAAGATTCACATCGGTTTTGGCGCATAAAACCATGCTTGACGCCGGACTTAAGAAGAAAGACAGGGCTAACAAGGCGCTTGTTGACGAAATTAGCGCCACAATTATATTGCAGGACTATCTTACTTCAATTGAAAATTGAAAGTTGAAAATTGAAAGTTGAAAGTTGAAAATTATAACTCCTAAACTCCTAAACTCCTAAACTCCTAAACTTATCATGATTTATCCAATAGTAATTTACGGAAATGCGGTTCTTAAGAAAGTAGCTGAGCCTATAGACAAAAATTATCCCGAGCTCCCTACACTTATTGAAGATATGTTCAAAACTCTTACTAAGGCAGAAGGCGTAGGACTTGCGGCTCCGCAGATAGGGCTTTCAATCCGTCTGTTCATTATAGACCTTTCACCATTGGCAGATGACAAGCCTGAGTATAAGAATTACAAAAAGGTGTTTATTAACCCTACCATATTGGAGTACAGTGATGATGAGAAGACTGCGGAGGAGGGTTGCCTCAGTCTGCCAGGTCTGTCAGAAAACGTACGCCGTTCAGTGTCAGTAAAGATAAATTACTTTGATGAGCAATGGACGGAACATACAGAGGTTATATCTGATTTCCCGGCACGTGCCATTCAGCATGAGTATGACCATCTGGAGGGGCACGTTTACACAGATAGAATCTCTCTTATACGCAAGCAGTTTATTTCAAAGAAACTACAGGCGCTTACAAAGGGGAAATTCAGCTGCCGATATAAGGTAAAACTTTAGGTGCAGGTGTGAAAAGGTCGTTCTGAATTGACTTGAGCAGATTAAAAATCTGGCTGTTTACGTCATCTTTAGGGCCATTCTTTATTATGATGTCTGCACGGCGCAGTTTGCTGCTGTCATCAGACTGTGACGCCATGCGTTTATGAATCTCCTCATCGCTCATGTTGTCACGTTTTTTAAGGCGCTCAATTCTGGTCTCTAATGGCGCGGACACTACTAATGTCTTGTCAACATATTTGTCCAGTCCGCACTCAAATAGAATGGCGCTCTCTATTACCGTTACGTTTGACTTCTGCCTCTCTCTCCATTCCTTAAAGGCTTCAAAAACAGCAGGGTGTACTATGCTATTAAGCTTTTCCCTAAGTTCAGGGTCTGAAAATATTTTCTGGGATACAAATTTGCGGTCAAGTTCTTCAACAGGTACGCTGTCTTCTGTGTAAGCCACCTCCACGTATGCCTCGTCGCCAAGTAGCTCTGTTATGGCTGTCTTGACATTGAAGTCACTGTTCATAAGGCGCTTTGCCTCCACATCGCTGTAGAAAACGGGTATCGCCGCTATTTCAAGCAGCTTGCAAATATAGGTTTTGCCACTGCCTATGCCACCTGTAACACCAATTATCATTAGTAAACTATATATTCCACACTCTCAGGGCTGAGCTTGTAGTTGATTACTCCGTCCGGGACTTTCTTTACCATGAGGAACTGGTTCTTGGAGTTGCTGTCAATAATATCCTCATAATCAATGCAGATGTTGAAACCACCTGGGGTAACCTTGTTATAGCGGCTCTTGCTCACATTGTATTTTACTGTAACCTCACTTGGAATGGTTTTTACCTTATACTGTTTAGGCACGTTTATAGCTTTTACCGGCACCACCACAGAACCTTCTATGTAAATCTCCACTGGTACTGTAACTTCCACGTTAGGGCGGTCTGTCTTAACTTGCGAAGGCAGATTGAGACGCAAACTGGTGCGCAGTGTATCAGACAGGTTCCGGGCCTCAAGCAGTGAGGTGTACAGGGTGTCAATTGCATCCAACCGCTCTTGCGATGCGTAGATTGTCACCTTTTTAGGGTTTATGGTGCATGAGTCACTCAAGCAGTATTGGTCATTGCAAGTTATGCTACGCTGTAGTTTCACAGGCACGCTCTTTGACTTGAGCACGCCTTTCTCTATGACAATATCGTCAGGTGAATAATCCACTATAACCGTAGTGCTCGGCATCTTGGCACGCAGCTGCTTCTCAAAAAGGGATGCGCTTTGAAATGATATCTTTTTTGCCTTGGCCATTTCAGGGTGCTGGTCAAAGTCAAATATGAGAGAGTCTGACGGGTTGCGCCATAGTCCTATGAGAATGTTCCCTTTATCTTTTAGCTTCACATCAATGGTGGTGGTGAGGTCTGCTGAAAACTCCACATCGTTGGGAACATTGATGTATTTAATGTTTATAGTAACCCTGTCTTCGTATGTCTTGTTCAGCGATGCGAACACCCAGAATCCTACGGAAATAGCTACAAAGAACAGGAAAACCAGAATATTTGTTGAAAAAACAAATGTCTTGGCTTTCCTGCCAAATGATTGCATGGTCTCTATAAACCTTGTTTTGTCCATTTACTTCTTCTCCGCTGTAACTGCGTTTGAAGCGTCAGCTGCGGTATCTGCGGCTGATGCATAGACAGAGCCTTTGTCAATGGTTATTTTAACACCCTCTGATATTTCAAGTACTATGGTGTCTGGCTTTACAGCTTTAACTTTACCGTAAATGCCGCCGGCGGTGATAACTTTGTCACCCTCCTTGATGCTGTCACGGAATTTCTTAATCTCTTTCTGCTTCTTCATTTGCGGACGTATCATAAAGAAGTAGAAAACCACAAAAATCAGCACAAGCATAATCAGAGTGCTGTAGGTGCCTGCGCCGTTTGGTGCTGCAGCAGCCTGTAATAGGATTGAATTCATAATGTTTATCTGTTTTATTTGTTTGTATTATACTACTTTACTACTGCCACCTTTAGCAGCTTGCCCTCTTTTTTCAGGCGTGACGCTATGGCGTCAAGCACACCGTTCACAAAGTTCTTGCTGTCATCCTTGCAGTAGTATTTTGTTATCTCTATGTACTCGTTTAGTGAAACGTTAAGCGGAATTACCGGGAATGTGGTTATTTCTGCAAGTGCCACTATAAGAATGGCCATCTCCATGGTGCCTATGCGCTCCTCGTTCCAGTTTTTGGCGGTTTCAACCACCATCTTGGTGTATTGGTCTCTGTCTGTTACGGCAGCGGTGATCAGCTCTTCTGCAAATGTACGGTCTGTTTCATCGCGGTACATTGGGATAAGTTCCTGATTCTCATCGCTATCTTCTGAGAAATGCTTTATTGTCTTGTCTATAAAGCTCATTACAGTCTCTATGTCATCATTCCAGTAGATGTCCATATCCTCAAGCTGGCTCTCAAGGTTTTCTGAAACTGCAAGCACCTTTTTGTAGAGCTTGCGCCAGAGCATTTTGTCATCGTCGTATGTGGTGGATGGCGCCGCCATATACTCTTTGTAAATTTCACTGCCTATAACCTCTTCATAGAGGGTCTTTATAAACTCGTTATCTTCCTCCCATCCTATCTTTTTCTTCTCAATATAATCCGCCAATGTCTTGTTCTTGAGCAGTTGCTTGTAGAAGCGGTTGTTTATGAAGCGTTTGTTAGGGTTCGCCTCTTCTGCGGTAGGACGCAACTTGTTAAGCCCCACCTCAATTCTTTTGATAGCGTATTTTGTTATTTCAATTGGCAGTAGTAGAAGCCAAAAGTAGAGCTCGTAGGTTTTGTTAAGACTCAGGTTCTGTTGCTTAAGGGAAAACTGCAAATCCGGCTGTGGATTGTTCTGCCAGGAGTACATTAGCTGTACTGCCTTAGTTCTGATGAGTGTCCTGTTAATCATCGTTATGATTTTTCATGTCTATGATGTGCAAAAATAGATAAAAATTTTGATTTTAAGCACCTGTAAAGTTAAATTTTATAATATATGCGAAATAAATTCCCATTTTATTTTGAGTTTTGTGAAAAAATAGTGACTTTTGTAACATCATATTAACAACTGATAAATAAAAAAGAGGAGAAATGATTAGTTTTTTTAACAGGACACCTAAAGAGGAGCCTCAAAGGGTGCAGAGAGAAGAGAGAGAGGACAAGGAGATTGTATTTTCCAAGACCGTGAAGGCGGGGAAGAGGGTATATTATCTTGATGTCAAAAAAGACCGTCGTGGAGATTTGTTCCTGTCAATTACAGAAAGCAAACGCAAGTCTGTAACAGAAGAGGGACAGTTTGTATTTGAAAAACACAAAATATTCCTTTACAAGGAGGATTTTGATAAGTTTGAAGATGCTATGACAGAGGTTTTAGGCTATATGCGTCAGGCAATGCCGGCTGTGGAGGCGGAGAACGCTGAAGGAGCGCAGGCTGAAGAGCCGGCTACAGACGAGTCTGCGGAGTAATAGCCTTTTGCATTTGGCAAATGTCAAAGAAAAAAGAAGCGGTGAATTTAATATCCACCGCTTCTTTTTTCTGTTGTTATAAACTATTAACCCTCTACAATAGACTCTGTTGGGCAAACTGAAGCGCAAGTGCCGCAGTCAACGCAAAGATCCGGGTTGATAGAATAGATGTCACCTTCAGAGATAGCCTCTTGTGGGCACTCTCCAATACAAGTTCCACATGCGATGCATGTATCTTTAATAACGTATGCCATAATAATTGAATTAATTAAATTTCTAAGTCGCAAAGATACATAATTAAATGATAAATGAAAAATGAAAAAGGAGAAATATTTAATTTTCAATTCTCAATTTTCAATTCTCAATTATTTAATGTATTTTTGTGGGTTGTAAAAATCAAAATAAAGAAATGGCAAAAGCTGATGTTTTATTAGGCCTCCAGTGGGGCGATGAGGGTAAGGGTAAGGTGATTGACGTTCTTACCCCTGATTATGACGTGGTTACACGTTTCCAAGGCGGACCAAACGCCGGTCACACTCTTGAGTTTGACGGTCAGAAGTATGTGCTCCGCTCTATCCCTTCAGGAATTTTCCAAGGTAACAAGATAAATATTATAGGTAATGGCGTGGTTCTGGACCCTGCACTGTTCAAGGCAGAGGCTGAGGCTTTGGCCGCATCGGGGCATGACCTTACCAAGCGTCTCTACATATCTAAGAAGGCACACCTTATTATGCCTACACACCGTGCGCTTGACGCAGCCAATGAGGCCGCCAAAGGCGATGCCAAGGTAGGCACCACTGGCAAGGGCATTGGCCCTACATATACAGATAAGGTGAGCCGAAACGGTTTGCGTGTAGGTGATATTCTTGGGAACTTTCAGGAAAAGTACGCCAAGGCGAAAGCCCGTCATGAAGCCATGCTAAAAGGTATGAACTTTGAGTATAATGTGGATGAAATAGAGAAAGAGTGGATGGAGGGCATTGAGTACCTAAAAAAATTCACTCTGATTGACAGCGAGCACTATGTTAATGCCCTGCTTGCAGATGACAAATCAATTCTCTGTGAGGGAGCCCAAGGCACAATGCTTGACGTTGATTTTGGTTCATATCCGTTTGTAACTTCATCAAACACTATATGCGCCGGTGCCTGCAGCGGACTTGGCATTGCGCCTAACAAGATTGGTGATGTTTACGGCATATTCAAAGCATACTGTACGCGTGTAGGAGCAGGTCCGTTCCCAACAGAGCTTTTTGATGAGATTGGCAACACACTTTGTGATAAGGGACATGAGTTCGGCTCAGTTACAGGACGACGCCGCCGCTGTGGCTGGATTGACCTTGTGGCTCTGCGCTACGCTGTAATGATTAACGGTGTAACACGCCTTATAATGATGAAGAGCGATGTGCTTGACACATTCCCTGTTATTAAGGCTTGTGTGGCATATAAGATTGACGGCGAAGAGATTGACTACTTCCCATACGAGATATGTGATAAGAAGATAGAGCCTGTATATACAGAACTTGACGGCTGGCAGACAGATATGACCAAGATGACCTCAGAGGATGAGTTTCCAGAGGAGTTCAACGCATACCTTGATTTCCTTGAGGACTTCCTTGGAGTTCCAATCAAGATTGTTTCCGTAGGTCCTGACCGTGAGCAGACAATAGTACGCTACCAATAAGAGGTATCCGTCATCCATAAATAAAAGGAGGGTGACTAAAAAGTAAAATTTAGTCACTCTCTTTTTCTTATCTTTATTACTCCCCTAAAATCAATATCTTTCAGAAAATGTATCTGTATCTTCA
>ONEZ01000019.1 GCA_900316995.1 uncultured Bacteroidales bacterium | reverse complement strand
GCTGACGAAAAGCTTATATGGCGGGTCATGCCTGTGAGGTCATATCCGTAAACCTTGTCTATGTCGCTTTTAGGTATGAAGGCTGGGAAAGCGCTGCACGCCTCCATAATCCTTGAGTCACTGTAGGATATTTTCATGCAGCCGTTCACAAACGCCGTGGCGCCATAGTTGAACTTTGCTATAAAGACCTGCTCCTCGTCATCCCATCCAATTAGTGATATACCGTGGTTAGGCTCCTCTGTACCAGTATAGCAGTAAGTGTTTGTATCATGGTTATAATATGCGCTGCTGTAGCGCATAGCGGCTGAAACAGCACCATATTCATAGATACACTCCTTTATGGCCTCCATATCGTTCTCTGGTAGAAAATATGTTACTGGAGAGTAGCCGGGAACGTAGTCAATGGAGTAGTCTGGGCACTCTGTCTCAGATGCCACGTATGGCGCGCCATCCTCCTCCACAGGGCCTTGCAGGCGGCTCAGCATCGCTGCGGCTATCTGGCTGTTACCGCCGTGTGTCTTAGGCCATAAATATCCGTCATGGCAGTTTGTGAATACCTGCGGTGCAAGCCAGTCATCATACTGCCCAACTTTTGTAAAATAGGCCTCTATGGCGTCACAGGTGGCAAAGGCCCAGCACGGACCGCTAATCTGCTGGTTGCGTGACTGTGTTATGAGTCCATAGTCCCTTGAATCATATTTGGATGGCAGCTCTGCGCTCCTTGTATGCCCAACGCTGTATTTGTGCAGGTTGACCGGGGGCGCTTTGTATCCGCCTGAAAGGTCTGCCTCTGCGCTGGCGTAGGCTGCCATGACTGTAAATAAGATTATTGTGTAAAAAAGTCTCTTCATTACTGTGGGTTTTTAAGTTCAGGGTATGCTATTCTTGTGTGATATATGTTTTTAAGCTTGTCTTTAAGTATGTCTTTAATCTCTCTAATCTGGTTCATTTTTATAGGAGTGTCATCAAGGTAGTGGTTATCTACTATGCCGCCCACAATGTTCTCCACCAGATTGTTAATGGTTTCATCGGTGTATTCAGGCAAACTCCTCGATGCCGCCTCTATAGCGTCACATATCATTATAATGCCCTGTTCCACTGTCATAGGGTTAGGCCCGTCATACGTGAAGCGGGCGTCATCCACAGCCTTGCCAGGGTTGTTGTTTATCCATGTGTTATAGAAGTAGCGGGTCTTGCTCTTGCCGTGATGCGTCTTGATTATGTCTATAACACATTGTGGCAGTGTGTTCTGGCGGGCAATGTCCACACCGTTCTTAACATGGTCAATTATAACGTGCGCACTCTGCTCAGGTCTCAGTTGTGAGTGTGGGTTGATGCCCTTGTGCTGATTCTCAGTAAAGAATGCAGGGTTTTTCATCTTGCCTATGTCATGGTATAAGGCTCCTGTACGTGCAAGTAGGGCGTTGGCTCCAAGCGCAGCGGCAATGTCGGCTGAAAGATTTGAAACTTGAAGCACATGCTGGAATGTGCCTGGCGCCTCTTCTGACAGCTTTCTTAGCACTGTGTTGTTTGTGTTTGAAAGCTCCAGCAATGTCACATTTGAAGTGAAGCCTAATAGCTTTTCTATAAGATATATGAATGGATATGCAAATAGAAGGAACATTCCGTTGATGCCAAACCACAGGAACATCCATTTGTCAACCACCACCACATCGCCGTCAAGCATCAGACCGTACGATAGGTAGATTAGGCAGTAAATTGCAAATATGGCCAAGGCGCATTTTATAAGCTGAGAGCGGTTCTCCAAATCCTTTGATATGAATATTGTAATCATGCCGGCAGGTATTTGGAGCAGTACAAACTCTAACGGCACAGCCACCACAATAAGTGTGAGAAGTACTACTATTATATGCGTGAAGAATGCTGTGCGTGTGTCATAAAATGTGCTGATTATCATAGGTACAAGTGCGTATGGCACCACATATACCAAGTCTGGGTCTGTGTATCGTACTATAAGCGACGTGGCGGCAAAATACACCGTTATGAGCATAAGAGTCATGGTAAAATAGCGTATGCTCATGAAGTAGTCTCTTCTGAACACAAATGTATATAGGAAAAAGAAGGCTAAAACAAAGCTTATCAGCATCAAATGGCCGAACATTGTGCTGTAATACTGCTGTTGTGAAGATAGGTTCCTGTCAAAAGTCTCCTGCTTCAGGGAGTTGAGTATCTTTAGCTTCTGCTCGGTCACAATCTCACCCTTGTCTATGATTCTCTCACCCCGCTGCACCATGCCCTGTGTGGCTGAAACCTTCCTATATTCCTCTGCCAGCACTTTGTCTGTCATGTCCTCATCGTATGAAATATTTGCGAGCAGGAATTTGTTAAGATGAATCTCGTCAAGCCATGATTTATGAAGATTCTCCGGCAGGTTTGTCTCAATAACATTTCTGGCTCTGGATATGGAGTAGAGGTTGTCTTTGCTCATTGACTTACCCATATTGTTGCTGTCTATAATCACAATATGGTCACTGGCGTTGTCTTTCACCGCATTAAAGTCTGCATCGGCCATGAGGCCTGCCTTGTATATGGCTTTAAGCTCCTTTTGCAGGTAGGCTATATATTGTTCATGTTTCTCTATGAAGTGGATGGTCTCGTTTGTCCTCACCGATGCCGCATTCGCCTCTTTCACCATCTTTTTTATCTCAGATGTTAAGCTGTTTGCCACGTTAGTGCCTGTGTTGGCGTTGTATTGGAAATAGAGCACCTTGTTGTTAAGCACATTCTCCCTCTCTTTGCGGAACTCATCCTTGTCTTTATATATCGGAAAGTCAAAATCGGCTGTAAGCAGGTCGTACTGCCAGGGTTTGCCCAGCTCAAACTGGTACTGGTATTTAGCTCCTCTTGGGCATAGGAGCAGCAGAACGCCCGCCGCCACTATAAAGAAGCCCACCCTGATGAGAATATCGGTTCGTTTCAGTTTTTTTGCCATGACTTGTCAAGTTTACGTATAGTTTGCAAATATACGAAAAAAGGTCTGTTTTTGCAAATTTTAGTTTGATTGGCAAAAAATCTTAAAAAAGTTTTGGCAGTTAGAAAACTTTACGTACCTTTGCAACCCCAAAAGTATGCTTGGGTGTAAGAATAGAAATATCAATAAATTACAATAAACAACAACAATGCCTACTATTCAACAATTAGTAAGAAAAGGGAGAACGGTGTTGACCGACAAGAGCAAGGCACCAGCTTTGGATGCTTGTCCTCAGCGTCGTGGCGTTTGTGTGCGTGTTTACACAACCACTCCTAAGAAGCCTAATTCGGCTTTACGTAAAGTAGCTCGTGTTCGTCTGACAAACCAGAAGGAGGTTAACTCCTACATACCTGGAGAAGGTCACAACTTGCAGGAGCACTCTATAGTGATGATTCGTGGAGGACGTGTTAAGGACCTTCCAGGTGTTCGTTACCACATTGTACGTGGTACTCTTGATACCGCTGGTGTCAATGGCCGTCTGCAGCGTCGTTCAAAGTATGGAGCAAAGCGTCCTAAAGCCGCAGCAGCTAAAAAGTAAGAGACTAACAAACAGCAGTTTTTAATACTGTTTTGTTTCTTGGAACATATCAGGTTGAGTAAATTGGTTCAGAGGAACCTTTTGAAGACAATATGACAACCAAACTCAAAACGGAAAATTTATTACTAAGATGAGAAAAGCGAAACCAAAGAAAAGGATCGTACTTCCAGATCCTGTTTTCGGCGAGGTTATGGTTACAAAGTTTGTAAACCATCTAATGTATGACGGTAAAAAGTCAACAGCATTCACTATTTTCTACGATGCTCTTAACAATGTAAAGACTAAGATGCCTAATGAAGATAAGAGCGCACTTGAAATCTGGAAAAAAGCCCTCGAGAATATCACTCCGCAAGTTGAGGTAAAGTCACGCCGTATAGGTGGTGCCACATTCCAGGTTCCTACAGAGATCCGTCCGGAAAGAAAAGAGTCTATTTCAATGAAAAATATGATCTTGTTCTCTCGCAAGAGAGGTGGCAAGACAATGGCTGACAAGTTGGCTGCCGAGATAGTTGACGCATTCAACATGCAGGGTGCAGCGTTCAAACGTAAAGAGGATATGCACCGTATGGCTGAGGCTAACCGTGCATTTGCACATTTCAGATTTTAATTAAGAAGAAAAGACAATGGCTAAAGGAGATTTAACATATACCAGAAACATCGGTATCATGGCTCACATTGATGCCGGTAAGACCACTACATCAGAGCGTATTCTGTTCTACACAGGTCTTACACACAAGATAGGTGAGGTACATGACGGTGCCGCCACTATGGACTGGATGGAGCAGGAGCAGGAGCGTGGTATTACTATCACATCTGCTGCTACAACCACATTCTGGAACTACAACAATGACAAGTACAAAATAAACCTTATTGACACCCCGGGACACGTGGATTTCACCGTAGAGGTTGAGCGTTCACTCCGTATTCTTGACGGTGCTGTTGCAGCATTCTGCGCAGTAGGTGGTGTTGAGCCTCAGTCTGAGACCGTATGGCGTCAGGCAGACAAGTACAACGTTCCACGTATAGGTTACGTAAACAAGATGGACCGTTCAGGTGCGGACTTCTTTGATGTTGTACGTCAGGTAAAAGAGGTTCTTGGAGCTAACCCTTGTGCTATCCAGATTCCTATCGGCGCAGAGGAGAACTTCAAAGGTGTGGTTGACCTCGTTAAAATGAAAGCTATTCTATGGCACGATGAGACCATGGGAGCTGAGTATGAGGTTGATGAAATTCCAGATGATCTTAAGGCTGAGGCTGAGGAGTGGCGCACAAAGATGCTTGACGCCATAGCAGAGTTTGATGACGAGCTTATGGAGAAGTATTTTGATGACCCTTCAACCATCACAGAAGAGGAGATTAAGAGAGCTATCCGCAAGGGTACTCTTGCAATGAAGATATATCCTATGATATGCGGTTCTTCATTTAAGAACAAAGGCGTTCAGACAATGCTTGACGCCGTTTGCGCATATCTGCCTTCACCACTTGACACTGAGGAGATTGTAGGTCACGATGTTCGTGATGAGGAGGTTAAGATTACACGTAAGCCTTCTGCCGATGAGCCTCTTTGCGCTCTTGCGTTCAAGATTGCAACAGACCCATACGTAGGTCGTCTCTGCTTCTTCCGTGTATATTCAGGTAAGATTGACGCTGGTTCTTACGTATTCAACACTCGTTCAGGCAAGAAGGAGCGTATTTCTCGTATATTCCAAATGCACTCAAACAAGCAGAATCCTGTGGAGTGCATCTCAGCCGGTGATATAGGCGCAGGTGTAGGTTTCAAGGATATCCGTACTGGTGACACTCTTTGCGATGAGAACAATCAGATGACACTTGAGTCAATTGACTTCCCAGATCCAGTTATCGGTATCGCTGTAGAGCCTAAGACCCAGAAGGATCTTGACAAGCTTAGCAACGGTCTTGCAAAGCTTGCTGAGGAGGACCCAACCTTCACAGTAAGAACAGATGAGCAGTCTGGCCAGACAATCATCAGCGGTATGGGTGAGCTTCACCTTGAGATTATTATTGACCGTCTGCGTCGTGAGTTCAAGGTAGAGTGTAACCAAGGTCGTCCGCAAGTATCATATAAGGAGGCAATAACCAAAACTGTAGATATACGAGAGGTTTACAAGAAACAATCCGGCGGTCGTGGTAAGTTCGCTGATATGATACTTAAAGTTGGTCCTGTAGATGAGGGCTTTGAGGGTGATCTTCAGTTTATTGATGAGGTTAAGGGCGGTAACATTCCTAAGGAGTTTATCCCTGCTATTCAGAAAGGTTTCCAGACAGCAATGCGCAACGGTGTTCTTGCAGGCTATCCTGTTGACAAACTTAAAGTTGTGGTTGTTGATGGTTCTTACCACCCAGTTGACTCTGACCAGATTTCATTTGAAATTTGCGCACAGATAGCATTTAAGAACGCATGTGCCAAGGCTAAACCTGTTCTTCTTGAGCCAATCATGAAGATTGAGGTTGTAACTCCAGAGGAGAACATGGGTGATGTTATCGGTGACCTTAACAAACGTCGTGGTCAGGTTGAGGGTATGGAGACAAGCCGTACAGGTGCTCGTATTGTAAAGGCTAAAGTGCCTCTTGCAGAGATGTTCGGTTATGTTACATCACTCCGTACTATCACATCAGGTCGTGCAACATCTTCAATGGAGTTCTCTCACTATGCAGAGGTTTCAACCTCTATAGCCAAGAGTGTTCTTGAAGAGGCTAAAGGACGTGTGGATCTATTGTAAAACTTTGATGCGGCTTAGCAAATGATTCTTAAGCCGCATCTTCTAATATTTTAATAAAATGAGTCAGAAAATCAGAATCAAACTTAAATCTTATGATTACAATCTTGTTGACAAGTCAGCAGAGAAGATTGTAAAGACAGTTAAGGCTACCGGTGCTGTAGTAAGCGGTCCTATTCCACTACCTACACACAAGCGTATCTTTACAGTAAACCGTTCAACATTCGTGAACAAAAAGTCACGTGAGCAGTTCCAGCTCTACTCTTACAAGCGTCTTATTGACATCTATAGCTCTACAGCAAAGACTGTTGAGGCTCTGATGAAGCTTGAGTTGCCAAGTGGAGTAGGCGTTGAGATTAAAGTATAATATTTTAACAATTTAATAATACACTAAGAAATGCCAGGATTAATTGGAAAAAAAATCGGAATGACTTCCGTTTTCAGTGCTGATGGAAAAAATGTTCCATGCACTGTTATCGAAGCTGGTCCTTGTGTTGTCACTCAGGTAAAGACCGCTGAAAAAGACGGCTATGAGGCTGTTCAGCTTGGTTTTGAAGACAAGAAAGAGAAGAATGTCACAAAACCGGAGGCAGGTCTCTTCAAAAAGGCAGGAGTTACACCAAAGTACCACTTGGTTGAGTTCAAAGGCTTTGACTCATCAGTCAAGGCGGGTGATGTTATTACTGTAGATATGTTCTCTGATATCACATGGGTTGACGTTATAGGTACATCAAAAGGTAAAGGTTACCAAGGTGTTGTAAAGCGTCACGGTTTTGGTGGTGTGGGTCAGATAACACACGGTCAGCATAACCGTCAGCGTAAGCCGGGTTCTATAGGCGCCTGCTCTTACCCAGCAAAAGTATTCAAAGGAATGCGTATGGGTGGCCAGATGGGCGACGAGAGAGTAACGGTTCAAAACTTAGAGATCTTAAAAATTATTCCGGAGAATAACCTTATTCTTATCAAGGGTTCTGTTCCCGGGGCTAAAGGTTCAATCGTAATTGTTAATGAGTAATGGAACTTAGCATATATAACATACAAGGAAAAGAGACCGGAAGAAAGATTACATTAGATGAGTCTATCTTCGGTATTGAGCCAAATGACCACGCTATTTACTTAGATGTAAAGCAGTATATGGCCAACAAACGCCAGGGAACAGCAAAATCAAAAGAGAGAAGTGAGGTTTCCGGTAGTACCCGTAAGCTGGGTCGTCAAAAAGGAGGCGGTGGCGCACGTCCAGGTGACATCAACTCTCCAGTTCGTGTAGGTGGTGGACGCGTATTCGGTCCAACTCCACGTGACTACAGCTTCAAACTTAATAAGAAACTTAAACAGCTTGCCCGCAAGTCAGCTTTGGCATACAAGGTTAAGGATAACGCATTAGTAGTTCTTGAGGACTTCTCTTTTGATGCTCCTAAGACAAAGAGCTACAAGGCTATGCTTGACTCTTTCAAGGCAGGTGACAAGAAGACTCTGCTTGTAATGCCAGAGCCAAACAAGAATGTCATTCTTTCCGCCCGTAATCTTGAGAATGCTGATGTTACTGTTTCAACAGAACTCAATACCTACAAGATTCTTGATGCTAAATGCCTTATCATCACAGAGAAGGCTCTTGAAGGCTTGACAGCAACATTTAACGCATAAGGAGGACAAAAAATGGGAATCATAATCAAACCTATCGTAACTGAAAAAGCTACAGGTCTTACCGAAAAGCAGGGTAAGTATGCTTTCAAGGTGGTTAAAGATGCCACAAAAGAGCAGATTAAGGCTGCTGTTGAGAAGACATACAATGTAACGGTTGTTGATGTCAATACAGCAATTGTTAAAGGTAAAGTAAAGAGCCGTTACACCAAGGCTGGTATTATAACAGGTAGCACATCTGATTATAAGAAGGCTGTTGTAGCGCTTAAAGAGGGAGATACAATAGATTTTTATAGCAACATTTAATAAATAAAGATGGCTGTACGTAAATTTAACCCCACAACACCGGGGCAGAGACACAAGATTATTGGAACATTCGAAACAATTACCGAGTCTGTTCCAGAAAAGTCTCTTGTAGGTGGTCGTGCCAAGACCGGAGGTCGTAATAATACCGGTAAGATGACCATGCGCTACATTGGTGGCGGACACAAGAGAAAGTATAGAGTAATTGACTTCAAACGTGAAAAGGATGGAGTTCCAGCAACAGTTAAGACAATAGAGTATGATCCAAACCGCTCAGCTCGCATTGCTCTTCTTTTCTATGCTGATGGTGAAAAACGCTACATCCTTGCTCCTAACGGTTTGAAGGTAGGACAGGTGCTTCTTTCAGGAGAAAACGCTGCACCTGAAGTAGGTAACACACTGCCATTGCAGAATATCCCACTTGGTACTGTGATTCACAACATCGAGCTTCGTCCAGGTCAGGGCGCCGCACTTGTGCGTTCTGCCGGTACTTTTGCTCAGTTGGCTTCACGTGAGGGCAAGTATGCCATCATCAAGCTGCCTTCTGGAGAGATGCGTATGATTCTTTGCGCCTGCAAAGCCACCGTTGGTGTAGTAGGCAACTCAGACCACGCTCTTGAGAAGTCTGGTAAGGCTGGCCGCTCTCGCTGGTTAGGACGTCGTCCTCACAACCGTGGTGTTGTTATGAACCCAGTAGATCACCCAATGGGTGGTGGTGAAGGTAGAGCTTCCGGTGGTCACCCAAGATCACGCAAAGGCTTGCTTGCTAAGGGCTACAAGACCCGTACACCTAAGAAGGCTTCTAACAAGTACATTATAGAGAGAAAGAAGAAGTAATAACCAGAATTAATTAAGAAGAATTATGAGTCGTTCATTAAAGAAAGGTCCATTTATATGCGTTAAGCTTGAGAAGAAAGTAATCGCTATGAATGAGACAAATAAGAAATCCGTAATTAAGACATGGTCTAGAGCTTCTATGATTTCTCCGGATTTTGTAGGTCATACCATCGCCGTTCACAACGGAAACAAGTTCATTCCTGTTTATGTAACAGAAAATATGGTTGGTCACAAGTTGGGCGAGTTCGCTCCTACCCGTACTTTCAGAGGCCATAGTGGAAATAGAAAATAAAAAAAATTAGAGATATGGGTGTTAGAAAAAGAAACTCAGCAAATAACAGTAAGGAGGCTAAAAAGGCTCTTTACTTTGCAAGGCTAAACGATGTGCCTACTTCTCCACGCAAAATGCGTCTTGTTGCCGACATGATACGTGGCGTTGAAGTACAAAAAGCTCTTGGTATGTTGAAATTCTCTACTAAGGAGGCTTCTTCCAAAATGGAGAAACTGCTTCTTTCTGCAATTAACAACTGGGAGCAGAAGACAAACCAAAAAGCTGAAGACGGTAACCTTATAGTAAGCGCTGTCTATGTTGACGGCGGCAGAACTCTTAAGAGACTGCGTCCAGCCCCACAAGGCCGTGGATACAGAATCCGCAAGCGTTCAAATCACGTTACCATTTATGTTGACAGTGTTAATAACGATACTAAAAAATAATTAAGTATGGGACAGAAAGTAAATCCGATAAGCAATCGTCTTGGTATAATCAAAGGTTGGGATTCCAATTGGATAGGCGATAAGAAAAGAAGCAAGAATTATGGTGATACCATACTTGAGGACTATAAGCTCAGAAAATATGTAGAGGCCTTCCTTGAGAAGGACACTACTGGCAGAGGGTCTGATGATTCTGATCAAGACAAGAGAAAACTCTCTGAGAAGGAGAAGAACAAAATCAGAGAGAAGAAAGCCAGTGTTTCCCGTATCGTTATTGAGCGTACACTTAAACTCATCACAGTTACAATATGCACCGCCAAGCCAGGTATGATTATTGGTAAGGCAGGCGCCGATGTTGAGAACCTGAAAGAGGAGTTGAAGAAATTTACTGACAAAGAGGTGCAAATTAACATCTTTGAGATAAAGAAACCTGAAATAGACGCAGTGGTTGTCGCCAATTCTATTGCTCGCCAAGTAGAAGGAAAGGTGGCTTACCGTAGAGCTGTGAAAGCAGCTGTTACCTCTACAATGCGTGCTGGTGCGGAGGGTATCAAAGTGCAGGTTTCAGGCCGTTTGAACGGTGCTGAAATGGCTCGCTCAGAGATGTACAAAGAGGGCCGTACCCCACTTCACACATTCCGTGCTGACATTGACTATGCTCAGGCTGAGGCTCTGACCAAGGTTGGTATCATAGGCATCAAGGTATGGATTTGCCGTGGTGAGATTTACGGCAAAAAAGATTTGGCGCCACAATACGCATCTTACAGAGAGGGAGGTCGTCCTTCCGGTCCTGCAAGAGAGGGTAAGGGTGGCTTCAGAAAGAAGAAAAAATAATAATGTCAAATCCTGTTTAGTCTAAAAATTATGTTACAACCTAAGAAAACGAAGTTCCGCAGACAGCAAAAATGCCCTTCAAAGGGTATTGCCCAGCGTGGTAATCAGCTCGCCTTCGGTTCATTTGGAATAAAATCATTGCAGACAAAATGGATCACAGGCCGTCAGATAGAGGCTGCCCGTGTTGCCATCACACGTTATATGCAACGTCAAGGTCAGGTTTGGGTTCGTATTTTCCCAGACAAGGCAATCACAAGAAAACCAGCTGACACACGTCAGGGTAAAGGTAAAGGTAATCCAGAAGGTTTCGTAGCTCCTGTTACTCCGGGCAGAATGCTCTTTGAGGTAGGTGGCGTACCTTTTGAAATAGCAAAAGAGGCTCTCCGCCTTGGCGCTCAGAAACTGCCTATCACTACCAAGTTCGTGGTTAGCAACAGTTATGATTTTGAAAACGAAAACGCTTAAGCCTGAAGTAGTATGAAAACACAAGAAGTTAGAGAACTCACAGACAAGGAGCTTGTTGAGAGAATAGGGACAGAGAGAGCAAATCTGTCTAAAATGAAACTGAATCACGCTATTTCACCAATTGACAATCCATGTCAGATACGCGAAGCGAGAAAAACAGTTGCGCGTCTTCTTACTGAAAAGCGCAGAAGAGAAATGAACAAATAAAAATAATGCCGTATGAGAAATCTAAGAAAAGAAAGACAAGGCGTTGTGTCAAGTGATAAGATGGACAAGACTGTTACTGTTTCCATTAAGTGGAAAGAGAAACACCCTATCTATGGCAAGTTTGTCAGCAAGACAAAGAAGTATCACGCACACGATGAGAAAAACGAGTGCCATATCGGCGATACTGTGAGAATTATGGAAACCCGTCCATTGAGCAAGAGCAAGAGATGGAGAGTAGTTGAAATAGTAGAAAAAGCTAAGTAATTATGATACAGCAAGAATCAAGATTGACAGTAGCCGACAACAGCGGAGCAAAGGAAGTTCTCTGTATCCGTGTACTTGGCGGTACCGGTAAAAGGTATGCCACAGTCGGTGATATTATTGTGGTAGCGGTTAAGTCCGTTATTCCTTCAAGTGATACTAAGAAGGGTGCAGTTTCAAAAGCGGTTGTCGTTCGTACAAAGAAGGAGATAAGAAGAGCAGACGGCTCTTACATCCGTTTTGACGATAACGCTTGTGTATTGTTGAATGGCGCAGGCGAAATGCGCGGCAGCCGTATATTCGGCCCCGTAGCCCGTGAGCTTCGTTCAACAAATATGAAGATTGTTTCATTGGCACCTGAAGTGCTTTAATCAAGTAAAATCAACTAAGATGAGCAAGTTACATATCAAAAAAGGCGATACAGTCTATATCAATGCCGGTGACGACAAGGGTAAGACAGGACGCGTTCTTGCAGTGGACGTAGAGAAGAAACGTGCTATTGTAGAGGGCGCTAACATGGTGTCAAAGCATACCAAGCCTAATGCAAAAAGTCCACAAGGTGGCATAATCAAGAAAGAGGCTTCAATTCACATCTCAAACCTCAATGTTGTAGGTAAGGACGGCAAACCTTCACGTGTTGGCCGCAAAGAGGTGAATGGCAAGTTAGTTCGTTACGCTAAAAAGACTGGGGAGGAACTTAAATAATGAATACCGCTAGCTTAAAAAATGACTACAAGGAGCGCATTGCTCCTGCACTTAACAAGAAGTTCGGCTACAAGTCTAAGATGCAGATACCTGTACTTGAGAAGATTGTTCTTAACCAGGGTCTTGGAGACGCTGTAGCTGACAAGAAGATTATAGAAGTAGCCATAAATGAGATGACTGCAATTTCAGGCCAGAAGGCTATTGCAACATACTCTAAGAAGGATATTTCAAACTTCAAACTTCGTAAGAAAATGCCTATCGGCGTGTGTGTTACACTGCGTAGAGACAGAATGTATGAGTTCCTTGAGAAGCTTGTACGTGTGGCTCTTCCACGTATCCGTGACTTCAAAGGTATCAATTCAAAACTTGATGGTAGAGGTAATTATACCCTTGGTATTCAGGAGCAGATAATTTTTCCTGAAATAAATATTGATTCTGTTAACAAAATATCAGGAATGAATATTACCTTTGTAACTTCTGCCAAAACAGACGAAGAGGCCTTTGAACTTTTGAAAGAATTTGGTTTACCATTTAAAAAATAAGAGAATATGGCAAAAGAGTCAATGAAAGCCCGTGAGGTTAAGAGAGCCAAACTGGTTGAGAAATATGCCGCTAAGAGAGCTCAGTACAAAGCAGAGGGTAACTATGAAGCCCTCCAGAGCATACCTCGTAACGCATCTCCTGTAAGACTGCACAACCGTTGCAAGATAACAGGTCGTCCAAAAGGATATATCCGTCTTTTTGGTATTTCCCGTATCCAGTTCCGTGAAATGGCTTCTAAAGGTCTTATCCCAGGAGTAAAAAAAGCAAGCTGGTAAAATACTTGATATATAGAGTTAATTAATAAATATTGTCCGGGCAGGCCGGATTAATTTAAAAACTAAAAGAAATGACAGATCCTATTGCAGATTACTTGACGCGCCTCCGTAACGCTATTAAGGCAGGCCACAGAGTGGTAGAGGTTCCAGCGTCTAATCTAAAGAAAGAACTTACAAGGATATTGTTCGAACAGGGCTATATCCTTAACTACAAGTTCGAAGAAGACGGTCCTCAAGGTACTATAAAGATAGCCTTGAAGTATGACCAAGTTAGCAAAGTGAACGCAATTAAGAAACTTGAGCGTGTTTCCACACCAGGTTTGCGTAAATATTCAGGCCACAAGGAGCTTCCACGTGTTCTTAACGGTCTGGGTATCGCTATTATTTCCACCTCTAAAGGTGTAATGACCGACAAAGAGGCTCGTGAGCAGAATGTCGGTGGTGAAGTTTTATGCTACGTTTATTAATGAGGAGGAAAAGCTATGTCTAGAATTGGAAAATTACCTATTGATATGCCAAAGGGCGTAACTGTTACCGTGAATGGTCAGGAGCTTACCGTTAAGGGCCCTAAAGGCGAGTTGAAACAGACTATTAACCCTGCTATCACCGTTGAGGTTAAGGATGGTCAGGTCCATGTTTCACGTCCAAATGATGAGAAAGAGAATCGTGCAATGCATGGTCTTTACCGTGCACTGATTCATAATATGATAGTGGGTGTTTCAGAGGGCTATAAAAAGACCCTTGAGCTTGTTGGTGTAGGTTATCGTGCATCTAACAACGGTCAGGTTCTTGAGCTTTCTCTTGGCTACACACACAATATATTTGTTAAACTGGCTCCAGAGATCAAGGTTGAGACTAAGAGTGAGAGAAACCAGAATCCTCTTGTTATGCTTGAGTCTTGCGATAAGCAGCTTCTTGGTCAGGTATGTGCCAAACTTCGTTCATTCCGTAAACCTGAACCATATAAGGGCAAGGGTGTTAAGTTCGTGGGTGAGCAGATTCGTAGAAAGGCAGGTAAGTCTGCTGGTGCTAAATAATTAAAATGATAATGCTATGATAGATAAGACAGCTAGAAGATTGAAGATTAAAGCAGGTGTCCGCGCAAAAGTCAAAGGCACTTCTTCAAGACCACGTTTATCGGTATTTAGAAGCAATAGTCAGATATATGCTCAAATTATAGACGATACCGCAAAGGAGGGCAACGGTACCACTCTGGTATCAGAGTCTTCTGAGTCAATTAAAGAGAAACTAACTAAAACAGAGAAATCAGCTAAGGTTGGTGAGCTTATCGCTAAGAAGGCCATTGCCGCCGGAATTGATACTGTGGTGTTTGACCGTAACGGATATATTTACCACGGCAGAGTTAAGGCATTAGCTGACGCCGCACGTAATGCAGGACTTAAATTTTAATGCGCTATGACAGAAAAGAATAACAATTCAGTAAAAGGAGCAAACGAGAGCGAATGGAAAGACAGATTGGTTGCTATCAATCGTGTTACTAAAGTTACAAAAGGTGGTAGAACCTTTACGTTTGCAGCTATCGTTGTCGTAGGCAATGAAGAAGAAGGTAAGATAGGCTACGGCCTTGGTAAGGCTGGTGAGGTTACCACAGCTATTCAGAAAGGTATTGACGCAGCAAAGAAGAACACTGTTAAGGTGCCTATATTGAAGGGTACTATTCCTCACGAGCAGTCTGCTAAGTACAGAGGTGCAGAGGTGTTCCTCAAACCTGCATCAACCGGTACTGGTGTTAAGGCTGGTGGTGCTATGCGTGCAGTTCTTGAGAGCGTAGGCGTTACAGACGTGCTTGCCAAATCTAAGGGTTCATCTAACCCTCACAACCTTGTTAAGGCTACAATACTTGCTCTCTCTGAGATGAGAGACGCTTATACTGTAGCTAAGAACAGAGGCGTTTCATTGGAAAAAGTGTTCACTGGTAAATAATTTGAACTATGGCAACAATTAAGATTAAACAAGTTAAGAGTAGAATCAGAATCCCAAAAGTTCAAAAGCAAACTTTGGATTCACTTGGACTTAAGAAGATGAATGTGGTGGTTGAGCACGAGGAGACTCCGCAAATTCTTGGTATGATTGCCAAGGTGAACCATCTTGTAGAGATTGTGAAGTAACTCTTATTAACCTCTAAAAATTTAAGAAAATGGATTTAAGTAATTTGAAACCTGCTGAAGGTTCAGTAAAGATACGCAAGAGAGTTGGCCGTGGTGCCGGTTCTGGTTTGGGCGGAACCTCTACAAGAGGTCACAAGGGTGCAAAGTCACGTTCTGGTTACTCAAAGAAGATTGGTTTTGAGGGTGGTCAGATGCCTATGCAGCGCCGTTTGCCAAAATATGGCTTCAATAACATTAACAGAGTAGAGTACAAGGCTATCAACCTATCTACACTTCAAGCTCTTGCAACTGAGAAAAATCTTGACAAGATAGGTGTTGAGGAGCTTGTGGCTGCTGGATATGTATCTGGTAAGTCTCTTGTTAAAATCCTTGCAAAAGGCGAGCTTACATCTAAGATTGAAGTAACTGCTCACGCATTCTCTGCAGCAGCTAAAGAGGCTATTGAGAAGGCTGGAGGTAGTGCAGTAACCCTATAATTTTACTCTCTTTGTCATGAAGAAGTTTATAGAAACAATTAAAAACATATACAAGATAGAGGAACTGAGACATAGGTTGCTCATCACATTCCTTTTTGTGGTGGTTTACCGTTTCGGCTCTTTCATTGCTCTGCCGGGAATTGATACTACTCAGCTTGCGGCACTCAGCAAACAGACAGAGGGCGGTCTTATGATGCTTCTTGATATGTTTTCCGGAGGTGCGTTCTCTAACGCTTCTATATTTGCGTTAGGTATCATGCCTTACATCTCCGCTTCCATTGTGGTTCAACTTTTGGGTATGGCTTTCCCATACTTCAAAAAACTACAACAGGAAGGCGAGAGCGGACACCGTAAAATCAATCAGATCACACGTTACCTCACAGTGCTTATTCTGCTAATTCAGGGTCCTGCATATTTGCTGAACCTTAAGATGCAGATTGGTCAGGTGGTACCTGCCGGTACATTCTTTATGGTAACTTCAACCCTCATACTTGCCGCAGGCAGTATGTTTGTGCTCTGGCTTGGTGAGCGTATCACTGAGAGAGGTGTGGGCAACGGTATATCACTCATAATTATGGTTGGTATCGTGGCTCGTTTCCCAAGAGCGCTGGTTGGTGAGTTTACATCAAGACTTAATGAGGCTACTGGTGGTCTTGTAATGTTTGTTGCAGAGATAGTGTTCCTGCTTATTGTAATCGCACTTGCAATCCTGCTTGTACAAGGTGTGCGCCGTGTGCCTGTTCAGTATGCAAAGCGTGTGGTTGGTAACAAGCAGTACGGTGGTGTACGTCAGTTCATTCCTCTAAAGGTTAATGCAGCTAACGTAATGCCTATCATCTTTGCACAGGCTATTATGTTCATCCCTGCATCTCTTATAGGATTCTTTGCAAAGGACGGTGAAATCAGTTCATTTGCCATGGCATTCCTTAATAACAACGGATTCTGGTACAATTTGGTATTCTTCCTGCTTATCATCTTGTTTACCTATTTCTATACAGCTGTTATTATAAATCCTACTCAGATGGCTGAGGAAATGAAACGTAATAACGGCTTTATCCCAGGTATCAAACCAGGAAAGAAGACAGCAGAGTACCTTGATACTATCATGTCACGTATAACTCTGCCTGGTTCCATATTCCTGGGTATTGTAGCTATTCTTCCTGCTTTTGCAGGTCTGTTTGGAGTAAGCAATGCGTTCGCTCAGTTTTTTGGCGGCACATCACTGCTTATTATGGTTGGTGTTATTCTTGATACATTGCAGCAGATTGAGACCTATCTTGTAAACCGTCACTATGACGGCTTCAGCTCAAATGGTTCAAGAATTAAAGGTAGAGGTGCTATTTACTAACGGATTAGAGGAATGATATATCTAAAGACACCTGAAGAGATAGCCACACTTAAGAGAGCTAACCAACTTGTTGGTAAGACTCTTGCTGAGGTGGGTAAGGCTATAAGGCCAGGAGTTAAGACTATAGAGCTTGACAGAATTGCAGAAGACTTTATAAGGTCTAACGGAGCAGTTCCGGGTTTCTTAGGATATGGTGGTTTCCCAAACACTCTCTGCATCTCAGTAAATGAGAATGTGGTCCATGGAATACCGTCAGACTATGAGATTAAGGAAGGTGATATAGTTTCTGTTGACTGTGGAACTATAGTTGACGGCTTTTACGGAGACTCAGCCTTCACGTTCTGTGTGGGTGAGGTTGACGAGAAAGTAAAGAAACTCCTTAGAACAACTCGTGAGGCTCTTTACAAAGGTATAGAACAAGCGGTTGACGGAAACCGCATAGGAGATATAGGTCACGCTGTCCAGCGTCACTGTGAGGCTGCCGGTTTCTCTGTCGTAAGGGATTTGGTAGGTCATGGTGTAGGAAGGGATATGCATGAGGCTCCTGAGGTTCCAAACTTTGGGAAGAGAGGTCAGGGTGTGCTTCTGAAAGAGGGCATGGTCATAGCAATTGAACCTATGATAAATATGGGTAACCGAGCTGTGGTTTTTGAAAAGGATGGTTGGACTGTCCGCACAATAGACCGCAAACCTTCAGCCCATTTTGAGCATACAATTGCAGTTCATGCAGGTAAGGCGGAGATATTGTCATCCTTTGATTTCGTAGATGAAGTATTAAAAAACAAATAGATTTCTTATATGGCAAAACAAGCGGCAATAGAGCAGGACGGCACAATACTTGAGGCATTGTCAAATGCCATGTTCCGTGTACAGCTTGAGAACGGACATGAGCTTACCGCTCACATATCTGGCAAGATGCGTATGCATTACATAAGAATCCTGCCTGGTGACAAGGTTCGTGTTGAGATGTCACCGTATGATTTGTCTAAAGGAAGAATTTCATTCAGATACAAATAATTAAAAACATACAAAGATGAAAGTAAGAGCTTCTGTTAAGAAACGTAATGACGATTGCAAGATCGTTCGTAGAAAGGGTCGTTTATATGTTATAAACAAGAAAGATCCTAAAATGAAACAACGTCAAGGTTAATAACTTAATTTTATATAATAGTTTATGGCTATAAGAATCGCTGGAGTAGATTTGCCTCAGAATAAGAGAGGTGAAATAGGTTTAACCTATATCTACGGAATTGGAAGAAGCAGCTCTAACAAGATATTGGAAGCTGCCGGAGTGGACAAAGACATCAAGGTGAAAGACTGGACTGATGATCAGGCCTCTAAGATCCGTGATATCATTGCCTCAACATTCAAGGTTGAGGGTGATTTGCGTTCTGAGGTTCAGCTGAACATCAAGCGTCTGATGGATATAGGCTGCTATCGCGGCATCCGTCACCGCCTTGGATTACCTGTACGTGGTCAGAGCACAAAGAACAACGCACGTACTCGTAAGGGTAAGAAGAAGACTGTTGCAAATAAGAAGAAAGCAACTAAGTAATTAATTTGTCTAACTCAAAAACATTAAGAATATGGCAAAAAAGACTGCCGCTACTAAGAAAAGAGTAGTGAAAATAGAAGGAACGGGACAAGTTCACGTATATTCTTCATTCAATAATATCATTGTAACCATTGCAAACCAGGACGGAGAGGTTATCTCTTGGTCTTCTGCTGGTAAGATGGGTTTCCGTGGTTCTAAGAAGAACACTCCGTATGCAGCTCAGATGGCAGCTCAGGACTGCGCTAAGGTAGCATACGATTTGGGTCTTAGAAAAGTAAAAGCATACGTTAAGGGTCCGGGTAACGGACGTGAATCAGCAATCCGTGCGGTAGCTGCCGCTAACATCGAGGTAACTGAGATTATTGATGTTACTCCACTTCCACACAATGGTTGCCGTCCACCTAAAAGACGTAGAGTATAATATTGTTTAACATTTAAAATTTTAGAAAAATGGCAAGATATACAGGACCTAAGACAAAGATCGCCCGTAAGTTAGGTGAGCAGATATACGGTTCAGACAAATACGCAACTAAGAAGAACTACCCTCCGGGTCAGCATGGAAATAACCGTAAGCGTAAAACATCTGAGTATGGCACACAGCTAAAAGAGAAACAGAAAGCAAAATATACATACGGTGTTCTTGAAAGACAGTTCGCAAACTTGTTTGACAAGGCTTCTCGCACCAAGGGTATTACAGGTGAGGTGCTCCTCCAACTTTTGGAGTCAAGACTTGACAATGTGGTTTACCGCCTTGGTTTCGCAAGAACTCGTAACGGAGCCCGTCAGCTTGTAAGCCACAAGCATATTATTGTTAACGGTGAAGTTGTTAATATCCCATCATATCAGGTTAAGCAGGGTGACATTGTAGGCGTTAGAGAGAGCTCAAAGGCTCTTGAGGTTATCAATGACAGCCTTGCCGGATTCAACCACAGCAAATATGCTTGGATTGAGTTTGATGAGTCTGCAAAGGCAGGTAAGTTCCTACACATGCCAGACAGAGCTGATATTCCTGAGAACATTAAGGAGCAACTAATCGTAGAACTTTACTCTAAATAATGTAGAATTATGGCTATACTACCGTTTCAAAAACCAGAGCAAGTCATCATGTTGGAGGCTGACGCTTTCCATGGTAAGTTTGAGTTCCGCCCATTGGAGCCGGGATTTGGTATTACTATTGGAAACGCTCTTCGCAGAATTCTGCTTTCTTCACTTGAGGGCTTTGCAATTACATCCATCAAGATAAATGGCGTACAGCATGAGTTCGCCACCATTCCTGGTGTGATGGAAGATGTGACCAACATTATCCTTAACCTCAAGAAAGTTCGTCTGAAACAGATAGTAGAGGGTGTGGAGAATGAAAAAGTGATTCTTGATGTAGCTGACACTACAGTATTTAAGGCTGGTGATATATCTAAGAAACTTAGCGGTTTTGAGGTTCTTAACCCTGACCTTGTAATTTGCACAATGGATAAGAGCGCTTCTTTTCACATTGAGCTTACAATTAACAAGGGTCGCGGTTGGGTTTCAGCTGATGAGAATCGTGAAATGTTTAATGAGGTAGGTGTTATTCCTATTGACTCCATCTATACTCCTATTGTAAATGTTAAGTATGTGGTTGACAACTTCCGCGTAGAGCAGAAGACTGACTACGAGAAACTTACAATAGAGATTGATACAGATGGTTCTATCCATCCAAAAGAGGCTCTTAAAGAGGCCGCCAAGATTCTTATCCACCACTTCATGCTGTTCTCTGATGAGAAGATCACAATTGATCTTGCTGAGTCAGACGGAACAGAGGAGTTTGATGAGGAGGCACTTCACATGCGCCAGCTTCTTAAAACCAAGCTTGTGGATCTTGACCTCTCAGTCAGAGCTCTCAACTGCCTCAAGGCAGCCGATGTTGAGACTCTTGCAGAGCTTGTATCTTACAACAGAAATGACCTTCTTAAGTTCCGTAACTTTGGTAAGAAGTCACTCGTTGAGCTTGATGAGAAACTTGAGAGCTTGAACCTCTCATTCGGGATGGACATCTCAAAATATAAAATTGATAAAGAGTAAACAAAATGAGACATAATAAGAATTTCAATCATTTGGGAAGACAAGCAGCTCACCGTAATGCTATGCTTGCAAATATGGCAGTGTCGCTTATCAAGCACAAAAAGATAAGCACCACTCTTGCCAAGGCTAAGGAACTGCGTAAGTTTGTAGAGCCACTTATTACTAAGAGTAAAGAGGATACAACACACTCAAGACGTGTTGTTTTCCAGGAGTTGCAGAACAAAGAGGCTGTCACCATTCTGTTTGGTGAAATTTCAAGCCGCATTGGTGACCGTCCAGGTGGTTACACACGTATTCTCAAGACAGGTTTCCGTTTGGGTGACGCCGCTCAGATGTGCTTCATTGAACTTGTTGACTACAATGAGAATATGCTTAATGCTAAATCTGAGAAGAAGGCTTCTAAGACACGTCGTGGTGGCAAGAAGGCTGCAGCTAAGGCCGTAGAGGCTAAGGCTGAGGAGGCTCCAAAGGCAGAAGCTGCTGAAGAGAAAGCTGCCGAATAATTTTATTCCGCTGAATAAAAAAGAGAGGGACTTATGGTGAAAACCTACAGTCCCTCTCTTTTTTTTGCGGGTGTGTGAAAAAATAATTACCTTTGTCTATTCTATATAGTATTTGGTTATGGCTGAATTTAAGAGAGTTTTACTGAAACTGAGTGGAGAGTCACTCATGGGGGAACAGGGCTATGGGATTGACCAGCAGCGCCTGAATGATTATGCTGAGCAGATAAAGGATGCGGTGTCTATTGGTGTGCAAGTGGCCATTGTGATAGGCGGCGGTAACATATTCCGTGGTCTGAGTGGCGCGTCAAAGGGTTTTGACCGTGTAAAGGGTGATCAAATGGGTATGCTCGCCACTGTTATCAACAGTCTGGCTTTGAGCTCAGCTCTTGCATCGATGGGTGTAAAGGCTAAGGTTCTTACAGCTATAAGAATGGAGCCTGTAGGCGAGTTCTATAGTAGTGACAAGGCTATCGAGTACCTTAATGCAGGATACGTGGTTATCTGCTCTGCCGGTACGGGTAACCCGTTCTTCACCACTGATACTGGTTCGTCATTAAGGGCTATTGAACTTAAGTGTGACGTTATGCTTAAGGGTACGCGTGTGGATGGTATCTATACGGCGGACCCAGAGAAAGACCCTAATGCTGTTAAGTTTAATGAAATAACATACGATGAGATATATAACCGTAATCTTAAGGTTATGGACCTTACTGCCACTACCATGTGCAAAGAGAACTGCATGAACATCTACGTGTTTAATATGGATGTTTACGGTAATTTGGGTAAGGTGCTGAGAGGTGAGAAGATAGGAACATTAGTAAAGAAATAGTATATGTTAGACAAAGAGAAAAACCTAAAGGATGCCAAGGCAAAGATGGATAATGCCATGGTGTTCCTTGATGAGGCTCTTGCCAGAATTAGAGCAGGCAAGGCAAACCCAAGAATCCTTGACGGAGTTAAGGTGGAGTATTACGGCTCTATGACGCCGCTTGCAAGTGTGGCGAACATTACCACTCCTGACGCCAAGTCTATTGTGATTCAACCATGGGAGAAATCCATGCTAAGGGAGATTGAAAAGGCTATCCTGGCATCGGAGGTGGGTATTACACCTGAGAATAACGGTGAAATCATCCGTTTGGGTATTCCTCCTCTAACAGGGGAGCGCCGTAAGCAGCTCTCAAAGCAGGCTAAACAAGAGGGCGAGGATGCCAAGATTGGTATTCGTAACGCTCGTCGTGACGCCATTGACGCACTTAAAAAGGCCATAAAGGACGGTATGCCAGAGGATGTGGAGAAAGACGCCGAGGCAGAAATTCAGAAGGTGCATGACAAGTACATCAAGATGGTTGATGAAGCGGTAGCCGCCAAGGATAAAGAGATTATGACTGTATAAGGCTCTGTATGATTAAGCGTCTGCTTACAATAACGCTGCTGTTTTTCTGCATTGTGCCGTTACAGGCCAAGAAGAAAGCGCACACCGCAGATGCTGAAACAGACTCAGTGGCATGGCAACCCAGTTCTTTTGTAAGGAGGAGCTGGTTTGCTGTGCCTATTGCTTTTTATCAGGAGGAGACGAGTGTAGGTTTTGGCGCCACTGGAGGCTACTATTTTAACAGTAGCTCATTAAGCAAAATCAGCAGTATATCAGGAAGTATTATATACACGCTGTACAATCAGGCTAAAATAAATGTGAATCCTCGCATATACACCCGTAACAAAAAGTTTTACCTCAACGGCAATTTTAATATCAAATACTATCCTGACCGCTTTTACGGCATAGGCAATGTGCCCACAGATATAGATATGCCATACACGTCAGAGTCATTTGAGTTGAAGTTCACCCCCTCGTACTATATTCTACCGTCGCTCAGTGTGGGCGTTAACCTTGCGTTTCAGGGAGAGAAGATACTGGTTAAGGATGAGTATGCTGGGACGTTGAACACTATCTATGCCCGTTACGGTGATGTGGGTTGGAAACCATATTTTATGTGGGGTTTGGGCGCTCATTTTGCATACGATACCCGTGATAATTCATTTTATCCGCAGAAATTCAGTAACTTTGTAAAGCTGTCCGCCACTTGCTACAGCAAGGCGCTTGGGGCGTCGTATGATGTTACTTCTGTAACGCTTGACGTGCGCCAGTATGTGCCCACATGGGTGGGGCAGGTTTTTGCTTGGCAGATATACGCCGATGCCAGGTTCGGGCACGATGTCCCGTTCCGTATGCTCCCCACTCTTGGCGGCTCAGACAATATAAGGGGGTTCCGTGAACGCAAATTCACAGATAAGTTTATGTGGGAAGTGCAGGCGGAGTATAGAATACCTATCTGGTGGAGGCTTAAAGCCGCTGTTTTCTGTAGCTTTGGTGATGTTATGGACATCTACAATCCTACGTTCAACAAACTGAAAGTGGGCTACGGTCTGGGGCTGAGGTGTCGCCTTAATGACGCCCGTGTTAATCTGAGGTTTGACGTGGCGTTTAATAATTACGGAGAAGTTAAATTTAATATTACAGCAACGGAGGCTTTTTGACAATTGACAATTGATAGTTGACAGTTTTTAATTCTCAATTCTCAATTAAACTCAGTTCACCGATTAACCGATTCACCGATTAACCAGTATATGCAATACAGAGTAATAAAATCAACAGGTAGTATGTTCACAGTGGTAAATGACCACGGTGAGACACTGGATGTGCGTGTGCGTGGCAGGCTGCGTCTTAGTGGCAGTAGGAGCACATCGCCCGTAGCAGTTGGAGATATAGTGGAGGTTGAAGGTGAGTCTATTGTTGATGTCTATGACCGTAAAAACTATATAGTACGACGTTCTTCAAACCTGTCAAAGCAGAGTCAGGTACTTGCAGCTAACATAGACCAGGCGCTGTTAGTGGTTACTCTGCGTATGCCAGAAACCCCTACGGAGTTTATAGACCGTTTTCTGGTTACGGCTTTTGCATACAGAGTGCCTGTTATCTTGGCTTTTAACAAAACTGATTTATATACACCTGACGATACGGAGCTTCTTGATGCCTATATTAACCTTTACCAAGGCAGTTTAGGGTACAAGTGTGTGAAAAGCAGCGTGCCCAATGAGGAGGGTGTGGAAGAACTTAGGGGGCTGCTTGCAGGTAAGATAACTCTTATATCGGGTAATTCAGGTGTGGGCAAGTCTTCTCTGATAAACGCACTTGACAGCAGTTTTAAAACCAAGGTGGGAGCCATATCAGACGTTCACCTCACAGGAATGCACACCACCACGTACTCAGAGATGTTCCCTTACAGTGGCGGATACATAATAGACACTCCTGGAATAAAAGGCTTCGGCACCATTGATATAGCACCATCTGAGGTGAGCCATTTCTTTCCAGAAATATTTGCAGAGGGCAAAAACTGTAGATTTGCAGACTGTACACACACTAAAGAACCAGGATGTTCCGTTATTAAGGCTGTAGAGAATCATTCTATCAGCCTGTCAAGGTATAACAGCTACCTTAGCATCATGGATGACTCATCGCAGGCAAAATACAGATAACAGACTATACTATGGAGAAATTCAAAGTACTATTCAGACCACTTTTGGCTATTATTGGTCTTATAATCATTGTCGCCTCCTTTCTGTTTACCAGAGATGTGGTAGTGAGCCTTGCCATGGAAGAGCATGGCAAGATGAAACTTTGGGCTGCTGCTACAGAACAGCTTATAAGGGCTGATATGCAGTGTGACGTTACGTTGGAGCAGGGTGTCATAACTAACAACACCACTATACCTGTTATTCTCACAGACAGTTTGTTTAATGTTCTGTCATACAAGAATATTGATATCAAAAATCCTACACAAGAGGAGCTTAAAGTACTTGCCGTCAAATACTCACAGCAGCATGAGCCTATAAAGGTGGATGTGGGCGATGATGTGCAGCTTATATGCTATGGTAACTCCATACTCTATAAAAAACTGTTCTTGTTCCCTATAGTGCAGTTTTTTGTCATAGGTCTGTTTGTGGTGCTGATTATATTGGCTATAAAGTTAATGAAAAGCTCCGAGCAGAATAAGGTTTGGGTGGGTCTTTCAAAGGAGACGGCTCATCAGTTAGGCACGCCTATCTCCTCTCTTATGGCTTGGATAGAGATAATGAAGTCAAAATACCCTGATGATGATATGTTCTTGGAGATGGACAAGGATGTGATTCGTCTGCGCACGGTAGCGGAGCGCTTCTCACAGATAGGCTCCACTACGGAACTTAAGAAGTCCTGCGTTAATGATGTTATTGAGCGCCAGGTGGAGTATATTCGTACTCGTTTCTCCACCAAGGTGGAGATGTCATTTAAGAGCGACGGGGAGTATATGGCTATGCTTAATGTTCCGCTGTTTGAATGGGTTATAGAGAATCTGTGTAAGAACTCAGTGGATGCAATGGAGGGTAAGGGGCATATTGACATTACTATGAGCGGTACAGACACCCATGTTCTCATCGATGTTAAGGATGATGGCAAGGGAATAGGAATTAAGAACAAGAATATGGTGTTTTCTCCTGGCTATACCACTAAGAAGCGTGGGTGGGGGCTTGGACTCTCGCTTGTAAAGCGTATAGTGGAGGAGTACCATAAAGGCAGAATTTACGTACTGTCATCTCATGTGGGGGTGGGGACTACATTCAGGATTGAACTGAAGAGAATTGTGAGTTGAGAATTAAAAAAAAGTGCAAAGTTTTTTTGCGTATGTTTGAAATATGTTGTACTTTTGTGGGCAATTTAGTAGGGTATGAGCAAAAAGTACTTTGTTGAATTGAGATCACTTAAGAAATTTCCTCATAATGAGCTGTTTACTGTGAGTGATGAGTTCTTTGATGATGAGAAACCTGATATTGAGGGTGGTGATTTGAATGTAGATGTAGAGGTTAGAAGGCTGGGAGATGGCTACAGCATTGACATACGCTTGGATGGAACAGTCAGAGTGGTTTGTGACAGGTGTCTTGGAATGTTGGACATGCCAGTTGAGGCGGAGATGCAGTTGAGAGCCAAAGATGATGACGGCCTTGATTACGATGATGAGGATTTGGTTCTTTTGAGCCCTTCTGACACAGGTGTTGATATAGAGTGGAATATATATGAAATGGCTGAGCTTGCGCTGCCAATTCAGAGAGTGCATGAAGACGGTGAGTGTGACGAGCAGATGGGAAATGTACTTGAGAGTTACACGGCAAGAGAGCAACTTACAGAAACAGAAGATGCTGTAGATCCCAGATGGGAAGGGCTGAAAGCTCTACTTGATAAGAAATAATAATTAAAAATAAAATATTATGGCACATCCTAAACGAAGACAATCAAAAACCAGAACTGCCAAGCGTAGAACTCATGACGTGGCAGTGGCTCCAACTGTAGCAATTTGCCCAAATTGCGGTGCTCCATATATCTATCACACAGTATGCGGCGCATGCGGCTACTATCGTGGTAAGTTGGCGGTTTCAAAAGAGACAGAAGAGGCATAAATTAGAAAGAGCATGTTTAGAGTTTGTTCAAATAGCTATTATTGGTGGCGTCGCTTTACTTGGTAAGGTGGGTGCTCCCTTTTGCAGTTATTTGAATTGACATAAAATGAGAGTTACGGGAACCCACCTGTAACTCTCTTTTTTATGTGAAAAACTCTCTTCTGTCTGTGTGTTTGATGTGCTTAAATTGTGATTATTTAACTCTGTAATTATTCTAAAATTAAATTATCTATGAAACTTACAAAGAAGATTATGTTGGCAGAAAACGATATGCCGAAAATGTGGTACAATATTATGGCTGATATGCCCAATAAGCCACTTCCAGTACTACATCCTGCAACCAAAAAGCCAGTTACAATTGATGACCTGAGCCCAATCTTTGCAAAGGGTCTGTGTGAACAAGAGGTTAGTCAGGAACGCTGGATTGAGATACCAGAAGAGGTTTACAATCTTTATAGAATATATCGTCCTACTCCGCTTGTCCGTGCATCGGGGCTTGAAAAGGCTCTTGACACTCCTGCTAAGATTTATTTCAAGAATGAGAGTGTAAGCCCTGTGGGTTCACACAAACTGAACTCTGCCATTCCTCAGGCGTACTTTAATAAGATTGAGGGTACAAAACACATTACCACAGAGACTGGCGCAGGTCAGTGGGGTAGTGCCATGAGTGTGGCTTGTAAGCACTTTGGTCTTGACCTTAGAGTGTTTATGGTAAAGGTTAGTTTTGAGCAGAAGCCTTTCCGCCGCTCCATTATGAACACATACGGTGCCACTGTGTTTGCATCGCCGAGCAATGAGACTGAGATAGGACGTAAGATGCAGCAGCAGTTCCCTGGCACAGCTGGTAGCCTTGGTATGGCCATATCTGAGGCTGTGGAGGAGGCTATTAAGAATCCTGACACAAAATACACCCTTGGCAGTGTGCTGAACCATGTGATGATTCACCAGTCTATCATTGGTCTGGAGGCTGAGAAACAAATGGATTTGGCAGGTGATTACCCTGATGTGGTTATTGCTTGCTTTGGCGGTGGCAGTAACTTTGGCGGTATAGCCATGCCATTTATGCGCCATAACTTTGTGGATGGTAAAAACACACGTTTTATTGCTGCTGAGCCAGCTTCCTGTCCTAAGCTCTCAAGAGGTAAGTTCCAGTATGACTTTGGTGATACAGAAGGTTATACTCCGCTTATCCCTATGTACACAGTGGGTCATGAGTTTGAGCCGGCGAGCATTCACGCAGGTGGTTTGAGATACCATGGTGCAGGTCAGATTGTAAGCCAGCTGCTTAAAGACGGTATGATAGAGGTTCAGGATATTCCTCAGCTTGAGACTTTTGACGCTGCCACATTATTTGCAAGGTGCGAGGGTATTATTCCTGCTCCTGAGTCTTCACACGCTATTGCTGCTGCTATTCGTGAGGCTCTCAAATGCAAGGAGGAGGGCACAGAGAAGACTATTCTCTTTAACCTCTCAGGCCATGGTCTTATTGATATGGTGGCTTACCGTCAGTATATGGATGGTCAGCTTTCCAACTATGAGGTTCCACAATCTGAGATTGATAAGAATCTTGCAAAGATTGCTGAACTACAGCCTAAGTAAATCTTGAGACTCTTCCCTTTGCTCAGAGTGAAGGGGCAAGGAATCAACGCTTTTTACGCTTGTGGCGGGGTTTGTTCTCCGCAGCTTCTTTTAGGGAACTTCGATCCTTAATATTGTAGATGTCATATTTGCTCAGCGGACGGATGTTAAAACAATCCAAAAGTCCGCTGAGCTTTGTTTTTGTGGTGTCTTTTTTCTTGTCAGGTGTGTACATTACGCCACTTGATGCTGGAGTTAGTATAATGCGTTCAGGCCTGTTGTCCTTGTTAACGTAAATGGTCATTTCACTGCTCTCAGACACGTTTATGCCCACATAGTCTTCATCGCTCCTGGGCTCGCTGCGCTCCTCTTCTGTCATGTCCTCCTCATCCTCCTCGGCAAAATATACAGAGAGGGCGTTACCATCTACAAATATCTTTTTAAGGCGTCCGCTATCCACATAGCAGGTGACTTTCTTGCCAGATACCTGATTATATGCTGTAGTGTCATTTTTCATAAAGATAAAACCTGAACCAAGCGCCTCTATGCGATCTACTTCATTATCCTTTGTGAATACTAAGATGGAGTCGCCGGTGGCCTGATTACGCCCCTGCCATGTGACAGGCGCTCCAAACATACGGCAGACTGAATCTTTTGTACTGTAGAATATAGAGTCTGCCAGGCCTTGGAAATCAATGCTCCATGCCTGTACGTTATAGTATCCCTTAACAGTTTTTATGGAGTCTGCACTCTTGTAGAAAAGGGTGTCTGCCGTTACGTATGTGCTGTCAGGATTCTCAGGCTCGTATGAAATCATGGTGGCGCGTTTTATTACGTATGCTGAGTCTGTGCCCTCATTGTAATAGCCGTATCCGCCCTTTATTATGAGATTGTCAACACTGTCTTTCATAAACACATTTGTAAAGCCCTCGGCGATGCGTTCAGCCCTGCGGTAACGTACAGTGTCACCGGTAAGTGAATGTCCCTCATAATCCCTTAATATGGAGTAATCAAGCAGCTCTGAGTCCTCCTTTTCAGTATCATACCAGCCAGATTCAGAGTAAATCCACGCATCGTCAAAGTATATGCGTGAGGGTCCCACGATGCGTGCTATGTGTGTCTTAGTGTTATATATGAGCGTATCACTGTTAAGCTCCAAGTCTTTGTTAGTGAGCACCACTTTTTTCTGGAAAATGGCATTGTCGGTCCGTGGGTAGTAGTGGCCGTTCACTGATGTAAGCTCATTGGTGCTGTCAACTATTCTGCCGTGGTCAAAATAGTAGCCTACATCTCTTACTCTGTCATAGTTCAGCGAGTCTGTGTACAGAGTGGCTTGGCCGTTTTCAAGGCGCACATTATTACGTAGGCGTGCAAGTTTTGTGTTACCGTCATAATAGAGTACATCTCCGTAAACAAACAGGGAGTCGCCCTGAACCATGCGTACGTTGCTGTATGCGTTTAGTGTGTTGCTTTTGCTGTAGAAATAGGCGCTGTCACAGTACATAAGCGCCTTGTCATGGCGGAAACGGACATCGCCTATGAGAATCTGGCAGTCTGGCAATCGGTCCTGATCAAAACTCAAAGTGTTTGAGTGCTCCAGATAAATCAGGGTCTTTTCCGCTCCAATAGTGAGTGGCAAAAGGGCGGACAGTATAACTGTAATAAGATATTTGGCTCTTACTTTATCCATCCAGGGTACTTGAAGTCACAGTGCTTGTATTCAGAATCTATGTGGATAAACATCTCTTTCTGTTTATCCGCAATCCATTTGTCAAGCGCCTCCTTATTGTTCTTGGCAGTTATAAGCTCTTTTAGCATGTTGAAGTCCTCCTCAGGGTTGGCTTTGTGAGCTTTTATTTTAGACTTGAGCTTTACAATGCAGGCCATCTCCTTACCAGCTTGGGTGGTGTATGTGAATGGCTTGGATATCTCCCCCACAGAGAGCGAATATACCACTTTGGCTACCTCACCAGGCAGCTGCTGTATCTGGAATTTGTTTGACATATCCTCTTGGTTTATCATCAAGCCCTCATTCTCACGTGTGTCTTTGTCCTCAGAGTAACGTAGTACAGCTTCTGAGAATGTAAGAGCGCCGTTTCTTATCTCCGATGCAAGGCTGTCAAGCTTGGTCATTGCAAGGGTTTTCTGTTTTTCATCAACCTTTGGAATTAGTAGAATATGGCGGCAGTTGACCTGGTCATTTTTACGTTCAATAAGCTGTATTATATGGAATCCGAACTCGGTCTCCACAATACGTGATACTTTTGTAGGGTCATATAGTGAGAACGCCACGTTTGCAAACTCAGGCACCAGACGGCCTTTTGTCATAAAGCCGAGTTCACCGCCCTGCATGGCAGAGCCTCGGTCTTCTGAGTATAGGATGGCCATAGTGGAGAATCTTGATTCTCCGCTCTCAATCTTCTCCTTATACTCACGCAAGCGGCTCTTCACACTCTCTATCTCGTATGGAGTAACCTCTGGTGCTATGGAAATTATCTGCACCTCCACCAGCTCAGGTATGTTTGGTATGCTGTCTTTAGGCATTTTGTTGTAGAACCGGTTGACATCGGCGGGAGTTATCTTATAGGCCTCTGTAACCTTCTGCTGCATTGTCTGAGCCAGCATCTGGTCATGTACGGTGCGTTTCATCTCCTCCTTCATTTTGTCAAGAGGCTTGCCAAAATACTCCTCAACCTTCTCTCTTGAACCTATGCGCTGTATGAAGAACTTGACTCTTGCCTCCACTTGCTGTTCCACAGCACTCTCTGATACGGTAACACTGTCTATCTTGGCCTGTGCCACAAACAGTTTCTGCAGGGCAATCTGCTCTGGTATCACACAATGAGGGTCTCCGTCAATGTTAATCTTCTCATATTTATGACGTAGTATCTCAGTCTCTATTTCTGATTGCAGTATAGGCTCATTTCCCACAATCCACACCACCTGGTCTATAACCTTGCCTTTTGAGAAGGCGGCGGCTGATATTAGCGTTACGGCTGCTGCAAGTATGGCTGACTTAATTCTCATAAAGTTTTATGCTTCCTTTTTCAATGGCCTTTTCATAAAGGTCATTATAGAACTGTTGAATATATTCAATCTTGGCCCTGTTTGTTAGTATGTTGTAAATGTTTTCCTCCACAAGTTCAAAAGGCTGAGGCGAACCCACTTTGCACAGACCGGTTATCTTCAGGTAGTAGGTGTATTCGTCGCTCTGCTGCACTATGGTGCCTCTTGTTATAGCCGGCTCATTGCAACTAAGCTCCTTGGCCATTATCTCATTAACCTTTGAAAATGGTATCCACTGGTCAATAAAAAGATTCTGGAACACGGCGTGCTTGGTGCAGTAGGTTACAATGTTCTCCAGGTTCTCATCATTAATGTCTGAGAGCCATTTTGAGAGCTTTGACTGGTCAGGAGCGGAAGAGCGCACTTTAATGCAGATACCCTTTACCACAGTTTCACCAAGCTGAAAATGCTCCTTGTTCTTCTCGTAGAAATTTAGTAGGGTGTCTTCTGTGATGGTTTGCAGATTCTGGTCTGTAATCTTACGCAGATATTCGCTGATAATAAGCTCTTTCCTGTAGGCCTCTGTAAGTGTGTTTATCTCATCTGTATTGCCCACATTGTTGAGCGCCTGGCTGTATAGCAGCTTGTCACTTGCCCATTTGCGTTTGTAGTTCTCTATAAAAACAGCACTGTCCTCAGACGATGTCAGGCCGTCAGGCATGGCGCGCTTAATCTCATCAAGGTAGAGCACGTCACCCTGCAATTCCATAACAGGCTCTCTTCCCCAGTCAAGGATAGAGGGCCTGTTGTTACACGATGCCAACACAAGCAGTGTTGCGGTGTATAGCAGTGATTTTAATATTTTAATGCTTCTCAACGCTATATTTCTTCAGTTCTCGTTTTCTTGCCGCCTCATTCTGAGCGTCAAATGTTTGTTGAGCGTCAGAAATACTGTCAAGAATATCCATGTAAACCTCAATTTTGTATTTCTTTTTTAGGATCGAAATCCAATCGTTCTCAACCTTTGTCTGATAGTCATTCAGTACAGGGCCACGCACATCCTTATAGCTTTCAGGGTATTTCTTAAGCACCTTGCCTACAAGGAATACCTCTGGGTATTTGCTGTCCTCTGGCATCTTGCCATCTTTGAATATCTTGGCATCCACTATTTTGTTCTTACCCTTGGCAAATACGCCCTTCTCCACTTTTACATTGCGCTTGCCGTCAAGGTTGAGGTTAGAGAGACACTCTGTGGCAGACTCCATTGGTACTGTGTTTAGCATAGCCTGAGCCTGTTTCTTTATGTCTTTAGAGGCACAGCGTACAATGATGCCCTTCCAGTGTGGTGTATCCCATGCGTAATCCTCCTTGTGAGCCTCAAAATACTTGCGCAGGCCTGTGGTGTCTTTGGCTGCCTTGCCCCAAACCTCCTCCTGACTTATGTTGAACATGAGAATGCCATCCTTGTACTCCTGCATCAGCAGTCCGAATTCAGGATACTTTTTCTCCAGATTACGCTTCTCATAATCAAATATGGAGCTGTCTATAAATTGCTTAACGGTGTCCTTGCCCAAGTTTGCGTGAGTTTCAATAAAACTCTTAAGTGAGTCTTGAGTAAGTTTAACGTCTGCAAATGAGGCTATGACACTGTCTGCACCCACAGGAGAGTACTGCTTAAAGTTGTACTCACGTTTCAGTTTGTTTATGAATGAATCATAGATTACAAGTGTGCGCTCATCACCACGCATACGGCTCTCAATGAGAGGTGTTACATCTTCAATAGGGTCAATAGGCTTTTTGTCAAGCAGCTTGATTATGTGCCAGCCGTATGGAGCCTCTATAACCCGCATAGAACCAATGGTGTCCATTGCAAAAGCAGTGTCCTCAAACAGCTCATTGGTTTTACCTGTGGTTATCCAAGGCAGTTCGCCGCCAGATTTGGCTGCTCCGTCCTCAGAACCTGCTATTGCGGCATCGGCAAAGTTTGTCTTTCCGTTCTTGATGTCAGAGTACAGGGAGTACACCACTTGCTTAAGGCTGTCAAGCGATGCAGATTTTGCTCCTATTGGCTTGCGCTTGAATATGTGAGCCACCTTAACCTGTCCACGAGTAGGACGGCGATCGTTAACTTTGATTATATGGTAGCCGAACATGGTTCTCACCGGACCTGAGTACTTGCCTACAGGAGTGTTGTATGCAGCCACCTCAAAAGGATAGACGGTTGTAAGTGCTGTTATATAGCCAATACGTCCGCTGTCGCCCGCCATTGAAGGATCTTCTGAGTATTTAGCCGCAACTTTGCCAAAACTCTCTTTCTCAAGCTCTTTGAGAGCCTCCATTGCTTTGTTATAAGCGGCAGTGGTGTCTTCAGCCACACGTATGAGAATATGGCTTACATCCACATCTTCAAGCATTCTGGCATACTGCTCTTTTACAAGAACTTTCTTTATGCTGTCATCTGTAAGGTATGGTGGTATAAGCTGGTTACGGTAGCCGTCAAGCTCTTTAATGAAACTTGACACTGTGTCCATCTTCCTGTTATATGCATCAGCCACCTTTAGCTTGAAGTTTATGAAACGGAGCGCATATTCAGCAACACTCATCTTGGTACTGTCACCTACAACATTCTTGTTATAATAGTACTCAAACTCAGGTTTTGACACCTCCTTGCCTGCTATCTTCATAACCGTCTGACCAAACATGGCTACGGCTGATAGTGACATAATTGTCAGAAAAAAGATTCTTTTCATTTTATTCGCCTCTTGAATAGTTTGGAGCCTCTTGAGTTATTGTAACATCATGAGGGTGATTTTCATGCACACCTGCAGTGGTTATACGTGTGAACCTTGATGTGGCGTGCAGTGTAGGAATGTCTTTGGCACCGCAGTAACCCATACCTGAGCGCAAACCGCCCACAAGCTGATATACAACTTCATAAAGAGAACCCTTATACGGAACTCGTGCGGCTATGCCCTCTGGAACAAGTTTTTTGACGTCATCCTCCATGTCTTGGAAGTAGCGGTCTTTTGAACCTTTCTGCATTGCTTCAAGAGAACCCATGCCTCTATATGATTTAAACTTACGACCATTGAAAATTATTGTGTCGCCTGGTGATTCCTCTACGCCCGCAAGCAGAGAGCCTGCCATAATACAGCTTGCACCTGCGGCTATAGCTTTTACAATATCACCAGAGTAACGTATGCCACCGTCACCAATTAGTGGCACTCCGGTGCCTTTTATAGCATTGGCCACCTCATAAATAGCTGAAAGCTGAGGCACTCCCACGCCAGCAATAACACGGGTGGTACATATTGAACCAGGGCCTATACCCACCTTAACAGCGTCAGCTCCTGCTTCAACAAGCGCCAAGGCTGCCTCGCCTGTGGCAATGTTACCAACCACAATGTCTATCTGCGGGAAACGTTTCTTAGCCTCTTTAAGAGTATCTATCACGCCCTTTGAGTGTCCGTGAGCGGTGTCTATAACCACAGCGTCAACACCTGCGTCAACAAGAGCCTGCATGCGCTCAAATGTATCGGCTGTAACACCTACACCAGCTGCAACCCTCAGTCTACCTTTGGCGTCTTTGCAAGCCATTGGTTTATCTTTTGCCTTGGTTATATCCTTGTATGTGACAAGCCCAATCAGTTTTCCGTCTTTATCAACCACGGGAAGTTTCTCTATCTTGTTCTCTTGTAGAATCTGTGCCGCAGCCTCCAAGTCTGTGGATTGGTTTGTAGTTACAAGATGGTCTTTTGTCATTACCTCATCAATGAGCTTCTTCATGTTACGCTCAAAGCGAAGGTCGCGGTTTGTAACAATACCCACAAGTTTCATATTGTCATCAACTACTGGTATTCCACCTATGTGAAACTCATTCATAAGTTTGAGGGCGTCTGCCACTGTCTTGCCTTGGCGTATTGTAACAGGGTCATATATCATACCGTTTTCAGCACGTTTTACCATGTGTACCTGACGGGCTTGCTCTGCTATGGGCATGTTCTTGTGTATTACGCCGATGCCACCTTCACGTGCAATGGCTATAGCCATTTTTGCCTCTGTAACAGTGTCCATTGCCGCCGACACGATAGGGGTCTTCAGCTCAATGTTACGTGAAAACTTGGTGGTGAGATTGACGTTTCTTGGAAGTACTTCAGAATACGCCGGAATAAGTAGGACGTCATCAAATGTAAGACCGTCCATCACAATCTTATCTGTTATAAATGACATAGGTTTATGTATTTGAAAATGTTATTTGTTTTGTACGCAACGGATACTCATTGAGTGTGCTATTGGTTAAAGCGTTAAATTTTAATTTGGTGCTATTTAAACGGCAAAGGTACAACTTTATTCAATACAAATCAATAAAATCGGACTATTTTGTCCGCTGTTTGTGGGTAAATGCCAGCCGTCAGGGCATATACCTTGAAGGTGTTTGCCAAATTCCGTGGTCTGTGACTTGGCCTCGTTTTTTACAATTTCAAACTCTAATATGCAAATGAAAATTCATCCACTCACTCATTATCTGCATTTACGATAGAATTACCGAATTACGCAGAATCAAGTAATTTATTCCAATATCTCTGCAAATAAATGGCTTGATGTTAGAGATGAGTGAACGAGAGAGGTGTTGATGCCTTGTTGCAGTCCATAAGGTGTGATAAATGTTATTACTGCACCACGAGAAAGGCGGTTGGCCTCCATGAATTGTAGTCTGCGTTGCGTAAGGCGTTCCGCATAATCCTTTGATATGGCGTAATAAGTAGAGGAAAATTTCATTTCGCACAAGTGTATGATTTTATCTGCACGAGATATGACCAAATCCACTTGTGCTCCTCTTTCAGTGTTGTTTTTCTGTTGTGGTAAATATCTCCACGATGAAGCCTCTGTCGCAATGCCTGAAATACCCAACCCATGTTTAATGTGTGGTAAGTGCCTAAGGCAGAGCTCTTCAAAAGAGAATCCTTCCCAGCTGCTAACGCTGCGGTCTTGGAAATGGTGCTGCCAATAATGCTCGTCTTTAGAGTTGTTATTGGCATAACGTAGATAGAATAGCGTGAAGAAGTCACACAGACGATATATAGTCTGTTTTGTTTTATTGCCAAATTGAGCGTATGATATTATAAAATCACAACGTTCCAAATTGTCCAGCATCTTTGTTAATCCTCCGCCTGAGAAACCTGTGCTATTTGCTATTTCTGTCTTTGTGAACCCTTCTCGTTTGGTTGCAAGAAATTTTACAATCTTAATGTAGCGGTCTGCTTTTTTGAAGAGTGCGTTGTATAGTTCGTTGAATTCATCGCTAAGATTACCGCCTATGCGGAAGATTAGTGAATCCACATTTTCAACAAGGCTCAGGTTGTTTTTTAGTAGGCTGAGGTAGTATGGCACTCCACCAAAAATCATGTAGGACTGCATTATCATGTACTCGTCCCAGTCAAACCCATTTGCTTTAAGATACGAGCGGCACTCACTCAGATAGAAAGGACGTAAATATATGCGGCGTGTTATACGGTTATGCAACCCTCCTTGGTTGTCTTCCAGTTTCTCTTTCATCCAAGTGGTGGCACTGCCACATGCAATAAAAACAATGTCATCCCTATTTTGTACCCAACTTGCCCAGAAATACTCTAACTCCTCCACAAAATCACTCTTTTGCGCATCAATCCATGGCATCTCGTCAAAGAATAGGACTTTTCGCTGTTCTTTGCATGTTTCCAGATAGTACTCAAGTTGAAGAAACGCCTCGTGCCAATTTTTTAGTGTGGGAATGTTGTTGTTTGAGTAACGTTGTAACGCTTCCTGAAAATACTTAAGTTGGTGTTTAGTTTTTTTCCCATGCGCTCCCACAAAATGGAACGTGTATTGGTCATTGAAGAATTTGCGTACTAAAAATGTTTTGCCTACACGGCGGCGGCCATAAAGTATAACAAATTCAGAACGCTTAGATTCTAATGATTCCTTAAGTTCTCCAAGTTCGTGTATTCGGCCTATCAGATTTTCCATATCGTGTTTTTATAATTGCAACGTAATGCAAAGATATGGATTTTACTTAGAGTGTGCAAGATACTTAGTTGTTTTTTTGTCCAAATCTATATGTTTTTACCCACATTTGGATGAAAAATACATGTTTTTTGTCCAAATCTATATATTCTCACCCACATTTGGACGAAAAACGAGCTTTTTTTGGGGGGTCGTCAGAATCGAACTTTTAGCCCATCAAATGCGGCGGTGGTGGCTGGGAATATGGCTTGTGCCTCACGGAGCAGTGGCTCAATGGTGTCATAGCGTTTGGAATAGTGGCCTATGATGAGCTGCTTTACTCCTGCCTTTTGAGCTATTGTAGCCGCCTCTGCGGCGGTGGAGTGGAGATGCTTTTTTGCCTTGTCAAGTTCAGGAGTGGCGTATGTGGCTTCATGGTAAAGGCAGTCAACCCCCTCAATTATGGGTATTATACGCTCTGTGTAGCGTGTGTCTGAACAGTAGGCGTAGCTTTTGGCTGGTGATGGTGGAGTGGTCAGGCGCTCGTTTGGCACTATGCGGCCATCGGCGGTGATAAAATCCGCTCCCTCTTTTATGCTTGGATACATGGATAATGGCACGTTATAGAAGTCAAGCATATCTTTTCTTAAATGCGGTGCGCCATCTTTCTCACGGAACAGAAAGCCGCAGGTGGGCATGGAGTGTACAAGTGGTATGGTGGTTACCGTTACGGAGCGGTCTTCATATATTATGTTGCTTGTAAGCGGGTCAAACGGTTCAAAATATATCTTAAAGTCAAGGTCAAAACAGAAGTAGTCAAGCATGGGGCGCAGCAGCGGCTCCAAATCAGGGTGCGAGTGTATGTAGATGTCATTTGTATGCCCTGTCATGCCAAAAGTGGAGAGCAGTGCTATTATGCCAAAACAGTGGTCTCCGTGCAGATGTGATATGAATATGTGGCTCAGACGTGTGGATTTTACGTTGCAGTTCAGAAACTGGTGCTGCGTGCCGTCAGCGCAGTCTATGAGGAAACTCTTGTTATGAGTCTCCAGAACTTGTGCTGCTGAGAACCGTCCGTGAGCCGGGACGGCGGCGCCTGTGCCTAATATGTTAAGTTTGAAATCCATATTGTTCACTTACATGAAATATCTGTTACAACGTAAGGCTCAGCCCTTTTGTAAAGGGCACTACCTACGGTGATTACTCGCTGCATTCGGCATAATCAAAACAAGTTTTGCTTCTGCTCTCATTTGCTGAGTAA
>ONEZ01000012.1 GCA_900316995.1 uncultured Bacteroidales bacterium | reverse complement strand
ACGACGTTTGAATGCGAATGAACCGTTGCAGCCCTCACGGCTGTACTGACCTTTACGCAGTGCAGGAACAGCCTGACGGATAAGGTTCAAACGCTGAATATGCTGAGCGAGAGGGTGGCTAAGAGTCTTAGCCATATTGCCTGTAGCATTTGAGTAAACACCAAAGTCAGTTACATTTGCACTACCCTTTATATAACCGCCAAAGTATGCACGGCCGGTCTCGTTAAGTGGACAGTTAGGGCCCTTATCTATAGGGGCTCCGGCACGGAACTGAATCTCAGAGCCATAGTATATACATGGAATACCGCGATATGTAAACAGCAGGGCTAAATCCTCAGCCCAAGCCAGCTCACCCTGTGAGAAACGCTGGTCCTCTGGTGCACCGTTAGGAGCATAGTCATGAGAGTCAACGTATGTTACGTTAAACGTGGCATCATTGTAGAACTTGTCATTATCAGGGCTTGCAATGTTCCAACCAGAACTTATGCTCTCCAAATTGTGGTGCATTGGAAAGTCAATGACACTCAGGCCAGAGTATTTGCTGTAATCCGGTGTATGATAGTTGTTACCGTTAAGAAGAGCGTTATTTGATTGTGGCTGGCTTTTTATATTATCCTTGTCATCAGTCCACTGCTGCCAGCAAGACTTCCAGTTTGTGGTAGCGTCACAATTATCACCTTCTGGTGCATAGTAATTGTAAAACTCCGACGGATCCTCTGTCCAAGCGTAGTCCTTGCTCTCTTTCCATGTGTAGTAGTAGCAGGAGAGTGCAGGGTGCTCACGGTAGTGAATTTTACCATAACGTGCGCAAACCTCAGCATACATAAAAAATGGAGCTTGATTTGCAGGAACCTGACCGTAAAGCGTACGTTTGTTCTTATACTGCTCACCTGCTGCTATAAACTGAGGCAGGAACGCCTTGTTAAAAGTAAGACGAGGGATGTGACCGCCAGTATCAATACGGAATGCATCTACGCCAAGTGCAATAAAGCTCTTGTAGCAATTTGCTATGTAGTTATAAACATCAGGGTTCTCTGTGTTAAGGTCCACACAGTCACCTGCAATCTGGGCAAACCAGCGTGAGTTGTCATCCCAGTTAAAGTTGCCATAGTGGTGCCAGTAGTTCTTAGTATCAAGGTTAGTGCCTGTGGTGTTCTTCATTAAGGAGAGACGTGCGGAGTACTGCTGTCCGCCGGGCAGGCTCAGATAGTTGTCTGGAAGTTTGCCGCCTTGCGATTTGGTGTATGGCTCCATACACTCATCTATCATACACTGTGACTTGTTCCAGTTACGGGTGAACTCCTTGCAGAGGTTAGCCTCGCCAAAGTTACCTGTATGCTGAAGCACAATATCAACAATGAGTTTAATACCTTTGGCGTGGCAGGCGTTAACAAGTGTTTCAAGTGTTACGTCGGCGCTCTCATAACGGTGGTCAACCTTTGAGAAATCATGAGCATGATAGCCGTGATAGTCATAGCCAGAAGCGTTCTCAACTATAGGTGTGATCCATATAGCGGTGAAACCCAAAGCCTTAATATAGTCAAGTTTTTCAATAAGACCCTTGAAATCACCACGCCATGCGGGATCTCCCGTATTATAGTTCTGGGCATCCCAGCACTGTGTGTTGTTACTTGGATCACCGTCATAGAAACGGGTGGTCATGGCAAAATAGATAGACTCATCACGGAAGTCCGTACGGTTATTCTCAAACTCCGTAGTAGCCCATAATGGAATTGTGAGTGCTGTAACAAGCCCTATACACAGAGCTTTAACCACACCCAAGGGCAAGTGTAATTTTTTCATACGATTAAGTTTTTAAGTTTTATTAAGATGATTATCAAATACAACCGCAAAATTACGAAAAATTTTGCTTACTACACGCTTGAAAATGTTAAAATTTTTAATATTTTTGCAGCTGAATTCTTAAACATACTTTATATGGCAGGCAAGACATACAGCAAACATCCAAAATACTACGTGGTATGGGTTGGACGCTCCACTGGCGTGTTTGGCACATGGGATGCCTGCAAAGAGCAGGTTGATGGATTTGAAGGAGCCAAGTACAAATCTTTTCCTGACAGGGAGAGTGCCGAGGCGGCCTATCATGATGACTATAAGAAACACCTGCACGGAGGCGCAGCACATTCAGCCGCAAAAAAAGCCAAGCAGCCTGCAGGCAAGTTTGAGGAGAACGCCCTTGCTGTTGACGCAGCATGCAGCGGTAACCCCGGCGATATGGAGTATCGAGGCGTTTATGTGAAAACGGGCGAGGTTATTTTTCAAAGCCCGGTTTACAAATGCGGCACTAACAACATTGGAGAGTTTCTTGCCATAGTGCACGGTCTTGCGCTTATAAAAAAGCAAGGCCTCACCGATATTATAATATACTCTGACTCCATGACGGCTCAGAACTGGGTGAAAAAAAAGAAATGTAACACAAAAATAATCCCTGGTCCGAACAACCAGCAGGTGTTTGAGCGCATAGCCGCTGCAGAGAAGTGGCTCCAGGAGAACACCTACACCACCCCCATCCGTAAGTGGGACACTGATGCTTGGGGGGAAATTCCAGCGGATTTCGGGAGAAAGTAGCTGGAATTGGGCGCAAGCCACATTCCAGCGGATTTCGGGAGAAAGTAGTTGACATTTGACAGTTGACATTTGACATTTGACAGTTGAAAGTTAACATACATCATACATTTATACATCTATACATTGGAATCATTCCAACTATTATTCATGAAAAAGTTTTCAATTATTGCACTAATTGCGGCATTGGCGTTCACCGCCTGCACAAGCAATCAAGAGTCTGATGACATGGACTGGACCGGCACAGGAACCTATTTCGGAGGTTCATCAGACACACTTTACATTCAGGGAGCAGTAGGCAGACTGCATACAATAGTGGACCGTCCTGTGTCCGTTGGACAAATGCCTTGCCGAGTGGCAATTATAGTCCACGGATTCCAGGGCTCAAAGGATAGCAGCCTGCACCGCATGCTCGCTGACACCCTGTGTCATGACGGCTTCACTGTTATCCGTTTTGACTTTAACGGACAAGGCGGCAGTGACGGCGAGTTTAAAGACATGACCGTACCCAAGGAGATGGATGACCTCAGATGTGTGTATCGCTGGGTAAGAAAAAGATTTGATTATGCACTAGACTATACTCTAATAGGGCACTCGCTTGGTGGTGCTGAAGCACCAATGCTGGCTGCTGAATTAGGCAAAGACAGCATACAGAACGTAGTTATGCTGGCTCCAGCCCCTTCTGTCAGGAATATGATTCTAAGCGGAAAATTCTGGGGAGCGGAGTTTGACTCCCATAACCCGCCAAAAGAGATGGCCGTATGGAACAACTCTATCCTTGGAGGTGAGTTTATAACCACGCTCCGCGATATGCCACTCTATGAGCTTGCAATGCCATACAAAGGACGTGTATGCTTAATCCACGGCGATGATGACTGGCTAATACCATACACAGACTCAGAAACGTATCATCTTCTGCTTCCACAGAGCGAGTATCATAAGCTAAGCAACTGCGAACATCTGTTCTACGGGCACTACAAAGATGTTGCTGAAATTGTGGTTAAGTTCTTAACACGTGAGGATTAATATGAAATCAGCGCTGCAAAAATATCTTCGTGAGAATATTCTGTTTCTGTCAGGGACTTTGCTCTTTGTATTTATTATGGGGCTGTTCTATTTTGAGAACGGTAAGATTGAGGCGCACCTTATGCTTAACGCATCTCATGAGTACTGGGCTGACGTTGTGCTTAGCTATTTCACTCACACCGGAGGCGCCATACCATGCTTATTTGCTGCGGGGCTAATGGTATTCAGGTTTCGTTCAGGACTATACATTCTGATATCACAGGGTGTGGCAGCTCTTATAACCCAGCCACTTAAATACCTGCATGCTCATCCTCGCCCTCTTAGCCATTGGACAGACTGGGACCAGAGCGCATTCGCATCAAACCTTGATTTATATGACAGGTTCAACGCCTATATGACTTGGTGGACAGACACTGCAGCCTCCATCGGGTATCAAATCCCTGGCGGATATAACTCCTTCCCAAGCGGACATACATCAGCGGCGTTCGCCTTTATGGCGTGCCTTGCAGCCCTGCTTCCACCAAAACACAAAGGCTGGCAGATTGCGTTCCTAATCATTGGCATAGGCGTGGCGTATTCACGCATATACCTATCCTGCCATTTCCTGGAAGACACACTTTTAGGCGCCTTGATAGGTACTATAGCAGCCGCCATCACATACGGCTTTATGTACAAGAGTGAATGGGGTGACAGACCGATATACAAATTAAAACAAAGGTAAAAAAAGAAGCCCACAGTGAAGTGGGCCTCTTTTTACTATTTCCATTTAATTGTAAACTTGGTTTGTCCGGTAACAGACTTAGTTGCGTCACTACCGTAAAGTGTCACAGTATATGTGGAACCCTTTTTGTGTCCAGTAATTGACTCAAAAGTTCGATGTGTAGTACTAGCGCCAGAACTATCTACATAATAGTAAAGAATAAGATGAAGAGCCTCTCCGTAACTATCGTAACCCTTTACATTTATAGTGGCTCCGTCTTTTGTCTCATGTTCGGTTTTATAATCCTCATAAGACTTGGTATATACATAAGAAACTAAAGAACAATGCAAATAGCAGTCAATAACAGATGACGTTGTCTTAACTCCGTTAACATCAGAAATCACCAACTGCAGGTACACCACATCCTTATACAATTTATTACCCTTCGGCACCTTGTTGTAATCAACCTCATAAGAGTCATAGAACACTCCGCTAGTATAACTTTTCACTGGCACCGTAGCGGCTGTAGTGGCATCAGAACTTTTACCTGAGTAAATCAGTTGAAAGAATTTTGAAGGTAGTGTAGTACTTTTATATAAATCCTTAGGTTTTATACTCTCACTAGCCCCAAAGTAACCAAACGTAGAATAACTACTCTTTTTAATGGACTCCAAATAGTTGTTTGGCACAGCGTAGATTGTAAAGTATGTACTCTTGGTGTTGTCACCATCAACTTTAGCATTAATAGTATACTTTGTCAGAGACGTAACATTTGGGATTATAAACTGTAGACCATTCCCTTTTTCCGTAATTGACACCCCTTCAGGCGATGAAGAATATATAACCTTATTCAATGTTGCATCTTCTGGTTTTATTTCAGCCTTGCTGAAAGTATACGTACGGCCAGCGTAACAAAGCACCTCCTTCTTGTCTATGCTCTCAGGGAAATTAATTGATGTAACAGGTGTATACGTCAGCGTAATTTCCACCTCCTTCTTAAATCCATTTGGAGCTACCGCTTTCAGTTTAACCGTTTCAGCCTTACTATTCTTAGCCGTTATTTTACAAGATGCTCCCGTTGAACTGGACAGTGTGACCAACGCAGGCTTGTCAACAGACCATGCCACATTATCAGCTTGCGCTCCTGACGGTTGTATTTTAACAATAGTAGCGGTAACTGAGTTACCTGGCTTAACAGAAGTGCTTGACATTTGAATATCAAATGACTCCACCTGTGTTTTCTTAGTAACAATAATCTTGCACTGCGCAGTTCTCTCAACATCTTCCGGAGCCTCCTTCTTGTGCTTGAGAGTCACAATTGCAACACCCTCCTTACCCTCTTTAGTAAAAACCCGACCTTCATCAAAATCTATGCAGTCATCACCTGAAACACTCCACTCCACAGTGTAATATGAAACAATTATAGGCTTATAGGTATAGCCCAGCGCAACGGAACGTTTCTCACGGCCTGTGCTAAGAAGTGATAATGATGAACCATTAGTAATTGAAAGCGTATTCATCAACACCACTTTAGCTGTCAACTCCACACTTTTAGGCTCAATACCATTAGCACCCACTTTAAGAGTATAGTTGCCACTCGCAGTTACTGTAGCATACCACTGATGTTTCTCCTCATCATAGTTGAAACTTACCTTGTCTGACTCACAACTCCATACAAGACGTTTCTGGCTTACACCATAAGGTTCAATAGTAACATCAGTAAGGGCGAATGGATCATTTACAATAACATCAGGATATGATTCCGGCACAGTGATATCAGTAATATCAATTTCCGTAACCTCAACAGTTATAGAGGCGCTTTTACCGTGTGATGAGGCGGTGACAGTTGTACTGCCAGATGCCAATCCGGTAAGGAGGCCGTTTTTTGTTATCTCTGCAATCTCCGGGTTCTCAACACTCCACTGCACCGTTATAGTGTCCAGATTCTGAGGGTTAATCACAAGAAGTTTCTTCAAACTCACATCCCAGCCCTCCTCTACTTGCACGCTGCCTTTTGTAAAGGAAAGTTCCAGATTCTTAAACTCATCCTTCTTGCACGCGGAGAAAACAGTGGCAAGAATGATAGTGATAAGAAGTAAAGTTTTAGTTCTCATATTATTCATAATATTGGTTACTCAGGTTTACAAACTGCAAAATTAGTAAAAATTTGTATTGGTGGTACAAAAGTTGTAAGTTTGCAGTGAATTTACAACTGAGATGAAAGTAGCGTTTTACACATTGGGTTGTAAGCTGAACTTTGCGGAGTCATCTTATCTGGCAAAGAGGCTTTATGAGGCAGGTTATACCAAAGCCTCAGCCTCCGATGTGCCCGATATGTGCGTAATAAACACCTGTACGGTAACCGACGCAGCAGACCGCAAGGGGCGTCAGCTCATACATAAGATTCACCGTAAATACCCCGATGCCTACATTATAGTGACCGGCTGTTACGCCCAGCTGAAATCTGAGGAGATTTCACAAATTGAAGGTGTGGATTTGGTTTTAGGAGCAAATGACAAGTTTCTGTTATCATCCCTTCGTCATTCTGAGGCCTTGGCCGAAGAATCTCATAATGACAGCAACAGAATCATTGTTTCAGATACAAAACGCCTCACCCCATTCCACCCTGCCGTGTCGAGCGAGGGGCGCACACGCCATTTTCTTAAAATTCAGGACGGCTGTGATTGCTTCTGCACATACTGCGCCATACCGTTCGCCCGTGGCCGCAGCCGCAGCGGAACCATAGCAGAAGTGGTGAAAATGGCAGAAGATGTGGCACATCACGGAGGAAAGGAGATAATTCTAACGGGTGTTAACATCGGAGACTTTGGCAAACATACAGGAGAGACCTTCCTCCAGCTCATACAGCAGCTTGACAAGGTTGAAGGTATTGAGCGCTTCCGTATATCTTCCATTGAGCCAGACCTGCTCACTGATGAGATAATTGAGTTTGTGGCTCTGAGCAAACGCTTTGCGCCTCACTTCCATATACCGCTCCAGTGCGGCAGTGATGAGGTGCTCAAACTTATGCATCGACGTTATGACACAGCTCTGTTTGCAGAACGCATATACAAGATAAAACAGCTGATGCCCGATGCGTTCATAGGCGTGGATATGATAGCCGGAATGAGAGGTGAGACACCAGAACTGTTTGAAGAGAGTTACCGCTTTATAACATCGCTGCCAGTAACAAGGCTCCATGTATTCCCCTACTCTGAGCGCACCGGCACACTTGCGCTAAAAATCCCATACAGCAACACCCCCGCAGAAAAACAGAGGCGAGTAAAAGTTCTAATGGACTGGTCAGCAGTCAGGCTGAAAGAGTTCTGCAACAGTTTCATAGACACCACACACAATGTGCTTTGGGAGGCCACCCAGAAAGGCGGAAAGATGTTTGGCTTCACAGACAACTACATACGTGTATGCAAACTATATAACAAAGCCTCTATAAACACTATAGAGGCTGTCACTCTTACTGAAGGTAATATAGTGATAGAAGATTAAGGATAATATAACACGTATATAACCTCTCCGGCTCTGACATCGGCTTCAACAGTCCGAGCCTCATCATTTTTGTATGTTTCAGCTTCTATTGTTTTAATAGATTTAAGATATTGAGTATCACCTGCGCCATAATACAATAGAGAGAACTCAACACTTGGCGCATAAAATTGCCAATCTTTTTTAGCATAACGAACAGGAAGTACATCTCCAGCATTCACCATTCCAGCATCATGATTTGGAGTGTAATAATCATACACTTTATAATGGTAGCCTAAAAAGGAGTTCCTCATATTTACTTCAAACACTCCCTTTTGAGCCTCTTTATTATAATCATATAGGATCAAGGTGAACTTCAGGGCTTCAGTAATATCCTTGCCAGACGCAAGGGGTCTGAATACGTACGTCAACTCTTTATATTCTTTATTTATATCATAATTTTCTTTAGAGCCGATAGCGTAATATGAACTCTTGTTTGGAGAAATCCGCACTAAATCCCTTACAACTGTATTTTTAGTATTCAAATATGTAGTTGGCTTAAACGTACGCTCCATAGGGGAAGTACCATAATAAGCCGAATTGGTTTCATCGAGGTTTAGATTTTTTTGTAGGAAATCTGACGCCACAAGGGTTATAGGAATAGCCACTTCAGAGTCATCACAAATGGCTACCAATCTATAGTCTTTGCAGCCACTAATAGCAGAGGAGGTGAATTTCAGTTTATTGTCAGATGTCTTGGTAATGTTTATATCTGTGGATAACCTATATCCCTCGCTACCTTCATAGACAAAATAATATATGTCCTTAATTGTAGCATCTTTGTTTACTACTCTGGCTGCAGGCAGAGAGTAAGTCTTGCCAGTAAAAAATATTTGATTTTTAGGCATGTCCCACGCCATCTGAGGCTTTATTTTATTCACTGTAACCGTTACGTTCCAGCCGTAACCGTTAGGTGCGGTAGCTGTTACAGTGGCGGTTCCAGCCCATGTTCCAATAGCAGTTATCTTACAATTGGGGCCTTTATCACTGGATAACCATAGCATAGTTTTGTTATCTACAGACCATTTTATTGCAGACACATCACCATTAACTGGCTGAAATTCCTTAACACTTATATAAGCATCCTTGCCTATGTCAAGTGAAAGCTCTTTATCTGTAAGGGTAAAAAACGTTATAGGAACCTTTTGTGTGACTATCACTCTGCAGGTGGCCTCTGCAGACTTATCACGAGGCGAAGCCGCCTTATGCTTAATGGTTACATATACAGTACCTTCTTTACCATCTATGGTTGAAATTTTACCGTTGTCAAAATTTATGATGCCGCTTGGTGTCACACTCCACTCCACATCCCTGTATGAGGCATTCTCCGGCTCTATTTCATAAGTTAGTTCAGCCGTACGGTTATCCTCTCCCTGACTTAGCAGGTATATGTTTGTTTTACTAAATCTTAATGATTTTACAGGATTAACGGTTGCCGTGAATACAGAAGATGCTTTGATATCGCCTATAGACGCCTCCACATTGTAGTCACCACCCTCAGTTATGGTAACGTACCATGAATGGTCCTCCGTATTGTACTGAAATGAGATTTTGGAGTCATCCTCTTTGCAGCTCCAGTTTATACGCTTAGGGTTCACCGCTTCCGGAGTAATCACAACCCCCTCTATACGGTGTGGCACATTCACATGGATAGTAGCCACTGCTTCTGGTATTTTAATGGCAGTAACAGGCAACGGCTTGACCACCACCTCAACCGATGCAGACTTTCCATAGGCAGATGCTGTAATGGTGACTGCGCCACCCTCTATGCCTTCCACCTCACCATTTTTAGTAACAGTGGCGATACTTCCATCTGAACTGCTCCACTCAACGGTTATGGTGTCAAGATTTGACGGCTGTATAACCAGATAGTTTTTTAGGTTTACAAAGCCCCCTTCATCAACCTCAACCTTAGATATGGAGAATGAGAGGCTCAAGTTTTTAAATTCGTCTTTCTTACAAGATGTAATTCCTAACAATAGTGTTAAAACAAGTAGCAAAACACCTTTCAAGTACAATTTCTTCATATCTAATTGATTAGTGATTGAGGATTAATTCAAAGCGCTGTACTATTTTTTGTATTTTACATATATCGGTGATTCATAATCTCTTATCTTAATCTGCATTGTACGTTCTGCACTTGAAGTATATGTTTCTCCCCCCACACTCCCCGACGATAGGTAATCTTTTGTTTTATTATTATCAGAGTAATAAATTTGATAAATATTAACACCAGGAGCAAAATATTTTAGATATCCCTCGTTTATATAATTCACTGTAATTGTCTCTCCAGCCTTTATATTACCACTTTTATTAGAATATCGATATTCATATCCTAAAAATGAATACGTGAGATTTATGTCAATCCTGTAACTTTGATAGTTGTTTCTATTGTAATCATATAATCGCATCATAACCTTTATCATATCCGTCTCTTTTTCAGACTTATCTAAATCATCAAAGTAGTATTCCAATTTACTATATTCTTCATTGGGCTTATAATCATTTCCCTCTAATATGTAATACCCCTGCTTGTCAGGAGAGAAGTATATACTACTAAGTATACAGTCATTATATTTATAATCTTTTAAATAACGACTACTAAATATATTCAATTTTGTTTTATACGTACCAAATATGTTTGTATCATATTCAGTAAGTTCAACGTAATTGCTAAGATAAGATGTTGATACAACTGTAATTTTTTTAGTTTTTTCATAATTATCACACTTTGCCACCACCTTATATTCTCTGTACGGATACGTGGATGCAATGCTTGTAGGAGCTACTATTTCCACTCCATCCCAAACAACATTTACCTTCATATCTGAGGCCACATTGCCATCTTTTGTGTACACTGTGTACACAATTTTATTTATCGTAGCACCTTTGTTCACTACTGCATCAGGTAATTTGTATGTTTTTCCTGTGAAGAATAATATATCATTTGGTACATCCCAAGTAAGAGTGGATGGAACCTTTTGTACTGTAACCTTGACTTTCTGGGCATATCCGTTTGGTGCTGTGGCAGTAACATAAACAGTTTTAGTTTCAGTTCCAAGACTTTCCAACGTACATGACGAACCTGCTACATTATGCAAACTCACCACATTCCAGTCGTCTGATTCCCAGTGAATTTTTGAAACATCACCATTAGCGGGTTTAAAATCTTTTACTTTTAATGTATAAGTTTTGCCTATGTCAAATGTCACCTCTGATTCAGACAACGTAAAACTCTCAACAGCAACCGTTTTTGTAACCACTACCTTGCAGGTGGCTTCTATATCCTTATCACCTGTAGCTTTTGCCTTATGTTTGAGGGTGACTGTTACGGTTCCCTCCTTGCCATCTATCGTTGTAATTTTTCCTTTATCAAGGTTTATTATACCACTTGGAGTAGCACTCCACTCCACCTCCTGATATGAGGCATCCTCCGGCTCTAATGTATATGTAAGATCTGCGGTACGTCTCTCCTCTCCTTGACTTAAAAGTGAAATAGACTCCTCGCTAAGTTTAAGCGATGTGATAGGCTTTACAGATACAGTGAACTCAGAAGAAACGGTAAACTCATCTATTGTTGCTTCTACCTTGTAAGTGCCAGCCTCTGTTGCGGTAAAGTACCATAAATGTTCCTCCTGATTATATTGGAATACAACTTTAGACTCCTTACCATCTTTACAGCTCCAGCTTATACGTGCAGGGTTAACTCCTCCCGGGGTAATCTCAATGCCCTCTATAGGGCGAGGTACATTAACGAAAATATCTTTTATTGCTCCTGGAATTTTGAAATCAGTTACAGCCAGTGGCAAAACCTCAACTTTAACAGAGGCGGATTTACCGTAAGCTGACACTGTAATGGTGGCAGTGCCGTCACTAACAGCTTCTGCGTCACCACGTCTGGGAGTTACTGTAACAACACTCTCATCTGAGCTGCTCCATGCCAAAGTTATAGTATCAAGATTTGACGGCTGAATTACCAGATATTTTTTCAGGCTCACATAGCCACCCTCATCAAGTTCAACCTTAGATGTAGAAAATGATAGACTTAGGTTCTTAAACTCGTCTTTCTTACAAGATGTAAGACCTACCAATAGTGTTAACACAAGTAGCAAAACACTTTTCAAGTACAATTTTTTCATATCTAATTGATTAAAGTTATTATTACCACGCAAATGGCATCGAGTGCAAAGGTATGTATATTTCTTATTTATACCACTTAAATTTTTATAAATAATGTTAAAACACTATTTTTTAAGCAGCGAGCTCATCTCATAGCAATTCTTGCCATTGCGTATAGCGTAGGCTGCTAAAGGTGTAATCCTCACCTTTGTAATGCAGTTTGAGCACATCGCCGTCAAAGTACAGCCTGCGCTCGCCATCCTCCCAAACCAAATTCAAACAAGAACGAGGACTGTGCATAGCCCTCGTTCTTGAATAGAATAATAAAAGGCTGGCAACGTTTGATTACTTGCCAGCCTTTTCTATTATGCCACCCCTTGTCCGCATTTACACTTGCGTGTGCAGTAGCGCTCACATTGGGCGCAAAGGTCATAGCCGAGCAAGGTGCCAAGTATGAAATCCTCCTCAGGGGAGAGTTCATGCAGAGGACGGTTAACAAACATACGCACAGCCCCTATACACTCACGTCTGCCAAAATAGATATTGATATTCTCCTTGCCTGCAGGCATCACCACGTATTCTATGTCCTGTTTTTTTAGTCTCTCGGTGGCAAATTTCTCATAGCGTTTGCGGCAGGTGAAGATTATCATGTTCCTCACTCCCTTCTTATACTCGTATATGTGGTTCATGAGCACCCTCATCTCTGGTGAGAATGCTCCTTGAACCTCCATATCATCTGCAATAAGTGATTTATGTGACATTCTGCTACAAGTTTGGTTTAATCTGCTCCAACCATGCATCTATACGGCTGTCTGTCTTTTCACACTCATTTACGTCATCAAGCGGCAGGCCCACGAACTTGCCGTCTATTACGGCCTCTGAACCGTCGAACGTGTAGCCGTCAACGCTAACTGCGCCTATTACCTTGGCGCCACTATCTTTAACGCCGTTATAAATCTCAGCCATACCGCCCACAAACGTATCTCCGTATGAGTCTGCATCGCCGCAGCCAAAGAGGGCTATGGTCTTGCCGCTAAGATTTGCGCTTTTGAGTTTCGGCAGTCCGTCATACCAGTCATCCTGCATCTCTCCGCACCCCCATGTTGATGTTCCAAGTATCAGATTATCATATCTTGAAATAACATCACTATCAAGGTTTTGTACATTGAGTATGCTTGCTCCTATTTTAGAGGCTATTTTCTCTGCTATAGCCTCACACGTTCCAGTTGTGGAACCGTAAATTACAATTGTACTTCTCATATTCGCATAAATTTTACGAACGCAAAATTACGCTGCGCCACCCCTTATGGCAATCCCTTTTTATAATGAAAAGTCAGTTTGCAGAATCATAAGAAATGGTTATGAGTAACGTCACCGAAAACAAGAACGAGGGCTATGCACAGTCCTCGTTCTTGTTAATATTTACATGTATGCCTATGGTAAATAATGCAAATCAGTAATGAAGGACATCCTTCACGGAATATATCTTACTTGTGTCCAAGAGGCACTAAAACCTCCCTGCCATCAGTAAGACACACAGCCATTACCCCACGCTTAACAACATGTATGTGTCTTCTATTTTCATTTGTAAAACAATTTCCATTTAGAACAATGTTTTGCGTAGCGTACTCATCTCATAGCAGTTCCTGCCGTCACGTATGACGTAGGCTATCATATCACAGAACTGTTTGGTATTGCATGTGAATCCAAAAGGCGTGAATGTATTACCGCTGCGCCAGTATGCGGCGTATGCGGCAATAACTGAGCCTTTAGTGCCATTGATGCGTATCTTTGGTTTGCGTCTACCTGGTTCAAAAATACCGAGCTGGTTCATCTTGTCCATTGTGGCGTCTTTAAGGCGGTACTCCTTACCGTCAACCATTATGTAGATAATATCATAAACGCAGTTTTCTAAATCATCATCTTCATCAAGTTCTGAAGCATCTATGCTGTCATCTATCTCATCGCCGTACTTTCCAAACTCAATACCGTCTGCACTGTACCACACTTCACGCTCCTGAAAGCGGAGTTTACTCTCCAGAGTGTCAATATCCCATTCGAAACCATAGTCCAATGCGGTGGTGAGCAGCATACAGAAGTGCTTGGCATTATAGTTATGGTCTGTTATAGTGCTACAAAGATACTTAGGGTTCTCAATGAACGCTTTGCATACATCCTCCACGATGAAAGAATTATGTATGTACGCCACCTCCGTGCCGTCTTTCAATATTATTGCCATTGGTTCATAGCCATGGCTGCTAAAGGTGTAATCCTCATCTTTGTAATGCAGTTTGAGCACATCGCCGTCAAAGTGCAGCCTGCGCTCGCCATCCTCCCAAACCACATTGTCCTGAATTGTCATTATTCAATAAATCCCAGCTATTTCCATTTAATAGTAAACCTTACATCTCCTGTAACAGCTTTTGTTACATCACTGCCATAATGAGTTACTACATACGTGCTTCCCTTGCTACGACCTTCCACAAGCTTGACCCGTTCATACTCGGAAGCACCCATACTGGTATTTGTATAATATCCCACGTAAAGTGACACATTCTCCCCTGCAGGAACATTTATTGTTCCTCCCTCATTAACGACATACCTATTCCCTATATCAGCAGTTGAAACATATGCGTAACATTGCAAAGATGAATACAGATCCCATTTAATCACATCAGATGTTGTTTTTAATCCGTTCATATCTGAGATAAGCAGCTGCAAGTTCAAGATATCATGACACATCTGATCACGAGCAGTCATTTTGTTATAATCAAACTCGTAAGCCTTATACTCTTTTAGTTCTTTGTATGTCTCATACGGCACAACGGCAGCCCTGGCGCCAGCAGACTGTCTGCTCACATATATCATTTTTATGAACTTACTCGGCAGCGTGCCAGTATGGAGATCTTTTGCCTCTATTATGTCTCTCTTACCAAAATACTCAAATCGTGTCTGATCATTTACTTTAATAGTATTAAGATAGCCATTGGGCACTGCATACAAATAAAAATATGTACTATTACTGTTATCTCCTTCAACTGTTGCAGTAACCTTATATTTTGTAAGAGTTGAAACGGCTGGGATGTCTATCTTAATTCTGGTACTTTGTTCGGTAATTGTAAGTCCTGACGGCGATGAAGTGTAAACCACCTTATTGAGGGTTGCGGTAGATGGAGTTACCTCAGCATTAAAGATATAGTATGAGTTGCCTGCATAACCGAGCAAATCTTGTTTATCAACACCATCGGCAAATTTAATTGACGTAACAGGTGTGAATGCCAGCGTAAGTTCAGCTGTTTGTTTATATCCATTTGGTGCGGTGGCTGTTATTGTAACTTTTCCAGACTGTTTTGCCTTGCTCGTTATTACACAAGACGAGCCTTTTGTAGTGGATAGCGTAACCAACGACCGGTCGCTTACAGACCATGTAATATCTCCAGTAGGTGCTCCAGAAGGCTTTACGCTTGTAATACTGGCGTTAACAGAACCTCCGTACGTAACTGTACTGGATGATAGCTGAACCTGGTACTCTTCTATAGGTGACTTAACTACTGTAACCTTGCACCGCGCTTCTACTGTAACATCATCTTCGTCAGCTTGCCTGTGCTGAAAAATTATAGTTACCACGCCCTCACCTTCATCCCTGGAGGTAACCTTCCCATCAGAGTAGCGAGCACATGTCATAACACCTTCATAAGACACCAACACATCCTTATAAACGGCATCCTCAGGGTAAATGGTATAAGTAAGTGGAGCTGAGCGCTTCTCCGTACCTACGCTATAGAGTGTCAGTTCCGTATCACTAAGTCTTATTTCTTTTATAACTTTAGTTTCTCTCTTAACAGTAAGCACCACACTTTGAGACTCTACGTCATCAGCAGAGACTTGCAATGTGTAATCTCCGCTCTCAGTAGCTGTCACATACCATAAATGGTCTTCTTCATTATATTCGAAGGTGACTTTATCAGATTCGCAAGACCAGACAAGACGTTTGGGACTCACACCGCTTGGATCAATCTCTATACCCGAGAGGGCGAACGGGGCATTGACATTCGCATTAGGATAAGATGAAGGCAATGTAATGCTTTTAATGCGTATCTCTGTGACATCCACACTAATTGACGCGCTCTTACCGTGTGATGCCGCTGTTACTATGGTTTTCCCTTTTTTAAGACCTTTAATGGAACCATCTTTGACCTCTGCTATTGCAGGGTCCTCCACGCTCCACTGCACTGTAACAGTATCCAGACTCTGAGGGTTTATTACAAGAAGTTCTTTTAAGTTCTCCACTCCCCCAACTTCAACCTGGACACCGCTTTTTGTAAAGGAAAGCTCCAAATTTTTAAATTCATCTTTCTTGCAGGCAGAAAAAACAGTAGCAAGAATTACTGAGACAAAAAGTAAAGTTTTGGTTCTCATATTTTCCTAAGTATTTGTTATTAAGGTTTACAAAAAGCAAAGATAGTGTTTTTTTTACAACGATGCAACTTTTTAATCCCAATAAATGGTGATTTTGAGGCTATTAAACAGACAAAGTAGTTGTTTCCATTTCCATGATGAGAAAATTAGTGTTACTTTTGCGTGAAATTTTACAAGAGCATAGATATGTCACACGAACATCATCATCACGAACACGAACATGAGCACGAGCATCATCATGAACATGAGCACCACCATCATGAGCATGGCGGTAAGAAACAGATAATAATTATTGCAGCCACGGTGGTTCTGCTTATAGCTGCGGCTGTAGTTGAACACACAGTGGAACTGCCAGTATGGGGGCTTCTGCTTGTATATCTGGTTCCTTATCTGTTAGTAGGTCATGATACACTTAAAGAGGCCGCAGAGGGTATTTTCCACGGCAACCTGTTCAACGAGCACTTTCTAATGTCAATAGCCACAATGGGCGCCTTTGCCATAGCTTTTATGCCTGGCGGCAGCGTGGAGTTTGCAGAGTCAGTGTTTGTAATGCTATTCTATCAAGTGGGAGAACTGTTTGAAGGCTATGCAGAAGGCAAGAGCCGTGACAGCATATCTCACCTTATGGATATCCGCCCCGATGTGGCCAATGTGGAGCGCGGCGGCACTATTCAGCAAGTTTCACCAGACAACGTGCAAGTTGGAGAGGTTATAGTTGTGCGCCCTGGAGACAAGATTCCTCTTGACGGTGTGGTTCTGGAGGGCTCGTCATCACTTAATACAGCCGCTCTCACAGGTGAGAGCCTTCCTAAAAATGTGGTAGCCGGCGATGAGATACTCTCAGGCTGTATAAACATTGGCGGAGTACTTAGAATACGAACAACCAAAGTGTTTGGTGAGAGCACCGTATCAAAGATAATAAACCTTGTGGAGAACGCAGGAGAGCGCAAATCAAAGAGCGAGGCGTTTATCACAAGGTTCGCCCGCATATACACCCCAATAGTGGTGTTCCTTGCCATTGCCGTGGCGTTTATTCCGCCACTTGTGCTTGGAGACCTCAGCGGGGAGTTTACAAAATGGCTGCATAGAGCCTTGATATTCCTTGTAGTGTCATGCCCGTGCGCCCTTGTAATATCAGTACCGCTCGCATTCTTTGGCGGACTGGGCGGCGCATCGCGTAAAGGCGTGCTCATAAAAGGGGCTAACTACATGGATGTGCTGTCAAAACTTTCAACTGTGGTTTTTGACAAGACAGGCACTCTTACACACGGTAAGTTTGTGGTGGAGGCTGTCCACCCTGACCAGTGCAGTGAGTGGCGTCTGCTACACCTTGCAGCCCATGTGGAGCGTTATTCAACCCACCCCATAGGTGCGGCTCTGCGTGACGCATTCCCAGATGAGGCCACTGACGGTTGTGAAATCACCGATGTGGAGGAGGTTGCAGGTCACGGCGTAAAAGCCAAGGTTGGCAGTGAGGAGGTTTGTGTGGGCAACACCCGTATGATGGATTCCGTAGGCGCCAAATGGCATGACTGCCACCATGTGGGCACTATAATTCACGTGGCTATAAACGGTGTGTACGCTGGTCATATAGTTATAAATGACAAGATAAAAGAAGACAGCGCAAACGCCATATCGGAGCTTAAACGTTTAGGTGTGAAAAATACAGTTATGCTTACTGGAGACCGCCGTGAGGTGGCTCAGAGCGTGGCTGAGAAACTTGGAATGAGTGAATATCATGCTGAACTTCTGCCTACAGGCAAGGTGGAGCAGATGGAGAAGCTGCTTGCTCAAAAAGAGTCTGGCAAATATGTGGCGTTTGTGGGTGACGGCATAAATGACGCACCTGTGCTCGCCCTCTCTGATGTGGGCATTGCAATGGGCTCTCTTGGTTCTGACGCAGCCATTGAGGCGGCCGATGTTGTCATTATGAACGATGAGCCCTCAAAGGTGGCTGCTGCTGTGTCAGTAGCACGTAATACAGTACTGATAGCCCGTGAGAACGTATGGTTTGCCATAGGCATTAAAGTGGCAGTGCTTGTGCTTGCAAGCTTTGGCCTTGCCACCATGTGGATGGCCGCCTTTGCAGACGTAGGCGTAACAGTACTGGCAGTGCTTAACTCAATGAGAGCCTTGAGGGCGTAATGGAATATTACGCCCTACATAAAGCCCTTCTTATTTTTTAAACTTCACAGTAAAATCAACAGTGCCTGTCTTAGATTTGGTGGCGTCACTGCTAAAGATTTGCATATTACTTATTACGTCTTCATAGACATTAGAATAGTCCGTCCTAGCAGAATAAGATGCGTTGAAAGATTTAGTCTCTGATTTACCGCTGTTAGTGTAATACTTTGCGTAGATAGTAACGGCGGGAGCGTAAATTTTCTGTGCACTGCCATCTTTCACTATATTAAGATTCAGAGTCTCGTTTGGGCTTATATCACCACTGACTTTAACAATCTTGTTATCTTTCTTTTGTACTGTCTCATAAGTGTATTTCACTGCTGAATTGTAAAAATAAGTATTCATACTTCCAGACACTAACTTATCACCGTTCATATCACCAAGAACAAGTTTGAACACCACATTTGTTCTGTTAACTGAAGGTGTGGCGCTTGCAATATTGTAATTGTAGTCATACTTATACTCACTAAATTCAGAACCTGCACTATATGTTTCAGTCTCAATTATAGCTTTGACTGTAGTACCGCCTGTGCTACCGTAGCGCAGCATAAGTTTTGATGCCACAGGTGAGTTTTTATACTCACTTTTAATAAGTTGAGTAGGTTTAAGCACATTCTCACCCATACCAAACGTACCAAATTCAGAGTAGGCGCTCTCCGGAGTAATGAGGCTCATGAAATTTGACGGCACGCCGTACATTACAAACTGAGCACTCTTCCCTCCGCAGGTGGCGGTTACCGTGTATGTCTTCACATTAGAGAGCCCTGATGGAATCTCGTAAGAGACATTCTCCTTATTTACCGTTACAACCACCGATGCGTCAGACACCTTATACTCCACATCACCTGCAAGCGTGGCGTTACTTGGCTTAACAGTAACCTTAGGAAGACTATATGTTTTGCCGGCGATGGCAACAAGTTCAGACTCATTGTTAAATATGACATCTACAACCGGTATAACGCTAATGGTTACAGCGCAAGCCTTTTCAAACCCATTTGGTGCTATAGCCTTGACATTCACTGTTTTATTCTCTTTAGCAGTAGCCTTTACCGTACATGAGGCGCCACTTGTCGCACTCAGCTGCACATCATCTGGAGAGTCACACTCCCAGCGTATATACTCAGTGCTTGCGGTAGAAGGGGTTACATCCTTTACACTTATCTCAAAACTCTCACCAGACTTCACGCTCTTGCTGCTTAAAGAGAGATTGAACGTCTCCACTGGAGAGCTCTTTGTAACAGTAACTGTACACTTCTCCTCTATGTCAGCATCGCCCTTGGCAGTAGCTTTATGCCTTAAAGTAATAACTGATGTACCCTCTTTATCATCTTTTGCAGTGATTTCACCATCGTTGAACTCAATGCAGTCATCGCCAGTAACACTCCACTCCACATCCTTGTATGAGGCGTCCTCAGGCTCAATATTATAAGTAAGAGTTGCGATGCGCTTCTCAGAGCCTGTGCTCAGTAGTGCTATTGACGTCTGGCTTAGGTTAAGGCTTGTAATCTTCTTTACAGAAACAGAGCATACAGATTTCTGCTCCTCCAATTCACCTATAACGGCTCCCACACTGTATTCACCTGCCTCAGTAGCGGTTAGATACCACAACCTCTCATCGCTGTTGTAATTAAAAGAGAGCTTGTCTGACGTGGATTTCCAGTTTATACGATATGGATTTACCCCCGATGGCTCAATCTCCACACCACTCAGCGCGTATGGAATATTTACGGCGATGCCTTTGAAAGTAGCTGGGACAGAGAAACTTGTAACACTCAGTTCTGTTACAGCAACCTTTATCTTGGCACTCTTGCCATTTGCCTCCACCGTAACGGTGGTTTCACCCATTGCCACACCCACAACCCATCCATTACCTTCAATAACGGCAATTTCAGCATCGGCTGTTGACCAGTTCAGTTTAATTTTGTCTGCCGCACTCTTTGGTTCAATATTCAGCAATTTCTTAAGATTGAAATCACCACCCTCTTCTATCTCCACACGGCTCTGTGTAAACTGCAAAGAGAGATCCTCCGCCTTGTCTTTTTTGCACTGAGTGAAAATCATGCCCAAAAACATGGCTGTAATAATGTAGAAAAACCTTTTCATATAACAAATATAATTTTGAGATGCAAAGTTAACATTTTTTTAGAGACTACAGTCTTTGGCTCAATTGTTTAAGAATGGAGCTCTTCCAGAATGTATAGTCACCCGCAATTATATGTTTACGGGCCTCTTTTACAAGCCACAAGTAGAAGGCAAGATTATGTATGGATGCTATTTGCAGACCTAAAAGCTCTCCGCTTATTGTAAGGTGGCGCAGGTACGCCTTGGTATATGCAGTGTCAACATACGATGCGCCGTCCGCTTCAATTGGTTCAAAACAGTCAGCCCACTTTTTGTTGCGGATGTTAATAGTTCCGTTCTTAGTAAAAAGCATACCGTTACGGCCGTTACGCGTGGGCATAACGCAGTCAAACATATCCACGCCTCTCTCAATTGATTCAAGCAGGTTTGCAGGCGTGCCCACTCCCATAAGGTATCGAGGATGGTCTTTAGGAAGTATTTCATTGACAATTTCCGTCATTTCATACATCTTTTCTGTAGGTTCACCCACAGCCAGGCCGCCTATTGCGTAGCCGTCCATCTCAGTCTCAGCCACACGATATGCAGACTCCCGTCTTAAATCAGGATATACGCAACCTTGAACTATAGGAAAATAGCTTTGGTGGTAACCGTAAAGCGGAGATGTCTCCTTATAGTGCTTAACACCTCTTTCGAGCCAATGCAATGTTAAATCAAGTGATTTTTTAGCGTAACTGTAATCCGCATCGCCAGGACAGCACTCATCAAGCACCATCATAATATCCGAACCTATAATACGCTGGGTGTCAACCACATTTTCAGGAGTGAAAAGATGTTTGCTACCATCAATATGAGAACTGAAGGTCACTCCCTCCGGTTTGAGCTTGCGCGTTTGAGCAAGGGAGAACACTTGAAAACCGCCACTATCAGTAAGTATCGGTCTCTCCCACCCTATGAACTTATGCAGACCTCCGGCCTGATGCAGAATATCCAGTCCGGGACGCAAGTAAAGGTGGTATGTGTTACCAAGAATTATCTGAGCCTTAATATCGTCAGCCAGTTCTCTCTGGTGAACAGCCTTCACGCTGCCCACAGTGCCTACAGGCATGAATATAGGCGTTTCAATTACACCGTGGTCAGTAGTCAGCAGCCCTGCACGGGCGCTACTTGATGTATCTTTATGTATCACTTCAAATTTCACGATGCAAAGTTACAAAAACGAAGGCAGAAGAAAAAAAATTTCTTCTGCTGAGTGCACGTAATTTCACGAACGAAGTGAGTAAAGTTACACAGGTCACTTATCTTGTGAGCCTGTACTGAACCGGAGAGATTCCAGCTTCAGCCTTGAAGTAGCGTGAAAATGCTGCCTGATCAGGGAACCCCATCATTGAGCTTATCTGCTGAATGGTCAGGTCATCATGTATCACTAAAAAAGACTTGGCCTGAAGCACTACGTAGTTTGCTATACATTTGTTTGCCGTGACACCCGCCTCCTTTTTGATAAGAGTGCCAAAGTATTTGGGGGAGAGACACAATTTTTCCGCATAATAACTCACCTCTCTTGACTCCGTGTAGTGCTGTGCAAGCAGTTGATAAAAAAGGTTAAATAGAGTTGAGCGCTTTTTCTTACCAGCGTCAATTGAGCCCCTTATATCATTAAACATTTGTGACAGCAACTCAAACAGCCTCTTAAAAAGACTTTGCTTGGAGCTCAAATCTGACGATGCCACTGATTCTATCACATCAATGGTTTGGCATACCATATTATACTGGAAATCGTTAAGATGAAAAGCTGGAGTATTATGATAAACGTAGCTCCCATAGTATGCCGATGTTGATTTTAATTCATCAAAACGTTTTGCGGAAATAACAACAAGCGTGGCATGGATGTAACATTCCTAATAACGTAAACTCCGCTGTCTTTTATATCATTTGCAAACTTCTCTAACTGATGCATAACTCCACCTTTTCTGCAAATGTAGTAAAAAAACATGGCGGCAAAACAAAAAATCCGACTTTTTGCAAAACCATTCGGAAATTTTAACACTTTTTTACAATCCAAAAAGCCATATCTTTGCAAGTGGTAAACCTATAAAATTGCAGTAAGATGAAAAAATTAGCAACATTCATATACACCCTTGCGATAGCAGCATCGGCAGTGGCACAGACACTTAATGTGGCGGTTGACAACATTTTATACCAATTTCCTGCATCACAGACAGGGGCAATGCCATATACTGACGGCACCACCCTTACCATCATGGGCAAGGAGTTTAGAGTTGCAGACATAGATAATATGTACATTGATGACACCGCAGTTACAGACAACAGCGTGGATGTTGTATTCTCCCAGAGCGATGTTGCCATTACTGTGGCAGGAAATATTGCCAAATACGTTTCATTCACTAATAGCGGCGCACATCTTAGCATAATTCAGAGTGCTGACGTTGACGATGCCGTGGGAGAGATTGCATACTCCCTTTCCGGTTCATCATCTGACGGTGAATTATACATGGAAGGAGCATACAAATGCGAGGTTGACCTTAACGGTCTTACGCTCACAAACACAGCACCAGTCTATTCTGGAGCAGCCATAAACATTATGAATGGCAAGCGAGTTAAGATTAGCGTGAAAAAAAGTACTGTAAACACCCTCACCGATGCGGCGGGCTGAAGCCAGAAAGGCTCCCTTTACGTTAAAGGACACCCTGAGTTTAAAGGGCAAGGCACACTTAACGTATATGGCAACACATCACACGCCATAAAGAGCGGAGACTACATGGAGATTAAGAACTGCACCATTAACGTTCTTTCATCTGTGAAAGATGGCATAAGCTGCAATGAATATTTTCTTATGGAGAGCGGTACTCTTAATATGAGCAACTTAGGCGATGACGGCATACAATGTGACCTTGACGGAACCACAAACACCGGCGATATGAGATTACTGGTGGCACATTCAACATAAGCACCTCTGGCAATAACGGTGAAGGCATTGAGAGTAAAAACATTATGACCATTACAGACGGCAACATCACACTTAACACCCACGATGACGCCCTTAACGCCTCAAGCCACCTCTATGTAAAGGGCGGTTACATTGCAAACACTTGGTATGCGCTGTACAGCGACGGCACACTTGCCTTAGCTTTCAAAACACCTTCAACTGGGTCAAACATAATAGTTTCCACTGCATCCACTCCTACAATGACATCAGAAGTAACCGTTTCTGGTGGCACAGAGTATTTTAACGGTATGGCCAACTTTGGCTGCACGGTGAGCGGTGGCAGCAGTGTTACGCTTAACGCTTACTCTTCAAGCCAAGGCGGCGGGCCTGGCGGCAGATAATCAGACGCTAATCAATTTTTATATCCACATTAACGTTTTTAGAGCCCCACAAGGCATAGCAGAATATATAGAATAGTCCGCAGGCAAGCACAATATAGCTTGCCTGTGCGCCTATAACATCAGCAACAAGGCCTTGAACAAACGGTATTATGCCGCCTCCGCACACAAGTGCCATAAAAATGCCAGTAGCCATAGGAGTGTATTTTCCTATTCCCTCTGTGGAAAGATTAAATATACAACCCCACATAACAGATGTACATAACCCGCAAAAAACCATACACAGCATGGCAACCGGAACTAATCCGCTAATACCTAAGTGAGGCAGGTTGACAGCCACCTCCACCTCTTCTGGTATATAGGCAATGCCATGCACAAGTATTAACGCCACAAAACTTACAACTAAAAGCATGTTTTTGGGTCTGACGCTACCACCAATGGCGCCGCCAATAAGCCTTCCAATCATCATCATAAACCAATAGGCTCCTATAAGCCCGCCTGCGAGCGCAGGTCCCACATCGGGGTCTTCTGACATAAACAAATTTGCAGTATTTGGAATACCCACCTCAATTCCCACATAGAAGAACACAGCCACTGCACCAAGCACAAAATGACGGAATGACAGCGGCCCATACTTACTGTCAGTTGGCAAACGAAGCGTCTTCTCAGCATCACTCTCAATATGAGGTTCTGGAATATCAGTAAGAATAATCACTATGAATGCAAAGAGGAACATACAAACTGCCATAGTCATAACAGACGAAGCGTCGCTAAGGTCTGCGTCTGCCACATTACCACCAATGTAGTACCCAAGAACCACAGGTGCCAATGTTCCGCCTATGGAGTTTATTGAACTGCCAAGCAGATTCAGCTGATTACCCTTTTTGCCACCGCCTCCAAGCGTATTCAGCATAGGGTTCACAACAATATTGAGCATGCACATTGAAAAACCTGCCACAAACGCTCCCAATATATAGACGCCAAACGATGAAAGAGGCGCGGCAAGCCACTGGATAGAGACTCCCAGCATTCCTATTGTCACCGCACATAATGATGTGAACTTATAGCCTCTATGTTTGAGAATCAGGCCGGCTGGTATGCCCATACAGGCGTATGCAATGAAGTTTGCAAGCGTGCCTAACTGGGAGAGGGAATTTGAGGCTCCAAACTGGTTTTTAACAACCACGCCCATTGTTCCTGCAAAGTTTGTGACAAACGCTATAAGGAAGTATAGCAGGAACATTACCAATATGGTGATAGTGTATTTGTGTTTTTTTTGTTCCATTTCAATTTTTTGATTTTAGGTGCTCAACGCAAAGATACGTAAAAAATAGATTAAATCTACTAAAAAATTCATAACTTTGTAGTTTTATTAGGAAGGTAGTACGTGAACAAACTGAGATTAGCCATACTGGTCATCACTTGTCTGCTCTCAATGGCGGCAAATGCCACACACAGAAGCAGAGCACAGGTTAAAGAGCAGCCTCTTCAGACTGACTCAGTGCAAGTCCGCACCACTACGGCGGCAACAGATTCCGCACAGGTTCATACCATTAAGGCAGCAACAGACTCTGCACAGGTAGCATCGACGGAGGCTGTGAAAGACAAAGAGAAGAAGACTCCGGAGAAGAAAAGGAAGCTAACGTCAGGTGAAGCTGTTCAGACCTGGCATGTGCAAGAGGCGTCTGCCATAGAAAGGCCAACTCAGCCAGACACATTGCACCTGAACTACCAAATAGCCACCACCCCCGTGTATATAAACCATTTAGGAGCTGAATGGCTTGGCAACTTAGGGCTTCCGGCACAGTCAACAGTCTTTTCTGAGCGCCCCTCGTTAGAGTTGGTGGGAGACAATATGTTTCTGAATCCATACCGCCCCTATTATCTTGGAGTGGAGGATGTATATTTCTACAACACCAGAGTTCCATATACAAACATATCATTCTATACTGGCGGATACACACAGCATGGTGAGGACCGCCTAAAGGGACTTTTCACCATTAACGCAAACCAACGCCTTAACTTCGGACTTTGTTTTGACTACCTGTACGGGCGTGGCTCGTTCTACAATCAATCTTCTGACGGCCTTAACGGAGCTTTTAATCTCAGCTACCGTGGCGAGCGGTACAGCGCATATTTTATTGCCGGCATAAATAATTTTAGGAATTTTGAGAATGGCGGTATTAAGAACGACGCTGATTTGGAGACGATGACAGACAGTTACAATGTTACTACAAACCTTACTAACGGAGCCATGTCAACTTTCCGCTCTCTCTATTTCTGGACAGACCATCAGGTGCATTTAGGATATAAGAAACAGGACTCCGACGATAGTGAGAAGTTCACGTTTGTACCTGTAACAACCATCTCATACACCCTTAAATATGAAGGACGACGTAAGCGTTACTTTGAGAAAAGCCTCACGGCAGGATTTTATGAGCACAACTACTATTCTGACACTCGTACACGTGACACCATTTCACAGAACATAGTCAAGAACATACTTTCTGTAACATTCCGTGAAGGGTTCAAGCCCTGGGCTGTGTTCTCACTCAGAGCTTTTGCAGAGGCCGACATTGAGGAGAACATGCGCCTTATAGCAGACTCCATGTACACTTGGCGTACAGAGGGCAAGGTTAACGTGGGCGGCGAAATTTTCAAACGCACCGGCAACACCACGTTCGGAGTGCTTGGCGAGGCACTTTTGTTAGGTTATGACAAACGGTTTGCCTTTAGTGTGAAGGGGGATTTCCATACTGTGGTGCCGCTGAAAACATGCAGTCTCACCATAGATGCGGAGGGGCACATTAAAAGTCTGAATCCAAGCTATTTCCATGAACATTACTACTCAAACCACTTCAGGTGGGAAAACACATTCAACAACACATGGGATGCACGCGGCTACGGCAAGATAGGCATACCAAATAAATGGTGTGACTTTGAGGTGGGCGCAGGCTGGCAGGGCTTAAAGGAGTATATTTACTTTGACACATTAGCATTACCGGCACAAAGCCATGATTTTATACAGATAGTGAGCGGCGAGGCGAAGCTTAACCTCAAACTGTGGTGGTTACGCTGGGAGAACAAGGCTGTGATACAGTACTCTTCAAAACAAGACGTACTGCCGCTGCCTTTAGTAACAGCATTCTCAAATCTCTATGCCACATTCCGTATATTCAAGGTTCTAAACGTACAAATAGGTGTTGACTGCCGCTACAATACGGCGTACTATGCAAACGCCTACATGCCTGCCACAGGCCAGTTCTACGTACAGAACAAGGTGATGTGCGGAAACTATCCTGAAATGAACGCATACCTGAACATGCACCTTAAGCAGTTCCGGTTCTTTGTAATGTGGTACAACTTCTCAAGTTTGTTTATGCAACCCACATATTTTACCGTACCTCACTACCCGCTTAACCCAAGCATGGTTAAGATTGGATTATCTTGGAATTTCTATGACTAAAAGATTAACATACATATTGATTTTTGCAGCCGTATTGGGCATTGTGGCACTAATGTCTTTCATCAAGCATACAAAGCCCTGCAACGGAATATGTAATTTTAACAGAACAGAGGAAGACAGCTTACTTAAAGTTATAGTTGAAGATAATAAAATGAGTTACATAACCGTGCAGTGTGACAGTCTGGCGGAGTGTGACAGTCTGGACGGGCTACAGGTCAGGATGGTGGAGGCTTTTGCCCAAAAATATGGTTTTAGAATACGGTTCATAGAGGAGCGAGACCTGAGTAAAGCAATTGAAATGCTGAATAACAACGATGTTGATATTTTAGCGTGGCATATACCTGTCTATAGTGAAATGAAAGATGTTATCTCATACACTCATCCTGTATTCACCAGCCGACAGAAACTTATACAGCGTAAGCGTAATCCCAGAAAAGCTGACACCACACAATTCATTGCCAACCAGCTGGACCTTGCAGAAAAGCACATATATGTAGCGCCAGGTTCCATATTTAAGCAGCGTCTGGAACATCTGCAAAAGGAGATTGGAGACACAATTTACCTGCATGAAATACCGGAGTCAAATGACAATATGCTTTTTCAAATGGTGTCAGACACAATTATAGACTACTCCGTATGTGATGAGTTTGTGGCAAGAGTTCTGCAAAAAGACTACCCTAATGTGGATATGTCAACCGCTGTCAGCTTCACCCAAAACTACTCATGGGGAGTTAATCCAAATTCAACAGAGCTGCTTGACAGCCTGAACAGCTGGCTTGATGTTTATCTGGAAAGCAAGGAATACAATAAGATATTCCGTAAATACACTGGTGTTAAATAAATCACCATTTCTAATGATTGACAGCAATTAACATAATTTATACCTTTGCACTCGGATATAGAAATGAACCTTCAAACCATTATTACAGCGCTTATTGTGGCCGCCGCTCTTATAGCAGTGGCAGTTCACACATACAGAGCTTTTACAGGCAAAAGTAAAGGCGGCTGCGGTTGCGGGTGTCAGTCATGCGGCATGGCCGGGAATTGCAACAAGCCGCAAAAGGAGGTGAAAGATGAAGCTAAGTGAGCTACAGAGCGGCGACAAAGGTGTTATTGTAAAAGTTGCCGGTTCAGGAAAATTCCGTAAGCGCATCATTGAGATGGGTTTTATAGGAGGTCAGACCGTAGAAGTTATTCTTAACGCCCCTCTGCGTGACCCTATCAAGTACAAAGTAATGAATTATGAAGTCTCACTGCGTCGCAAGGAGGCTGAACTAATTGAGGTCATTACAGAAAAGGAGGCAATGCAGCAGCGTGCAGAGCACACAGACCTTCCTCATACTGTTGAAGACCCTAATGAAATAATACGTCATATAGTGGCGGAGAAGGGCAAGACTATTAACGTTGCATTAGTTGGCAACCCTAACTCAGGCAAGACATCGCTGTTCAATATAGCATCAGGCTCACATGAGCACGTAGGGAACTACACAGGCGTCACCGTTGACGCCAAAGAGGGTCACTTTGACTTTGAAGGCTACCACTTCATTATCTACGATCTGCCAGGCACATACTCCCTCTCCACTTACACTCCTGAGGAGATTTATGTGCGCCGTCATCTTTTTGACAACACCCCCGATGTCATCATAAACATAGTCAGTGCATCAAACTTAGAGCGTAACCTTTACCTCACCACACAGCTTATTGACATGAACATACCCACTGTCATAGCCCTTAATATGTATGATGAGCTTGAGAAAAGCGGTGCCACGCTTGATTACAAGTCATTAGGAGTGATGCTTGGAATGCCCATTGTTCCTACAATAGCAAGCGAGGGGTTCAGCGGGGAGAGTGGCTTAAAAGAGCTTTTCAAAACCGTTGTAAAGGTATTCAATCAGAATGAGCCAACATCACGTCATATACATATAAACCATTGCGGGGAGCTTCAGGAGGCAATTGACAAGCTGAACATTCTCATTAACCGTTCAGATAATTTCAGTGGCACAATATCAAGCCGTTTCTTTGCTGTTAAACTTATGGAGCGTGATGCTGATGCAGAGAAATACATACGCAGCCTCTCTAACGCCGATGAGATATTCTCCTACAGAGACAGCGTTATAGGGCACATTGAAAATGAGCTGCAAGATGACTGCGAGGGCGCTATTATCAACGCCAAATACGGATACATACAGGGTGCGCTTGCAGAAACATATCATGGTGGTAGCAATGACACATTCAAGACAACCAAAATAATAGATAAGTTTGTAACGCATAAACTGTGGGGATTCCCAATATTCATACTCTTCATGTGGATTATGTTTGAGTGTACGTTTGTGCTCGGGCAGTACCCTATGGACTGGATAGATATGGGAGTTGAATGGATTGCGGAGTTTGTAGAAGAGCATCTGGCAGACGGGTCGCTTAAAGATTTGCTCATTGACGGAATAATACGAGGCGTAGGCGGTGTGATAGTGTTCCTGCCAAACATACTTATACTCTACTTCTTCATATCACTAATGGAGGATTCAGGCTATCTGTCACGCGCCGCATTCATAATGGACAAGATAATGCACCGTATAGGGTTGCACGGCAAGTCATTTGTACCCATGCTTATGGGTTTTGGCTGCTCAGTACCTGCGGTTATGTCAACCAGAACACTTGAGAGCAAGAACAGCCGCATCATAACCATGCTTGTTACTCCGTTTATGAGTTGTAGCGCAAGGCTTCCGGTGTATCTTATATTCACAGCCATATTCTTTCCTAAGCATGCAGGACTTATAATGCTGTCAATATACCTTATTGGCATCTGCATGGCAGTAATTATGGCAAAGGTTCTTAAACGCTTCATATTCAAAGATGATGACATACCATTTGTTATGGAGCTTCCACCATACCGTGTACCTACCCTAAAGTCAGCGCTGCACCACATGTGGGAGAAATCAAAACAGTACCTGAAGAAGATGGGTACGGTAATTCTGCTTGCATCCATTATTATTTGGGCTTTAGGATATTTTCCAACGGCTCCAGGCGACAACGTAACAGACCAGGAGCAGATGGAGTACAGTTATATAGGGCGCATAGGGAAAGCATTGGAGCCAGTCATGGCACCGCTGGGATTTGACTGGAAAATGAGTGTGAGCATAGCCTCCGGCTTGCCAGCAAAGGAGGTGGTTGTGAGCACACTATCTGTACTATATACAGGCAATGAGGAGAGTGATGACCTTGGAGACATCATGTTGTCTCAAGTAAAAAAGGACGGGACTCCGCTATACACTCCGCTCGTAGGCTTCAACTTTATGGTGTTTGTACTGCTATGTTTCCCTTGCATAGCCACTCTTATTGCAATTAAAAATGAGAGCGGCAGCTGGAAATGGGCTATATTTCAAGCAATATACTCCACAGCACTTGCATGGATAGTATGCTTCCTTATATACCAGATAGGCTCTATCATTTAATATTCTCCTTTTTTTGAAAAAAATTTCATGACTGGTTAAACCTTGCATTTGACATCTCCGTCAAAGAGACAAAGGAAACGCAAAAACTTTCAAAGTTTCCAAGTTTAAGAAAATTGAAGTCAAACAGTTTCGTAAGGAACAAAAAAAATTACAGTTATGAAAAAGAGAATGTTATTAGCAGCTATTTGCAGCGTAATTCTTTCAGTAGGTATCGCAAACGCTCAGCCACGTGAGGGGCGTAGTTCAGGACACACACGTTCAGAGATTCATCACTCACCGGCACCAGCACCTAAGCCAATCGCAAAAGTTAATCACAAGCCGGCACCAGTGCCTCCACCGCCAGCACCACGTCATCATGCACATCATCGTCCTGCTCCAGTGCCTCCTCCACCGCCAGCGCCACGTCATCATGCTCACCATGGACACCATGCAAGCTGCGCATATTGCATAAGCCACAGACCAGTGCCTGTACCTCCTCCACCCGCACCAGCGCCAAGAAAAGTGGTATATGTGGCATCGCCGGTAACAACAGCCGCCACAGTAGCGGGAGTAGCAGTAGTGGCAGGGCTTTTAGGCGCAGCTATGGCATCAAAGTAGAACCATAGTATAGTGTTAGTGTAATAATTGTTGGGAGGGTCCGTTAAGGCTAAAGCTTTAGCGGACTCTTATTTTACAGAGGTGATAGTTTCCATAGTCAGCCTCTATTGTTTGTAGTGTGTCAAGCACAATGTAGTTCTTCTGTATATCTTTAACAAACCGCATACGGTTAAAAGGCGTTGGACGGTCTATTATATCAGTTATAAACTCACCGTCAGAGACGTCACAAAGATAAAATACATTATCAATTTCAGGTTCTCCATACTTTAGGAAACATAATGCTTGCACGGACCCAGCGTCATAGGCCACAAATTCAGCATCGGGGTGATCATGCACATATTCAGAAAACTTATCAGTGGCATACTGATTATAAAAATGGTTAGGAAGCACGGAAAATGTCAGATTCCAGGCAAGCATCACACTTGCTAACCATACCACATATCTGTTGCTTAGGTTACAGCACTGTGACAGCATTATTACCAAGGCAAACGGCAGCATAACCATAAACTCCGTATTGCCGTCACTATATATTGCAAACAGTAGCTGAAGTAGAAACGCAGCCAGATGAGCAATTATTACAGCCCTGTTACCGTCTCGCCTTGCAGAGGAACTCCTTACAAGCCTTACAAGCAAATATATGGCCGCTATAGGTAGTACTACGGCAAGCACATATAGATAAGGTTTAAGGGATAGTTGTATGGCTATATCACCATGCAATTGTATAAAGCTCCTGACAAAACTTATAGGTGACATTATAAGGTTTTTAAGACCTATACCGCTTACATCTGATGCTGGTGTATAGTAATAATAGGCTATATAATGCGAAAAATTATCAAACGTAAGATATCCATCCTGCAAGAACACTACTAAAGCGTACGTGGCTGGCACAATAAGAGTAACGGCAGCATAGATGCAGAGGTCACGGTAGCGTTTGAGAAAGGCTATACCAATAAACAGCGCAATGCCCCAGAAAAGGTGTATCTGATGGAACAGACAGGCGAGCGATGCAGCCAAAGCCATAAATAACAGCTGAGAGAGCCTGTTTTCTGTACTGTAACGTACAAAAAAGTATGATGAAACAATAGAGAAGAACAAAGGCGGAATATAAACCTCAGACTCCAACGTATATCTCAGAAAGCCGAAGCATGAGCCTGCAAAAACAGTTAGAGCAAGTGCTGTCTGCTCTGAGGCTATACGTTTTATAGTGGCATAGAGCACTGCAAGCGTAGATAAAGAGAAAAGCGCATTTATACAGCATATAAAAGCAGTGATGCCTATACTAACACCAAGCGCCTCAACAGGCCTGTAGAGCAGCCACATAAAGCCGTTATACAGCAAGTGGTGCCAATGCAGCAGTTCATAACCATATTTTATATCAGCAGCGTAACATACGGCGTCACCCGACATATTATTTGACGGCAGAAACAAATAGACTATGGCAAAAAAAGCCATAGTCATATAGAACGCTGTGTTATTACTTAAAGTAGTTAATTTGCATTGCATCACGTACCTCGTCAAGTGTTTTAGCTGCTATTTCACGAGCGGCGATGCTTCCCTTACGCAGAATATCATAAACCGCAGCCGGATCTTTTGCAAACTCCTTCCTACGCTCACGTATTGGAGCCAGTTCCTCTTCAAGAATTGCATTAAGCAGTTTTTTTACCTTTACATCACCCAAACCTCCACGGCGATAATGCGCCTTCAGTTCTTCCAAATTAGAATATTCCGGCAGATAGGCAGCAAAATGCTCATCGCGGCAGAACGCATCAAGATATGTGAACACAACATTACCCTCCACCGTCCCAGGGTCTGATACCTTCAAGTGATTAGGATCTGTGTACATTATGCGAACCTTCTTGGCCAGTTCATCAGCCTCTTCACTCAGATAGATGCAGTTGCCAAGTGACTTACTCATCTTGGCCTTGCCGTCTATACCAGGGAGGCGCATGCAAGCCTGATTTTCAGGAAGCAGTATCTTAGGTTCTACAAGAGTTTCACCATATATGTTATTGAATCGGCGCACAATCTCCACACACTGCTCCAGCATTGGAGCCTGATCCTCCCCCACTGGAACCGTAGTAGCCTTAAAAGCAGTGATATCAGCCGCCTGTGATATAGGATAGGTAAAAAAGCCCACAGGAATGTTAGCCTCAAAGTTACGCATCTTAATCTCAGTCTTCACCGTAGGGTTACGCTGAAGCCTTGAAACCGTTACTAAGTTCATATAATAAAAACTTAGCTCACACAGTTCAGGAATCTGGGACTGTATAAAAAGGGTGCTCTTTGACGGGTCCAGCCCGCAGGCAAGATAGTCAAGCGCCACCTCAAGGATATTACTGCGCACCTTTTCAGGATTGTCAGCATTATCTGTAAGAGCCTGAGCATCCGCAATCATTATTAACACCTTATCAAACTCGCCCGAGTTCTGCAACTGCACTCTACGACGCAGTGAACCCACATAGTGCCCTATATGCAACCGCCCCGTAGGGCGGTCACCTGTTAAAATAATTTTAGTCATACTTAATTATTTTACTTTTTAACCCATATATACAACCCAGTAGCCTCAACAGTAATGTCGTTACTGCCGGCCTTTACCTTGGCTGTTTTATTCTTAGACTTGACACCCTTGATGTCAACACCATCTTGTGTGGCAATAAGCTGCCAGTTGCCTTCAGGTAGAACCACATCCTTGAATGTTTTCTCTGTATCGCCGGCATTAAGAAGTACAAGCACCTTGTCATCTACAAGGTAGCCGAGCATACTCTCATCATCGGCTGGTGCAAACCATTTGTAATAATCCTCCGGCACTGCGTAATCCACACGGAACACCTTACCATAGTCTGACATACGGAAACGGTTCATGCCACGCCAGAATTTATACATGGCGTCATAATTGTTTTTGTTGTCCTTTGTAGGCTTCTGTCCCACCTGCTCCCACTGGTAATCATTAGCCTCACGTGTATTGTAGGAGTCACGATATCCGTGTATGTAAATATTATACTCATTACCTATCTTCTTTACCACTTCTTTAAGCGGAGCGTGAGCCTTAGAGCGCATAATCTCAGAGCCTCCGTGCAGCACAATAGGTCCAAGAGTGGTATAAAGCAGAGTTACAGCTATCTTATACTCACGCTGGTCAACGTGCTTGCGTCCGTCAAAATCGGCACCACCAAACTGGTCTGCAAGAGCAAAGTTATCATGGATATCAAGGTAAGATATACCGCTGCATGGTGTCTTATCTTCTTTATAAGTACAATTCAAACCCTTCATAACAGTGGCGCGTTCAGAGAATTTGCCACCTGCCCAGCCACGGTCTGTCTTTGGATTGTTAAGTTCAAATGTAGGGCCCTTGTAAGCATTGCGGCTCTCATCTTGGAAGTAGGTTATAGGAGCATCCTCCTTGTACCAGTTCCAATCAGGATTGTTTTCATAGTCGGGGTCATTGGAACCTATCCAAGGCTCTCCATACAGAATTTTATCATAACCTATTTCATCTCTGAGGATACCCAATGTCTGCTTATCCATCTGGCCGGCAAGGTCTATACGGAAACCATCTATTCCAAATTCATTTATAAAGTAGAGGCACTGGTCAATCAGCCAACGCTGTGTCATTGGGCGGTTCTCTGTCTTAACCTCATTGCCGTAACCACCTATATGCTCAAAATTCTTGGTACGGTAGTAGTATTGCTTGTCAAAGCCGTTAAAGTTAAATATCCAGCTGTGACCCTCCATATCTTCAGCGGTATGGTTAGGCACAATATCTATGATTACGGCTATGCCCTTATCGTGGAACGCCTGAACAAGATCTCTGAACTGGTCACGCTCACTGCCAAGCTCCGAGCCTTTAACACGGTAACGGCTCTCAACAGCCATGGCGAATGATGTGCGATACCCCCACTGGTAATTCTCCTCCGCTATACCTTGCTCTATCATATAAGGGTCATCTTTGAATGCTGGTTTCCAGAGAGAATCAGGAATATGAAGATACTCCTGCATTGGCTGCAAGTGAATACAATTTACACCTAAATCCACAAGATAGTCAAAACCAACCTTTTCACCACGCTTGTTTTTAAGGCCCGGAGTAATCATACCCTTCATGGTGCCTTTCAAGCTATCAGGTAACGGGAGTTTATCTGTAAAATCCTGTACATGAACCTCGTATGCTATAAGGTCTTTCATGGCAGGTATGCCGTTTTTAAGCGGTGTGGCAGGCTTGGTGCGATGCCATACACGGCACTTGCCAAAGGTGTCATCACTGACACGGGCATAAGGGTCATTTACGTGAACAGGTTCGCTCTCGTAGAAACGATTGCCTGGCTCCTTAAAGCCATGCACGGTGAAATCATAATACACACCAGCCAAATCCTCGTATGCCGTATATTCCCAAACACCGTCTTCGTCCTTTATCATAGGGAAAGAGCCTCGTGTGGCAGTCTTGTCATCCTTGCCGTTATATAGATACAGAATAACATTTGTGGCTCGTGGAGCAAACACACGGAATACTGTGTTACCATTATCCACATTTGCTCCTAACTCTTTAACAGAGTAAAGTTCCCTGAACCAGCCGTCATAGCTGCAAACGGTCTTCTGGTTAAGTGAAGGAACCTCAAGATAATATACCCTGCGTATATCAATAGGTATGGCAGGCACTATGAGCGTGGAGTGCTGTCCGTTTGGCAGAACACCTGCAACCCTTATCTCGTTGCCCTCCGCATCGGTGAGTTTATAAGCCTCCGGGTTAAGAGGCCTTGGCTCGCCCACCTCAGCCCATATAAGGTTTGGCTTACGCAGTTCAGCTCTAAGTTGGAACACCTCAGCCTGCGGCTTAAAGACAAGATTGCCTTCCTTCTGGTTTGGTGCTCCGCTCCACGGGTCAATCCAGTTACCATTATCAGTGCGGAACTTAAACTGCTGGTTAGGTTTTATTACAGCATCGTCTGTATTATCAAACTCCACAACCCACTGCTGCCCCATGCGTTTCAGTTCCCACGGGCCAACCTCTGTAGATGCGTCCCAATTACGGAACTCACCTGTTACATATACACGCTGAGGCTCCACATTGTAGAGCAGCTCATCAAAGATAAATGTAACTTTATTGCCAAAGTCACTGTAACCCTGAGCCACCTGGTCAGGAGTAAAAGACTGCGCCCACACAGCCAGAGAGGCAAGCGCCACAGCCAGAGTTAATAGAGTTTTCTTCATAGTATTTTAAGTTTAGGTTTTTAATTTTTTACACAGCGTACACTATAGGCCGAGTCCCTTGTATTTGAAGAGTCAGTACGGAATGATTCTGCATACCGTCTTGTAGCATCTGGGCTTGATTGCGTAGCAGTCCAGATATTAAAATAACGGCCAGAGCTATGTACTTTCATTAACCCTCCAGCATCATAGGTGGCATTACTCCATCCGATAGGCATAGCGTCAAAACCAAACGTATCATAGCCCTGCTCTTTAATCCACTCACCGTCTATGTACATTTCAATCCAACCTGATGAGGAGTAAAGATGTCTGCTATATGAATTTTTACCATATTTATTGTCAATGTAATTCTCAAGGGCGGTAAGTTCTGACATCTTTGGCAAGTGCCAGCCGTCAGGACATATACCCTGACGATTACCTGAAGATTCCGGGATGTCCCCTAAACCATTAGACAGACCCATTGCAGCCGCCCAATTGTACAGATAACCGGCACGAGACAACTGCTCGTCACTCAATTTATTATTTAAAGTTGACTCCCATATACTTTTATCTGACGGATCTATATAATAAGGGTTAAATTTTGAGTAATCATCTTTGGGGCATTCTGTATAATGGCTCATTGTGCAGGAAACACCAGAATTCGGGGTGTATTGTTTACATTTCAGGTTATCAGCCATCCACACCTGATTGCCAATTTTAACTGTTCTATATGTATGTCCCTCAATATCAGTCAACGATCCATAATTTATCATAGAAATAGAGCATATACCCTTAACACCCTCAGCTGTAGCGGTAATAATTGCATTTCCCTCTTCATGGGTCGTAACCAAACCATTTTCATCAACCGTTGCCACACTTTCATTATCTGATGTCCAACTAACATTCTTTACGGATGCGTCAGCAGGGGTTATCACAGCAGTCAGTTGTAACTGAGCTCCAATTTCCACCATCCTGTAAGCAGATGGGGACACCTCCACTTTAGTTACATTAATCTTCTTAACCTCAACTTGACATGTCGCCTTTTTACCATCAACTTCTGCTGTTATAGTAGCCTTACCAACTCCTTTACCATACACGGTGCCGTCAGTATCCACATAAGCCACATCATCATCAGTGCTGGAGAATGAGATACGCTTCATGGACACAGTAGGCTCTGTGGTGCAAGCTATCATTTTAGAGCCATACAATGGCACTTCCATATTTTTTAGAGTTATGCTCTCCACCTGCACTGGCAACACACTTACTTTGCAAGTAGCGCTCATACCCTGCACGGTGGCAGTCACCTTTACATCGCCCGGCATGATTGGAACAATGAAATTTCCACTCATTTCAGCCACCTCTTCGTCAGATACTTTCCAAACTATCTTCTCTTTATCTAAGATGCCGTCAGGAGCTGCAACTAACTCTTTCTTCATATTCATATCACCATCATTCTCAAATATTTCATACAAGCCTTTCTTAAACTCAAGACTCGTTATTTTGGTGTTTGCGCCCTCCTTTTTACATCCACTCAAAGCAAATAGAACTGCACAACTTAGTAAAAGAAACTTCTTCATAGCAAAAATATTTAGTGATTGTTTTTATTTATAACGACTAACACATTAAAATTCAAAGGTAATGAAATTTTTATTACACGCCAAACGTTTACGTCTGTTTTTTAGGTTGAGCCTCTAAACTGCTTATAATCGCCTTGCCTTTTGACGCCTTCACCGCCGATGTCACCTCCCTCACCATATCCTTAAGTTCTCCCATAAAAGTCTCCATGGAATATGTGCCATGCTCTATGTCACGCATCTTCTTCTCCCACATTCCGGTAAGCGTTGCACTTTTAAGCAGCTCATTATCAATGGTGTCTATCAGTTCAATTCCAGTGGGTGTTGCAAGTATTCTCTTTTTGTCTCTAACTATGTAGTTACGCTTAAACAATGTCTCAATAATAGCGGCACGAGTTGACGGACGGCCTATGCCGTTCTCTTTCATAAGATCTCTAAGTTCCTCATCATCAACTGTTTTTCCAGCGGTCTCCATTGCTCTAAGCAGACTTGCCTCTGTGTAATACTTTGGCGGCTGTGTCATCTTTTCCGCCAGCGATGGTGAGTGCGGCCCGCTTTCGCCTTTTTCAAACGGCGGAAGCACTGCATCGCCGTCATCTTTCTTATCATTCTTATCATTGGGGAAGAGAACTCTCCAGCCAGGCTCTAAGATAACTTTACCTGAGACACGGAACTCCACATCGGCGCTCTTGCCCTCAACCACAGTGTTCGCCACTTTACAATCAGGATAAAAAGCGGCTATAAACCTGCGGGTCACCAAGTCATAAACCCACTTCTCCTCTGGCGTGAAATTGTTAAAAAATTTGCCTGTGGGAATAATGGCATGGTGGTCAGTAACCTTCTTGTCATTAAACACCGATGTCTGCTTGCGCAGTTTCTTACCCATCAGCGGCTCGGTGAACTTTTTGTAAGGAGTAATCCCAGCAAGTATCTGAGGCACTTTAGGATATATATCGTTGGGCAGAAAAGTGGTGTCAACCCTTGGATAGGTGGTCAGTTTTTTCTCATACAGGCTCTGTATTATCTTGAGGGTCTGCTCCGCACTATAGCCAAAACGCTTGTTACACTCCACTTGGAGGCTTGTGAGGTCAAATAGTTTAGGACAGTTCTCCTTGCCGTCCTTGGTTTCCACACTTGTAACTTCAAACGGTTTGCCTTCTATGTTGGTCAAGGCCTTTTCCGCATCCTCTTTCTTATCAAACCTGCCCTGTTTTACACTAAAGGTCACATCGCGATACACAGTTTTCAGCTCCCAATACGGCTGCGGCACAAAGTTTTCAATCTCCTTCTGGCGCTTCACCACCAAGGCAAGTGTAGGGGTCTGCACACGTCCCACGCTTAGCACGCCCTTGCCATTTGCATATTTTATGGTATATAAGCGCGTGGCGTTTATACCAAGAAGCCAGTCTCCAATGGCACGGGCGCAGCCTGCCGCATAAAGGGTGTCAAATTTTGAAGCATCATATAAGTTGTTAAAACCCTCACGTATAGCCTCTTCTGTAAGGGATGATATCCACAGGCGTTTAACCGGCTTTTTGCACTTGGCGCACTGCATAACCCAGCGCTGTATAACCTCTCCCTCCTGGCCGGCATCACCGCAATTCACAATCTCATCAGCTTCATTAAAGAGTTTTTCTATTACTGCAAACTGTTTCTTTACACCGTCATCATCCATCACTTTGATGCCAAACTTATCAGGAATGATAGGTATATCGCCCATGCGCCATGCCTTCAGGTGGCTGTCATAATCATGTGGCTCCTTCAGCGAGCACAGATGCCCGTAGGTCCACGTAACACAATAGCCGTTTCCCTCAATATAGCCATCCTTGCGCTTGGTGGCGCCAAGTACAGCTGCTATGTCTCTTGCCACACTGGGCTTTTCTGCAATACAAACAATCATAACTAATTAAATGACGTATGTGCATATAACGGAGTGCAAAGGTAATGATTTTACACTTCCCCAAGATAGGGATGTTGCGTTTTTAACACTTTTTCTAAATCAGAAACATTGCGAATATTATAAAAAAAGAGAGTGACTATAAAAAAGTCACTCTCATAAAATAAGTACGAACCAACTAAACACATTATGCTTTTTCAAGCATAAGAGTCTTTGTCGGTTGATCGCATACCTCTGATGGACCAAAGTATTGGATTGGGCCTGGATATACGTATGCAGTTTCTATAGCCCACTTGTCACGGTTAGCGGCAAGAGCCTTGAAAGGAGCACCGTCAAGCTCCACAAGAGCCTTGCGGATAACAGGTTTCATCTCTCCGTGGCGACGCTCCATGTTCATCATCATAGTGATAGGAACACCGGCGGCAACCCACTCAGATGCAGGCTTTGTAGTGTTCTGGATAAGTGACATATAACCAGTCTTGCCGTTTGCAATAAGATGAGCGGCATTGTAACCAAGGCTGTAGCAGTAGTCTGCATCAAAGTTTGAAGGAGCTGCGCAGCGGCCCTCATAACCAAAGAAGTGACCAAGAGCGGAGAACTTACCGCAGTATTTACCCTCAGCCTTCATTGCTGCAAGACGAGTCTTAACCATTTCAATAAGAAGCTTCTCAGTCTCAATCAGAGATACCTGAACGTTTCCGTGTGGGTCACGCTCAAGAGTAAGCTGTTTTGCAATAGCCTCTGGGAGTGAGTTATATACAGAAAGACTCTGAGCAGAAATCATCTTAAGAGCCTTAGCCACATCGCTCTCCTTAGCTAATGCATCGTTGAGCTCAGAGATAAGAACCTTCATCTCAGGAATGAACTCAATAAGACCCTCTGGGATAAGAACCACACCAAAGTTATTGCCCTGTGCAGCACGTGCTGCAACCTTGTCAGCAATATCATTAACTATCTGAGAGAGAGTCATCTTCTTAGCCTCAACTTCCTCAGAAACTATACATACGTTAGGCTGTGTCTGGAGTCCGCACTCAAGCGCAATGTGAGAAGCACTACGGCCCATAAGCTTAATGAAGTGCCAATATTTCTTAGCAGAGTTGGCGTCACGCATGATGTTACCAATAACCTCTGAATATACCTTGCAAGCGGTGTCAAAACCAAATGATGTCTCAATCATTGAGTTCTTAAGGTCACCGTCAATGGTCTTAGGGCAGCCTATAACCTGTATGCCGCACTTCTTCTGCAGATAGTACTCAGCAAGAACACATGCGTTAGTGTTTGAATCATCGCCGCCTATAATAATAAGGGCCTTGATACCAAGCTTGTTGCAAATCTCAATACCGCTGTCAAACTGGTCCTGCTTCTCAAGTTTTGTACGGCCTGAGCCTATGATGTCAAAACCGCCAGTGTTACGGTACTCATCTATAATATCAGCTGTAAGCTCCATGTACTTGTGGTCTATAAGTCCGCTTGGGCCACCAAGGAAACCGTAAAGCTTGCAATCCTTGTTAAGAGCCTTGAGACCATCAAAAATACCAGAGATAACATTGTGTCCGCCAGGAGCCTGACCACCTGAAAGTATAACACCAACGTTCATAGCTGGCAGAGTCTCAGCCTTGGAGGCTGCCACAAATTTTACAACCGGCATTCCGTAAGTGTTAGGGAACAGTTTCTTAATCTCTTCCTGGTCTGCTACAGACTGTGTAGCCTCACCCTCAGTAATAGCCACCGCACCCTTAAGTGCCTGAGGCAGTTTAGGCTGATATGCAGCCCTTGCGATTTGAAGCGCGCTCTTGTTCATAATTCAAAAAAAATATTTATGTTTTTTAATCAAAAATTTTCATCCCATAGAGAGTGCAAATTTACGTAAAAAGTGACAACTCTCCAAATTTAGGGCAACGTGTGTTCGCAATAAAAAACCTCCTTTGTGATAAGGAGGAGGGAATTACAAGCAACCATTAAGATGCTCGATAATATTAGTTGAAGACAGTGATTCCATCTCTTTCTATTTCATTTCTTAAGAAAACATTCATATTACTGTGATTCCTCACCACATCAACATGGCATCCAAGTAAATCTTCCAGATAAATACCTAACCCCACAATTTTAAATATTCTTGGAGGCATATCAACAAAAACATCAACATCACTTTTTTCATTATGCTGATTGCGCGCAGTAGAACCAAACAAACGTAACGATTTCACCCCAAACTTTGATTTAAGTTCATCAGAGTGGGCGTTTATAATGTTAATATATTCTCCTGTAGTTTTCACTTACACATCCACGGCTAACAAATTTTGTAGACTAAGTTCTGCAAATATACAAATTTTGTCAATTATAACTGCAGAAATTATAATTTTTGTCAATTACAACAGAAAAATTTACATAGATGCACATGATACCCTATTTTACATCAAAGAATTTCTTAAACCTTAAAACTGTGTGAGTCTCTCATACTCCTTAGCATACTCCACGAAAAAGTTCCTACGTAAAATCACAGAGATTTTTAAAAGTAGGTCAGTCTGAATCCAAGACCTTTGGTAAATTTTATAGACATTACGCCTTGTGCAGTTAAGCTGCTGTGCAGGCCACACAGTGGTGTGCCCTTGTGCGTACAGTTCCTCATTTATGATACGTCCGATGTGTAGCTTTGGTGCTTGCATAAAAATGGCGTCAACTATCCGTTTGCTTATTCACACCGTGGGCCGACCAAAGCCTTGTAGCCAATAAACACGTGACAGTTCACGCCACAAGACGTGAACATCACTTACTGCTTATTCTGGCTACATACAAATTGGTCGTTTACGGTGTAGAGAATAAGAGCGCAATACTCAATTTAACAAGAAATTTCTATTTATTCTATTCCGTTTGATTATATGGTTTTTGCAAAAGTAGTTATTTTACAAATCACATCATAACCCACTATAATCTTTGCCGAACCGCTAAAATATCGGTTAGGATTGAAAACTAATTGTTCACTGTGAACTATCGGTTCACACACACTAAAAATAATCAAATGCAAAGTTGTTTATCTTTGTAAAACGAAAAACAAAAAACATACAAATACTATGACTATTTTTATGAAAAAAACAATTACACTATTTTTTTCTCTATTTCTCTTTACTTCTACATTCGCGGTCACAGAACAAGAGGCTAGAGAATACTACAAAAAGTGCATCGCAAATCTTGACCCTATTGAAGGAGTTTATTCTGTTGAGTTTAGGGGGAACGGTGCTACAATTCTTAATAATGCGTGGGTCAAAGAATCAAAGACGAGCATACTTCCAGACGTTTATATTGTTAAAATGAGCGATAAACGTGATGGAAGATATTTGGTATGTTTTGGCAATACAGCTGAAAATGACTGGGAATCATATGTAGTACTTGAAAATATCGGTAATAGCAATGCTTATAAATTCATGATATTTGATGCAAAACATAATGTTATTGCATCTTGTCAAACAACTCTAAGCAAAAGTGGTCAATTTACAGCTATCATAGACAACGGTAAAATTGCACAAAACAATAGTTATGGTATGGGGACACAGACCACCATTCAATTTAATTTCATAAAGTCATATCCAACACATGATATGTATGTAGAAAGCGGTTCTGCTTCAGAGAGCAGCCAAGGCACAGCATTTGCACTAAGAGACAACTACATAGTTACAAATTATCACGTCTATGGTGGCAATAAATATAGCATGGTAAAAGCTTCTGATAACAAATTCTACCGAGCCTATTATGTAACTGGCGATGAATCTAATGATATTGCAATATTTCAGATTAGAGATGAAGATTTTTCTGAATTAAAAGACATCCCGTATACCATAGCCAATGAAGACGCAGAAATCGGAGAGGCCGTATGGACAATGGGATACCCGATGACACATTTACTAGGTGAGGAAATAAAATATACAAAGGGAGAGATCAGTTCTCTATCAGGATCTTCTTCTGACGGTGAAAACTTAAAAACAAACGACACTAGATATTAAAACTTGTTATTTAGGCGAAAAAGCATTAACAAGACAAGAGTACAAGGACATTCTTAAGACCGACAAATCAGCTTGGAGACGTCACAACAACAAGTGTATAGGAGTTGGAATTGCATTAGGTTGTATAGGAGGTGCATTAATGATTAGTGGCGGAATATGTGCAGGAATTGGTTCTTCCGCGCAACGCAATGGTGTCACAAAAATAAATGGAGAGGACACCTATTATGCAGGTGTTGCAGTGCTCTGTGCCGGGATCCCAATCTTAGTAGGAGGAGGTATTGTCACCTTAATAGGATTTCATCTACGTACAAATGCATACAAAGTATATAACAAGAGCGCAATGGAGCGAAACGAAAGAAAAAAGAATGCCCCTGATAGGTATATCAATTTACAGCTGTGCCAAGATGGGTTAGGTATAGGATATGTGTTTTAGTCACTGTGGTCACGCCTCGCCAGCTGCCAGGTGTTTATGACATTGTGCCAGATGCTGTAGAGCCCGCCGGCAATGGCGGTTACGGGGGTTAGGAATGTGTATGACATCCATATAAGGAACACTGTGTTCTTTTGGCCGAGGGTCTGCCCTGCGGCTATAGCGTCTGAGTCTGACGCCCCGATGCGCCGTCCAATCCAAAACTGGAACACGCAGCTACCAAGAGACACAGCAGCCATCACGGCAAGGGTTCCGCCAGCCACATTGCTGTTCATCAGCGCCCTGCTTGCAGTAACCATGGCAAGCGACAGCGCTATGAGCCACAAAAAGAATGAAATGTTGGGGTATGTAACTATCTTAGCGTGAAGCGCTGGCAACAGATAACGTACAAGCCAGGCAAGCAGCAGAGGGCCAAGCATCAGCGGAAAGAGTTTTCCAATCATGGCCAGAAAGGTGGCAAAAAAAGTAGAGCCGCTCTCAGGGTGCATAAACGGGATAAAGAGCGGAGTTATTACAGACACAATTAAATTGCTTATGACAATGTATGTTGAGCCACTTGAAATATTTCCGCCGAGTTTCCCAATTATCACTACCGATGCGGTGGCAGGAGGACACACAAGACAGCACATCGCCACTTCCGCCACTATCTTTTCATCGCCAGAGGTAAAAATGGCTATCAGGGCGAATGTGGCGCAACATACTATCTGCAAAAGGCCAAGCCACAAATGCCAAATACGTGGTTTCATCTGCTGCGGCTCCACTCTGCAAAATGAGAAAAAAAGCATGAGAAACAGCAGCACAGGCTGAATAATGCTCACCGCATCGGCCGTGACATGACGCATATAAGGCTCAAGCGGCAGGCTGTGATATATGAAATAGCCGCACACCCCCACTGCAATGGAAATAGGCAACGAATACGGCTTTATATATTTAAGAATGGCTTTCATAATTTAATACGCACGTCATCCTGAGGCTTTAGCCGAAGGATCTCATAATCATTATGAGACTCTTCGTTCCGTTTTACTCCACTCAGAGTGACGTATAATTCTCAATTCATTCCGTCTATCACTTTGTCAATCTCATCAATGCTCTCCACATCATTGTCTATAAGGTCAATGCTTATGCGGTACTTGTTAGCGCCCATGCTGTGCTTAACACTGTCAGGGGCAAGGCGCAACACATCATAATTACTGTCTGGCACACCCATACGGCTCAAATATGAATCTACAAGTGAGTCTCTCACAGCCACGCCACGCAAAATAAGGTGCTCGGCAGGCTCTCCGTATATAGTGGAGGCATCCTTGTTAACATCGGCGTGATAAGCGGCTCCGCTCTTCTTAACCTTGTCCCAAAGGAACATCTTAACCTTCTCAGAATTAGCGTCCAAACGCTGAATATCCTTAATTGACGGTTTTTGCACACCCGTACTTACCAGATAATCACGTTTTAGAGCAAAAAGACAGAAAGTTTCGTATGCCTTAGGATAGTTTATTGACTGTGCAAACTTTATCTTCAACTCTGGTTTAGACTTTAACAGTTCCGCCACAGCGTCAAGCTGTTCATACTGCCCTGCCGTAAGTTCAAACTGGTTAACCTCAATAAGCATATCTGATATATCAGTTCCGCGCCCGCTGTTTGCAGCATTTGCAATAGCTGTAATAGGTGACGCCAGAGCCTTTAGAAGCACATTGAACACCGCCTTCACCACAAACTTACGATAAGAGAACTTAGGGTCATCAAGATTACCTGTAACGGGCAGATTCACAGATATTTTATTATTCATATCGGTAAGAAGGTACAAACAGGTTTTCAAAGGCACTCTGAACTCAGGATGCACAGACGCGTCTTTTTCACCAGCCTCAGGATGGTATATGAGAATATGATTCTGACTGCTTATACGGTTGTTTTCAATAGTGGTGCGGTCATCAAGCGTAATGGTTCCGCCTGTAAGCGGATATCCTGTGTATTCAAGAGTGTATGGCGTGAATGTTTCAAGCGGCAGGTTTGCCACCCCGATGCTAAACTTTTGGTTTTTCATATCACTCAGGCGGCCGTCCCATATCACCTTCAAGCTTCCCTTGTTCTGCAAATGAGCGTTAAGGCGTGCAGTGTTACGGCGGCGTGAATCATATCCGTCAATGGAACCGAAAATATTGTGAACCCTGAACTCAAACGGCTCAGGCAGGGTTGCATCGGAGTAGGTAAACTCCAAATTGGCCACACTAACCTTTTTGGCTGTTACAATCCAAGGTTTCTCAGCCTCATCCGCTGTCTTGACGGCAGTAGTGTCAGCATCGGCGGAGCGTTCCACCATCAGGCCGGTGAAATTTGTAATAGTGTCACCCAGCACCTCATACTTTACCTTAAGACCTGAAAGATAGAGAGAGTTAAGGGAGGCCGTGTTGTTTTTCACATAAATATTTGCAGCCTCCATGCCCACCGTGTCAAGCGCAGCTATAGTACGATTCTCATTATCAACAAGTTCAAAATTCCTTACACCTATCTGTCCTCCTATGCTAAGGTCCAAGATATGGTCTGTACGCCCTTTAAGGTTAAGACGTGTAGTAAGCGAGCCTGTCATAGAGTTACTATGTATAAACTGACGCACGTACGGATGCGCACCAGTGAGCTGGAAGTCAGTAAGGTCAAACCAAAGGTTATAGAGTTTCTTATTAGCGTCAATAAGAAGCCTTGTGTCAAGAGAGCCGCCGTTCATAAAATCAAAGTGCAATCCCATCTTTGACTTTATATCAGCCAAATCTATTATAGGGATAGCAAGTGACAAGTCTGTAAACCCAAACTCACTGCGCACCTGCACATCGGTGTAGTGAATATAGCTACGTTCTATGAGTATGTTCTTGAGAATCACGCCCCATGCACTGGGAGTGGTGTCGGCAGGAACACTATCCGGCGTGGAAAAACGCTCCACAATATCAGAAAAATTAAAACGGTCTCCGTCTTGAAGAATCTCAACCCTGAATCCTGAAAGTTTTATGGAGTCAGCCACCACACGTCTGCTGAGCAGCTGGCGCATTTGGATATCAGCATACAACTCTTTCAGCGATGCCATCACCGTGCTGTCATCCTGTTCATACAGGAATGCGTTTTTCACAACCAATATTCCACGGAAAACATCAACATCAATATCTTCAATGGTTATCTTCCTTCCTATAAGCTCCGCATCGTGGTCTTGAATGTAGGATTTGGCTATCGGAGGTGCTATTACGTTCACAATTAGCAATAAAATTGAAACAACTGACAGTACCGCCAATATGATAAGAAACGGCGGTTTCAGTATTTTTATAAATTTTAGCATAATGTTTTTATTTAGGTGACAAAGATAGTGAAAAAAAAATGTTATTTTTGCACTCAATTAAACGTACCCGTTTTGAACAAGCTAAAATTTCTTCTGTTAATTGTATTTTGCTGTATCTGTGCAGGCGTCTCATTCGCCGATACCTACACAGGCTTGGTCACCGACTCCATAACAGGAGAAGAACTTCCGTTTATCTCCATACAGATAGAGGGTACGCTTTACGGCGATGAAACAGATATTGACGGGCGCTTCTCCATCAATGCGGAATCTAATCAGAGCCTTATATTCAACTATCTGGGATATGAGACCAAGACCGTACACCTGCGCAATTACGCATCAGGCAGAAGCATAAACGTGAAAATGAAGCCGGCAGACTACCAACTGGCAGAAGTTCAGGTTACAGCAAAAAAATCATACTCAAAAAAGAATAATCCCGCAGTTGATCTAATACGCCGTATAATAGCTGAAAAGAAAGACAACCGCATTGAGAGCAATAAATACTATCAGCGCGACGCATACGAAAAAACTGTACTCGGACTCACAGACTTCTCCCCCAAACTTTCTAAATCATTGGGAATAACAGACATCACACAACAGTCTGACACGTCAATTCTAAGCGGAAAGAAGACATTGCTCGTATCTATGAAGGAGAAGACCATGACTCAGTACTACCGTCAGAACCCTAAGGACAGGAAGCAGATTGTCAACGGCAAGAGTAATCAGGGGCTTGACGAAACCATATTTGGCGACGAGTGGATGGACTCTTACATGACAGAATTGTTCGGTGAAGTTGACATATACAATAACAGCGTAATGATAGGTTTCAAGCCATTTGTGGGACCTCTCTCCCCCATGGCTCCTGACTTCTACAAATTTTTTATAAAAGACACGGTGGCTGTTGACAGCACCAAGTACATTACACTTGGGTTCACACCGTTCAACTCTGCCAACTACGGCTTCATGGGGTTTGTCACAGTAGATTCAGCCACACTCGCAGTAAAAGATGTTAATATTGACATACCTCGCAATACAAACATAAACTATATTGACGGCCTGCATATTGAACAGACATTCAAGAAGAATGAGCAGGGTATAATGGAGCTCACCGATGACAAACTAATCTCAGAGCTTGCAGCAGTAAGAGGCACACAGAGTTTCTACGTTCAGCGTAACCGCACATTCTCTAACTACAAATTCAACGAGCCTAATGACTCCATTATGCGTAAGATTGTGGGATCTGAACTTGTACTGCGCGATGCAGAGACACGAGACAGCACCTACTGGCAGGCGCATCGTACAGACTCACTCTCCTTTAATGAGAGCAAGATGACCACTCTCATAAGCAAACTACAAAAGAATCCAGTGGTTAAAGGCATTATGTGGATAGCCGAGACCCTTATAAAGGGATACATAAGAACCGATAAGGTAAGCAAGTTTGACATAGGCCCTGTTTATTCAATGTTTAGCGGTAGCGCCATTGAGGGATTCCGCCTGAAAATGTGCGGCGAGACCACTGCTAACCTGAACCCACACTTCTTTGTGGGAGGATATATGGCATACGGTTTTGGAGACCAGAGAATGAAATACGGTGGCTGGATGGAGTACTCTTTCAATGAGAAGAAATATCATCCACGTGAATATCCCATACACTCTATACAGCTTTCAGCTGAATCTGATATAAGAACAGTGGGCGAGCAGCCGGCAGGGACACTGGCCGACAACCTCTTCTACTCCATAAAGCGTATGTCTGTTTATAACATGATGTACTACACCCAAGGTAAACTCACTTATACATTTGAGAGCCGTAGCGGTTTCTCTGTGCAACCATGGGTTTTGTATGAACTGCAGGAATCTACAGGGAGCCTTGTATTTAGGAAGACGGTTGGAGACGGGCTGTATCAGAACTACAATATGCTGCATAACCATGAACTTGGCATAAAGCTACGCTATGCTCCGCATGAGAAGATTGTTCAAGGCCGCATATACCGCTTTAACATAAAGAACCCACACCCCGTATTTGAGCTTACGCACAAGGCATGTTTTGCTGGTTGGCTTGGAGCGGAGTACGGATACCAGAAAACAGAGTTCAAATACTTGCAACGTTTCTTCCTAAATGCATACGGACGTATTGACCTTTACGTTAAAGCTGGTAAGATATGGACTGGCGGCACGGCATACCCATACCTCATGATGCCAAATTCTAACACATCATTCACAGTTATGGAGGAGTCATTCAGCCAGGTGAACCCGCTTGAGTTTGTGGCAGACAACTATGCATCTATAGACCTTGGTCTTAATACAAGCATACTATTTAACTTTATACCTGGGATAAAGAAACTTGGACTACGAGAAGTATTTGGATTCAAGATGTTCTGGGGGCACCTCTCTCCCAAGAACAACCCTATGTACAATTCAGACTTGCTTGCATTCCCGGAAGGCACTTACGCCATGGACTGGCATGAGCCGTATATGGAGTTTAGCGTAGGTATTGACAATATCTTCAAGATTCTACGTGTAGACTACGTGCGCCGTATCAACTTCCTTGACCACCCTAACATCTGGAAGAACGGTGTACGCGTATCATTGAACTTCCAGTTCTAAAACTGGAAGTTCAATGATACTATTCCATGTTTTATAGCATCTTCGATGCCTTTCGTGCTTCGCACGGTGCGCAGAAGCGCACTGTCGCTAAAGCTCCATAATCAAATTATAATTTGATTGTTCTGCGGAACTCCTCATTAAGGGAGATGAGGGTCTCTGTGTGGCTTACGCCCTTGATGGTCTGGATCTTGGTTTGAATAAGGGTAAGGAGCTCCACATTATCCTCTGCGTACACCTTCATGAACAAGGAGTACTTGCCTGAGGTGAAGTGACACTCCACCACCTCAGGAACCTTTTTGAACTCCTCTATAACCTCCTGCGGAGTGCTCTCGCCGTTCAGCATGACGCCTATGAAGGCACACGTATTGAAGCCCACCTTCACAGGTGAGAGAATGAACTCACTACCCTTTATCACTCCAGTCTGAGTAAGCTGCTGGATATGCTGGTGTATGGCGGCTCCAGACACATTACACATACGCGCTATCTCAAGATACGGAGTCTTTGCGTTTTTAGAAAGTATACTAAGTATCTTGTAATCAAGTTCATCCAAATTAGCCTTTGCCATAACCAGTTATTTATTAAAGTATTTATCCAGTAGTCTGTTAGCAGCCACAAAGGAGCTTATCTCATCATTAATCACCTTCTTGCGGTACTCTTCAAGGAGAACCTCAATCTCAGGATCACGGTAAAAATGGTTCTTAAGAGCCTCATCAATGGTCTCTGTCATCCAGTACTGAGTCTGGCGACGACGCTTGATGTCAAAGTAGCCGTTACCCCTTGTATGGTTGAAATAGCGGTCTATCATCTCCCATATCTCGGTAATACCAGTATTGTGGAATGCAGAGCAAAGCATAACCTCAGGATTCCAGCCGCTCTCATGAGCAGGGAAAAGATGAAGGGCGTTCCTGTACTGAGCCTGTGATAATTTGGCCTTCTCCAGATTATTACCTTCAGCCTTGTTAATTATGATAGCGTCAGCCATCTCCATAATGCCGCGTTTTATGCCCTGCAGCTCATCGCCGGCGCCAGTAATCTGAATAAGCAGAAAGAAATCAACCATGGAGTGTACAGCTGTTTCTGACTGTCCAACACCCACTGTCTCAATAAACACATTATTATAACCGGCAGCCTCGCACAGCACAATGGTTTCACGAGTCTTACGTGCCACACCGCCAAGTGAGCCCGCCGATGGAGAAGGGCGGATGAAAGCATCCTGACTTACAGAGAGTGACTCCATTCTGGTCTTGTCACCCAATATACTACCCTTTGAAAGGCCGCTGCTCGGGTCTATGGCAAGCACCGCAAGTTTCTTACCCTGATTAACCAGCTGCATACCAAGAGCCTCAATAAATGTACTCTTGCCAGCCCCAGGCACACCTGTTATACCTATTCTTATAGAGTGACCCGCCAGAGGCAGACACTTCTCAATAATTTCCTGCGCAATCTTGTAGTGATCAGGATTAGTGCTTTCAACCATAGTCACAGCCTGTGAGAGAATGGATACATTCCCCTTCTCAATACCCTCCACAAACTCAGACACACTGTACTGCTGTTTCTTACGTCTCTTTACAAGATACGGATTCACTGTAGGTGGTTGTGTAATACCCTTATTTACAGTGAGTCCCTTATATTCACTATTATTCTCTACATGCTCCATGGCACAATATGTTTTACTTTACTCCGTAAATTTACATATTTTTACCGAACCCACAAAAAAAGAGAATGACTAAAAAGCCATTCTCTTAATTTAACGTCGTTTTAAGCAAGTTTAGTTTGCAGGCTTTGCCTTAGGTATAACCTCACCCTTGATGTTAAGAACAATAGTCTTGGTCTCCTCTGAAGCGTCATGATATTTAACAGTGATGCTTTTAGTGAAGCTACCTGGACGGCCGGCTGGGTTATAGGTTACATTGATAAAACCTTTCTTCTTAGGGGCGATAGCCTCTTTTGACCATTGAGGTGTGGTGCAACCGCATGAAGCCTGAACATTATCAAGAGTTACAGGTTTCTTGCTTGTGTTAGTAAACTCAAATGTGGTGGTTACTCTACCGCCATCTTCTTGAATCTGACCAAAGTCATGAACACGCTCTACAAATTCAATGTTCTGGTTGTCCTGAGCGAAGACTGCAGCTGAAACAGCCATAAGAATGCTCAAAAAGAATACTTTAGCTTTCATTTCTATCATGTTTTAATGTTAATATTTCCTTGTTTTTCCTTTATTGGACGCAAAGATAAGTAAAAAGTTTAAATACTGGTACACTATTCCCTCACTTCGTTCGGTCATGAGGATTTAGCTACGCTCGGCAAAGCCTCCTTACAGTCCGCTTACAAAATCATTCCCACTCTATTGTGCCAGGAGGTTTATGGGTGATATCATACCATAAGGCCCCGGCGCCATCCTGCTCAAGAGCGGACCAAAGCTCAGATAGAAGCGCACGGTCTATGCAGGCAAAATTCGCAGTCATAGCCTCAGTACTGTTCACAGGGCGCATAACCACAGCAGGCTTGCCACCAACAGTTAGCGGAAGAAGCACCACCGGCATCTGCCATATAGACTGGTATAAATCATATTTGAGAAGGAACTCCGTACATATATTGTCAAACTTGCGCAAAGTGTCAAAGTTCTGGCGCTCCGCATACTGCACGCACGCCTTAGGAGCCTCAGCACTCACAGCACCCACCTGCCATATAACACGGTTAAGTTCACGGAAACGGTTGGTAATCTCAGTGCTGAACTTCTCACACTCCTTCCAAGATACACTGCCAGTAGTGATAAGGAACGGCTGGGCGTATGTTCTGCCATCACCCTGCACGCCCACACTCTTTATTGGCAGCGCAGTTCCGTCTATGCCGTTATCCTTGAGATATGCATCAAGTCCTGCGATATCACCATTTGAAGCAAACGTACCGGTCGCATCGCTGCAAAGCAGACGCACACCCAAACCCGGACCAGGGAACGGATGACGCCAAACAAGACTCTTAGGTATGCCCAGCTCCTCACCAAGCATACGAACCTCATCTTTGTACAAATCAGCAAGAGGCTCAAGCAAAAGCCCCTGAGCCATCAGATCCATAACCTCTTTAACACGGTTATGGTGAGTCTTTATAAGGTCAGCGTTCTTAGTGCCGCCACTCTCAATAGTGTCAGGGTAGATGGTACCTTGAGCAATCATCCATTTCTGAGGATCAAGATTTAGTTTCTGCATCTCGGCATCCTTAACCTTGAGGAAACGGGCGCCTATAAGTTTACGCTTCTGTTCAGGAGCTGTAATACCCTTCAAATCACCAAGAAACTCCTCTGACGCATCAACCACACGCAGATTATTCATACCCTCAGCCTTGAGGAAATCCATAATCTGGCTGCTCTCACCCAAACGCATCATACCGTTATCAATGTGCAAACCGAGCACACGGTCTGGACCAAGCACACGGTTAAGCAGCACAAACGCCACGGTGCTGTCAACACCACCTGAGACAAGAAGGAACACATTACGGCCGCCTACCTCACGCCTGATTTTTTCAGTAATTACAGGCATATAGCTCTTCATATCCCACTCCCTCTTGCAGCCACATATATTTATAAAGTTATCAAGAAGTTTCAAACCAAACTTACTGTGAGTAACCTCTGGATGGAACTGTATGCCAAACAGCTTTCTTTCATCAAAAGCAACAGCTGCGGTTGGGCAATCCTTGGTTGATGCAATTATACGGTATCCCTCAGGCAGATTATCCACCACATCGCCGTGGCTCATCCACATCTGGCTCTCAGCCGGGATGCCTTCAAGCAGAGGGTGGGTACTCTCCTTAACCTCAAGCATGGCAATACCGTACTCCTTCACCTTGCCCTGCCTTACAGTGCCGCCAAGCTGCGAGGCCATCAACTGGTGACCATAGCAGATACCTAACTTAGGTACAGGGATGTTTATAATTTCAGGATTGTACTCAGGTGCGTTCTCATCATACACACTTGACGGGCCACCACTATATATTATACCAGCGGCGCCCTCCAGCTCGCTCACAGGCGCGGCTGGTGAATGTATCTCAGTAAACACTCCTAATCTGCGGACTCTGTTTGCAATAAGGTGAGCATACTGCCCGCCAAAGTCCAAAATCACAATTTTCTGCATAATGTAAGATGCGGTGTTTAGTTTGAACTGCAAATTTAGTTATTTTTTACTTAACGACAAAAACAAATAAATTTGCAATTACACTTTCAATTTTGTATCTTTGCAAGATACTACAGCAAGTCACACGTGGACAATAACAAACTTAAAATAGGACTTTTCAACGAGAGTTTTCCACCTATACAGGACGGTGTGGCTCAAGTGGTTGAAAACTATGCCAAGCTCCTCTCTGAAAGGGGGCACGATGTTACCGTAGCCACTGCAAAGGTGCCTTTCTTTGACTACCCCGTGACATATCACGTAAAAAACATAGCCTCCGTACCTCTCATTTTCCGTCTTCCGTACCGTGTGGGGCTGCCAGTTTGGATGGCGCCGTTTCAACCCATACTCAATTTCAAGGCTGAAATTTATCATCTCCATTCTCCCTTCACATCTGGAAGAATAGCATTGAAACTTGGCAAAAAATTCAACGCCCCTGTGGTGGCCACATTCCACTCCAAATATCGCGATGATTTCCTGCGTTCTGTAAAGTCAGACAGAGTGGCAGATCTTATGGTAAAACGTATTGTGGGTGTTTTTGAGGAAGCGGATGAAGTCTGGGTTCCACAAGAGGGGGTCAAGGAGGTGCTGCGCAGCTATGGCTACAGAGGTCCTATTGAGGTGGTGTCAAACGCCATTGACTATGATTTGAGCGACCTTGACCTGCCGATGCTACGCAAACAGGCTCGCCAGATGCTTGATGTTGAAGATGACACTCCGTGTTTTCTCTTTGTAGGGCAGATTATCAAGGAGAAGCGTGTGGATTTCATACTTGATGCGCTTACAACGCTGCATGAGAGAGGCTACCGTTTCAAGATGTTCTACGTGGGCACAGGCTATTGGGTTGAAGAACTTAAGCTGAAGATACGGTTACGCCATTTGCGTGACTGCGTGATATACAAGGGGCAGATATCAGACCGTTCAGCCCTGCAACTATACTACGCTGCAGCAGACCTGTTCCTGTTCCCGTCACTTTATGATACATTCGGACTGGTTATACGTGAGGCGGCAGTACACCGCACGCCTTCACTGATGATGCGCCAGGCACTGTGCGCAAAAGGGATCAAAGAAGACGTGTCAGGCTTTTTGGTTGACGACACATCGCCAGAGGCGTTCGCATTAAAAATAATAGAGATTATGGACAACAAGACTCTCTACAACAGCGTGTGTGACCACGCCGAGGAGGATCTTGCCCTCACATGGAAAAAGCTTATGCCAGAGGTGGAGGACCGCTACAGGTCTCTCATAAAGCGCAAACAAAGCAAATAAATTGGCACAGAAAACAGAACATACAGTAGCGAGCAAACTCCACACCAAACACATCATACTTCCTATAATGTTTGGCTTGGCAGGCGTGGTATGGCAGTTCACATCAGAGTTCAGTTCTTTTAGTGAAGTGTGGCTTCCAGATTACATAACAGGCTACACAGTACTTTTTCTTTTGCTTGCCTTGCTTACCGTAATGATACGTGACGGCGCCGGGATGTGGAGGCTCTACCTTTTAAGCGACAAAAAAATTAGCTTCTGGGGGCTGTTCCGCATAAGGATGCTATATGAGTTCACATCAGCCATAACCCCGTCAGCAGCAGGTGGTTCCACCCTTGAGATGCTATTTATAAGCAAAGAAGGCGTAAAATTTGGAGAGAGCACAGCCATCTGCATAGTGTCACTTTTTCTTGACGAGTTGTTCTTTGTGCTCTCATTCCCAATAATGCTTCTTATACTGCCCATACAAGACCTTTTCAACGTGAACGGCACTTTTATGGCAAGCATACTCTCACTATTCCTCATAGGCTATATATTTAAGGTGGTATGGGTGGCGATACTATTTGTAGGCATCTTCATTAAGCCCACGGCTCTTGCGTGGATGATAAAGCAGATATTCAAAATAAAGTTTCTACGCCGATGGAAGTTTGCAGCCATGCGTACAGCTGTTGACATACGGGTATGCTCACGCCGTATGCGTGTAAAACCATTCACATTCTGGCTTAAGACAGGCGGTCTGAGCGCACTCCTATGGATAGCTCGTTTCAGCATTGTTAATGTGCTCATCATGGCGTTCAGCACTTCCGGCGATGTCAGCTTCCTCTCATTCTATGACAACATCATAGTGGTATGCCGCCAAGTTATAACCATGGTTGTCATGATGATAGCCCCTACTCCTGGAGGTAGCGGCTTCATAGAAGTGTTGTTTGAAAACTACCTTGGCGAGTATGTCCCTGCCGCAGGTGTTGTAATGCTTCTCATCACCACCATGTGGCGTCTGCTTACCTACTACAACTACCTTATCATAGGTGCAATCTTAGCGCCAAAGTGGATAGCCAGTAATTTTGGCAAAAAGAAAAAAGAGGCTTAATTTTTTGCAATCTTGACAGGTCTTTTTTACCTTTACACCCGAAACTCCATTGGAAAAAGTGCGTAATTTGGCAAAAAGTCCCTTGAAAAAGGTGTACAGTTCACCAAAAACTCCCTTGAAAAAAGTGCATAAAAACACATATATATATAATAATCAGCTATATGTACAAACGTAAAATCGACACCATACTTACAGAGTGGAAGAATGATCCACAAAGGAAGCCTATTGTAATCAAGGGATGCCGTCAATGTGGCAAGACCAGTTCGGTGAAAAATTTTGCATCGCATCACTATGCAAATGTGGTTTATCTGGACTTTCATGAACATGAAGAATATAAGTCTTTCTTCTCTGGAGGGTTGAATACAGATACCATTACCACAAACATTAGTATCGGAATAATGGGAACTAAGTTTGTGGCTGGCAGAACTTGTTTGATATTTGATGAGATACAGGATTGCCCACGGGCACGGGCCTCACTTAAATTCTTCTATTTAGACGGCAGGTATGATGTAATATGTACTGGCTCACTCTTGGGTGTTAATGGCTATAAAACAAAAGAGGAGAAGAAGAAAGAAGATGAGAATTTCTCCATCCCGGTTGGATATGAACATATAGTAAACATGTTCCCAATGGATTTTGAGGAGTGGTTGTGGGCAAATGGTATTACAGAAGAGCATATAGCCATATTGAGACAACATTTGCAAGACGAGACGCCAGTTAATGATGCCATACATAACCGCATGAGACAGTTGCTGCTGCAGTATATTATTGTTGGTGGTATGCCAGAAGCAGTTAGCACATTTCTAAGAACCCATGATATGGGGAAGACACATAAGGTCCAGGCAAATATTATAGATGAATACAAGTCAGACATGGTGAAATATGCTCCTGGAAGTGACAAACCACGTATTAGGGAATGCTTTGAGTCCATTCCCCGCCAACTGGCTCGCGAATATAAAAAGTTTACATATTCAGTTGTACGCAAAGGAGGCAAAAGCCGTGATTATCAAGGGAGTTTGCAATGGATAGAGGATGCTGGAATAATTCGCCGATGCTATAATATGCAAATCACGGAACTACCATTAGACGGCAATGCAATCCAAGAGCAATTTAAAGTATATATGGCAGATACAGGTCTGTTTATAAGTATGCTTGAAGAAGGTACGGCCTGGAGTGTGATGCAAGGACAGCTTGGTGCATATAAAGGTGCCATATATGAAAATATTATGGCTGATATATTTTGCAAGATGGGGCGGAAGCCATACTACTTCCACAAGGATAGCGGTTTGGAGATTGATTTTGTTATAAGGTATAAAGGCAAGTGTACGTTAGTAGAGTGTAAGGCCACTACAGGCAATGCCAAATCATTGCAGACTATCCTTGCCAACTATGAGAAGTATCACGTTAGCCAGGCAATAAAACTTGGTGATTACAATGTTGGACGTAATGGTCCCCTATTGACCATCCCATTCTATATGGGCTTCCTGCTGACTGAATTATAGGCAGAGCACTTAAAAATAGCTAACATAAAAGATAAACATTGTGATAGTTAGCACTGCAAAAGTTTAAACATTTTCCATATATTTGCAAATGGAAGATAAAACCGATATAATTATATAAAGAAAATATTGACAAGCAACTGATATTTAAGTTATAACATATTATTAATCATAGCGTTTGCTATTTATTCGGAAAGTCCTAAGAATCTCGCAAATTCCAAAAGCAAAACCGAAGAATGAGTCGCAAGCGTCCATGCGTTTAGGCATGGACGTGACTTATCTGGTTTTGCAGGCATGCGAGAGCCTTTAGGACATGGATAGGAATACCGTCCATGTTTTTTGTGCTCTGCTACCTGCCTCTGATGATAAGCATACGCCAGCAAAAACGCAAACAATGCCAACACTTAATTGGATTGGAAAGGATGCCGTGGTGAATCACCATCACGATGTACGCTTTCGTACATTAGACAAGAAATACACATTTGGTGATGCTGAGTCAAGCGACAATATGATTATTCATGGTGATAATCTTGAAGCGCTCAAGGCTTTATTACCGCAGTATGAAGGCAAAATCAAATGTATCTACATAGACCCACCATACAACACAGGCAATGAGAACTGGGTGTATAACGATAATGTAAACAGCCCTAAAATAAAGAAATGGCTTGGACAAGTGGTAGGCAAAGAGGCAGAAGATCTCACACGTCACGACAAATGGCTTTGCATGATGTATCCACGCCTCAAACTACTGCAACGCCTACTCTCAGATGATGGTGCCATCTTTATCTCTATTGATGATAACGAGCAGGCAAATCTCAAACTAATTTGTGATGAGGTTTTTGGCGAAGGAAATTTTGTAAACAATGTAATTTGGGAAAAGAAATACTCGCCACAAAATGACGCAAAATATTTCAGCGATAATCACGATTTTATATTGGTGTATGCCAATAACAAGAAACTATGGAGACCTGGTTTATTGCCTCGAACGGATGAAATGGACTCTCGTTACAAAAACATTGACAATGATCCAAGAGGCCCGTGGAAACCTAGTGATTGTTCTGTAAAAACATATAGTTCCACGTATGATTTCCCAATTATAACACCGAATGGAAGAGTCGTCAATCCTCCACAAGGTAGATGTTGGAGGTTTTCAAAAGAGACATATGAACAACTGTTGTCTGAGGATAGAATTTGGTTTGGTGCAAATGGAAATAATGTTCCGTCAATTAAAAGATTCTTGTCAGAGGTTAAGCAGGGAACTACGTCTTTGACAATTTGGAAATATAACGAGGTCGGCCATAATCAAGATGCCAAACAACAAATGAAGGATATTTTTTACGATGTTAAGTTCCCCTTCGATACTCCCAAGCCTCATATGTTGATAGCTAAAATTCTTCATTTAGCTACAGACAAAAATGCTATAATCCTCGATTCGTTTGCCGGCTCAGGTACCACGGCTCATGCGGTCTTAAATTTAAACAAGCAAGATGGCGGTAACCGTAAATTTATATTGGTAGAGATGGAAGATTATGCAGAGAACATCACAGCAGAACGTGTACGTCGGGTAATCAACGGTTACGGCGATGGCAAAAACGCAGTGGAAGGTACTGGTGGTTCTTTTTCATACTATGAACTGGGAGAACAATTGTTCAATGATAATGCGAACCTTAATGAGTCTGTTGGAGTAGAGAAAATACGCCAATACATTTGGTATAGCGAGACACGTACTCCGTACCATTGCAGTTCTAACAAAAGCCAATATCTATTGGGCAATTATAACGGCACTGCCTACTATTTTTATTACGAGCCAGAGCAAATAACAACTCTCAGCCACGATACATTAAATATAATTGTTGAGAAAGCGGAAACATACGTTGTTTATGCAGACCAATGTGTAATTGACAAGGAATGGCTCTCTGTACACAACATTATTTTCAAGAAGATACCTCGTGACATCAATCGCCTATAAAATAGAATCACCATGGAATTAAAAAGATATCAACAAGATACGCTTAAAGACCTTGCATTGTATATGGAGCAGGTAAAAGCGGATAACAATCTGCAAGTGGCATATAAAAATTACTGGCTCAAAAAAGGCATTGATATCAGTAATATTGATAGTAACCGCTTTATCCATTCATACGACAACACTACAGTACCAGGTGTGGCCCGTGTAATGTTCAAAGTACCGACAGCCGGTGGAAAAACTTTTATTGCGGCTAATGCAATAAAGGTTATTTTTGACCATTTGCCACCAGAGCAACCTAAAGTTGTGGCATGGTTTGTACCTAGCGACAGTATATTGAAACAGACATACAAAAATCTGAGTGACCCAGAACATCCATACCGTCAGCGTATTAATACACACTTTAATAACAGAGTAGTTGTTGTTGACAAGGAAACAGCATTGATGGGTACTGGAATTCAGCCAGGCCAAATACGTGAACAACTAACCATTTTTGTACTAAGTGTACAGTCATTTATTCCTGCAAAAAATAAAAAGGGAGATTTAACAAATGAGGGGCTGCGTTCACTACGAGAAAACTCTAATCTGGTTGATTATGCCAAACTTGTTAATGGTGGTAATCATGTGGAAAATGCAGATGACACTTCGCTTATTCAGGCTATTGCATGCTTAAATCCAGTTGTGATTGTTGATGAGAGTCACAATTTTAAATCAGAAATGAGGGTTGACGCTCTAACAAAAATCAACCCAAGTTTTATTCTGGACCTTACCGCCACGCCACGAGAAAAGAGCAATATCATAAGTTTTGTGGATGCAAAGAAACTTAAAGATGCCAATATGGTAAAACTACCCGTGGTGCTCTATAATCGTGATTCAACCGAAGACGTGCTTGTTAATGCTATACAGTTGCAAAGGACCCTTGAGCAACGAGCAATAAATTTGCGGAAAACGGGAGGCAGATTTATACGCCCAATTGTGCTTTTTCAGGCGCAACCAAGAAACGATAGTGACAATGATACATTTGATAAAGTAAAGCAAAAACTTATAGCGGCGGGCATTCCAGATTCTCATATTAAAATCAAAACGGCCGAGAAGGACGAATTAAAAGGTCTTGACCTTATGAGTGAAGAATGTGAGGTGCGCTACATTATTACTGTGAATGCCTTAAAAGAGGGCTGGGACTGCCCATTTGCCTATATTTTAGCATCGCTTGCCAATAAAACATCACAAATTGATGTAGAGCAGATTGTTGGTCGTGTACTCCGATTACCATACGCAACCAAGCATCATGATGAATATCTCAATTTGTCATACGTGTTTACATCGTCGGTAAATTTTCGCCAAACTATTGAGTCTGTTATCAGAGGATTGAACAATGCTGGCTTTTCTTCAAAAGACACACGTCTTGCCATGCCTGAGGCTGAAACATTGGAGAGTCAAAACATTGAACATAAACAAGTTACCATTTTTGACGAACATCAAGATTTCTTAACACAATTGGAGGTTGAAGATGAACATGATAACAATTATGAAATTGACTCTGATAACCTGAAAAAACGGCTGGAGGATGGTGGTGTTCACTCTACAACTCCTGCCAATAATACGGATGACGTGTTACAGCAGGCACACGATGCAAACTCTCAATATGAAGAGTCTATAAAAGAAGACGATGATAGCAATGTTCCTAACGAAATAAGAAACAATATAATGACATACTCGATAAAAGAAGATTTCAGCGATGTTGCAATGCAAATGAAACTGCCAATGTTTGCAATTAAGGTAGAAAGCAACTCAATATTTAACCCGGAAGGAGAAGATATATTGTTAAATAAGGCCATGCTTACAAAAGGTTTTTTATTAGAAAATGCTGATAAAAATATAAACTTTTCCCCTGCGGAACAGGAAGCAGTGCGTATTGACCTTGAAAAGCGAGGCGATGATGAATATGTGCCCAAACAATTTAAATTGAGTGACAGGCAATCACATTTAGTCCGCCAAATGTTTGCAGGTTATGATGTTGAAGCAAAACGCAGACAGTTGACTGGTAGAATTGCTCAAAGTTTGCATTTTGACGAGGTGAACGAACCACATATCAGTAACTACATAAAAGGTGTATTGGAGAATAAAAGTGATGAAGAATTAATGGATTTGTTCAACAGGGAGATTGTTGTAGCTCAAGCGTTCAAGCAAAAAATGTACAAGTTAATAGCGGACTATCAACACATAAATTTTAAGGCGCTTTTAGATAAAGGTAAAATTAAGAATGTTGCACAATATTCTTTCCCAAAAAAGTTGACGGTGGTGAAAACGTCAGTAGGCCTATCAAAAGGATTATACACAGAAGAAGGCGATATGAATGATTTTGAGTATAAAGTAATAAATTCGGTAGCAAACCTTGATAATGTATTATTTTGGCATCGTAACCCTGAGAGAGGACAGGGTTTCTACATCAATGGTTTTCTCAATCATTACCCGGACTTTGTCATTCGCACAAAAAATGATCACGTCGTTTTGCTCGAGACTAAAGGAGATGACAGAGACAATAGCGATAGCCGTCTAAAGCTTGAACTTGGCACAACGTGGGCAAATAAGGCAGAGGGTGACTAAAAAGTAAGATTTAGTCACTCTCTTCTTTTTGCAGAAAGTTTGTCATTATAAAGGGAAGAGACCTGTCGCTACAGGCCTCTTCTTTGATTATTTAGTTGATTTTCAACTAAATATGTTTGGAATATTGCGGGATTTTTCTTAAATTTGTGTTGCAAAAAAAATAAATCGCGGACAAACCCCGCACCCCAAAACTATGGCAAAGATAACATTTAAAGATTACAATCCAAACGACAATCTTCTTTTTCCTAACTGCATAGGAGATTTTATACCGAAGAATCACAAGGCGAGGTTGGTAAGCGCAATCATAGACAAGCTGGACATATCCGAGCTGTTGTCAGGCTACAAGGGAGGCGGGGCCAGCAGCTACAACCCACGGATGCTATTAAAGGTCATAGTGTACAGTTATCTTAACAACGTTTACTCAGGCCGCCTCATGGAGCGTATGCTGAGCGAGAATGTTGTGTACATGTGGCTGTCAGGCATGAACCGTCCAGACTTCAGGACCATCAACAATTTTAGGGGCAGCCGCCTTAAAGGGGTGTTTGAAGGGCTGTTCACCCAGATAGTTGAGCTTCTGCATAAGGAGGGGTTGGTATCATTGAATGTCCAGTATGTGGACGGGACTAAGATTGAGTCGGCGTCAAACAAATACACATTTGTATGGAAGCGGTCCACAGAGACCAATCAAAGAAAGCTCAGGGAGCGGGTCGGCAAAGTGTTGTCTGAAGCGGAAAAGATAATCGAGTCAGAGAACACGTCTTCAGAACTGCCAGAGATGACATCGGAGGCCGTGGCGGAAAAGACGGACAAGATACTAAGAACGATGGACGAGAAAGGCATATCAAGAAACAGTGCCGAATACAAGGCCGTCAAAAAGGTAAAGGACGAGTCAGTAGAGAAACTCAAGGAGTACGAGGACAAGCTGGACATACTTGGAGAGAGGAACAGTTACAGCAAAACAGATCACGATGCCACGTTCATGAGAATGAAGGAGGATGCTATGAACAACGGGCAGACCAAGCCGGGGTACAATGTCCAGATATCCACAGAGAACCAGTACATAACCAACTATGGAATATACCAGACGCCAGGAGACCAGGGCACCCTTAAGCCTCACCTTGAATCATTCGAGCAGAAATACGGAAAGCAGAGCATGGATGTGGTGGCTGACTCAGGATATGGGAGCGAGGAGAATTATGAATATCTGTTAGGCAAGGGCATCACCCCGTACGTCAAGTACAACATGTTCCACAGAGAACAGAAGCGTGACTTCGTCAAGAACCCGTTCCTGCCAGAGAATATGTTCTACAATGAATCAGACGACTACTATGTATGTGTCATGGGACAACATCTCACCTGCACAGGCGGCAGGACAGAAACATCAGACAGGGGGTACGTTCAACACTACAAACTGTATATGGCAAAAGACTGTAGCGGATGTCCTCTGAAAGGGCTATGTCACAAAGGCAGTGGGAACAGGGTCATAAAGGTAAATGAACAATACAGAAAATATAAGCAACTGGTCAAGGGACTGCTCCTAAGTGAGCAAGGTCTTAAACATAGAAGTAAAAGGCCTATTGAACCGGAAAGCACATTTGGAGATATAAAATACAATCACGGGTTCAAAAGGTTTAGACTAAGATCTATGCAAAAAGTAACTGTTGAGTTTGGATTGATTGCGACAGCTCATAACATAAGAAAGTACATAAAAAGCAAGAGTGCACAATAGAAGTGGTCGGCGAGAAGCATTAGGTGGCTATCTTGACTTCAAAGAGCCAATTTGTTCCGATTTTTTGAAGATACAGATACATTTTCTGAAAGATATTGATTTTAGGGGAGTAATAAAGATAAGAAAAAGAGAGTGACTAAATTTTACTTTTTAGTCACCCTCCT
>ONEZ01000020.1 GCA_900316995.1 uncultured Bacteroidales bacterium | reverse complement strand
CACCAGCATGGCTGTTATATACAAAACTCAGCTCAGGCTTCATACCGTTAACCCCGTCAGGGCACTCAACCGGAACATTATACACTGCAGCACCCATATCCGACACCTGAAAATTCCCAGGAATGGCGCCTACTGCATTAGCACCAAATGCACAAACTGATGTGCAAAACACTATAACAAAAGCAGTTATAGATAAATAAAAACGTTTCATAAACTATTGAATTTCTTGATGACGCAAAACTATAAACAAAATTCACATTTATTAACATAGCGTTAACAAATGTGAATTTGTATTAAATATTTTAACATTTGTATTACATAATTGCAACAGAATGTTAAAACAGAATAAATACCTGACAAAGCCCGAAAACTCCACCGCAGTAGAATTTTCGGGCTGCCAACATTAAAAACTTTAACAATTAATTATGAATAGACTCTTAGAAGTTTCCCTTGATAACCTTGAAGGAGGTGCTGTTCTTTGCACCAGAGGAAAGGACAATTATATATTGACCATCTGGGTAGGTAGAGAGGTCAACTTTGTTTTTACCAACAGTAACTGCTTTTGACTGCAGCGATGCGCCTGCGCCTGAAAACACTTCAACAAGCATTGGCTGGTCTGTCTCACCTGTAATGTCAATGGCTACCGGACCGTTTGTTGGGTTTGGATAAGCATCGATGCTCAATTCACCAAGTGTGATTACACTCTCCTCCTGTGGCTGCTCATCTGCTGTGGCAAGAGCACCTCTCAATGCACCAGCCTGAGCTTCATCCTCTGACTCTTCTGCAACTATATATCTTGCAGTTCTGTTTCCTGCAGCGTCATACTCATATACAACGCTCTCCTTTGCAATACAATCTAAAAGTATTGCATAAAAACAAGTCAAAATAAAGATTAAATAAAATTTTTTCATACCCTTTAACGTTTATTAGTTTTCATTTCATTACGCCGCAAATGTACTATATATTTTAACGCTTTATTAACACAGCGTCAACAAATGTGAATTTTTAGCAAGATATTTTAACATTAATATTACACAATCGTAACAAATGTTAAATTAATTTAGTCTTTAAGCCAAAGGTTTGTTAATTGATAGTAGCCGTAACCTGCGCCAGTAGAGACACCTCCAATCAAAACCGTAGCACCGATAGGACAGAACACTTTTGTTCCAATTACAAGATGACTCGCCTTTGTTAAACCCACAACAGCTAGATCATAAAGCTTCTCTTTTTCTTTTGCTGCAAAAAGTGTCTTTTGAGCCAATTCTTCTGCATCAATTCTTTTTTGCTCTAATGTAAACATAGAATCTTGGTTAATATCAGCATTATTAAAGTCTATCTCTGCAAAATCAGCCTCCATCGCATCAGCGAATTCGGCAGAAACTGCATTTCGATAATTTACTTCTGCAGCAACAAGCGCGTTTGTTGCAGCCGAATAATTAGCAAGAGCCTTCACATATAAAGAGTATAGTTTGTAGCACCCAGCACCAATTATAGCACCAGCAACCATACCAACACCATAGCCTGTTAATGCACAGCTAGCCAACTCCCAGCCATCAGCCTTATTTGCAAGACCATATATAGTTCCTCCCACAATACCAGCATTTGCGCCAATAGTAGCACCTAAGGACATAAAATGCCATAGCGTTTTAGCTGATTGTATAGAATTAATACCATTATACATCTGTACTCCCGCAAACGCACCAACACCTACACCAATGCCAGCTCCAATGAGTGCGCTCTTTGCCAAATCCCAACCTGTATAGCCTTGGTTATAACCATACCATAATCCAGCTCCTGTTCCTAACACAGCTCCTATGGCAGCACCAATACCAATGACGGCAGCGATACCTATATTTCCGCTCGGGTCTATGTATTTCATTGGATTACCAAAACCATATAGGTAGCGGTTGTAGTTCAGCCAGTTGTCTGGGGCTTGTATGAACGGGTCTGTGCTCATAAACATACCTAGAAGCGGATCATACATACGGCCGTTCATATTGATTAGGTCAAGACCGTCTATATGCTCATGGCCTGTGTAGCCTCGGTTGTTAAACAGACTGGTGCGAGTGTCCTTCTTTGACAAGTTCTTCGGGTCCAGACGTTTACCCCATGGATCATACGCATAACGCTCTATCACATTACCCTCTGCATCAGCTATGGCTACTATGGAGCCAAGGCGGTCTGTGTAGTTGTAGTAGAGTTTCTGCTCGCCGTCCTTCTCCACCATCATGGCGCCGCCTGACAGGTAGCAGAACTTGGTGGTGGCGCCTTGCGCATCTATAACCTCCTCATAGTTACCTATATAGTAGCGGGTGGTCTTGCCCTGAGCGTTGGAGTACTCACTCTTTATGCGCTGCTCACCTACTCCGTAGGTTATGTCATAGCGCATATCTCCCTGACTTACACTTTCTACTTTGTTAAAGCTTGTATAAGTAATGTTCTGTTCATCCTTAGGAAATGCGCTTGGCACACCGCTTATTGAACTTACTGCGTGCGGGTGGTTCTCATCCTCGTAGGCAAGTATCATATCACCTAGGCTGTTCTTGTGTACCATGTTGTTTGACTCGTCATAAGTAATAGTGTCACCATTGAATTTATAACCGCTTACGCTATGTACATTCCATGATGTAAGACGGTCTAAATTATCATATACGTATATGAAGACATTACCCCTAGTGGCATCCAAATAATAACAGAGGTTATTGCGCTTATCGTACTTGTATACCTGGTCTATAATCTTGTTATCACTATTCTTTCTAATTAGTCTGTCTGCCTTGTCATACAAGAACTCCGTTACCTTGCCGCCACGGCTCTCCCTTGTTATGCGACCGCTGGCTGTGGCTTCAAGAGGACGGTATATCTCATTGCCATTTGCATCAGTAACTGTTACAAGCACGCCGTTCTCATCATACACGTTCTCTGTATAGTAGCCTGACGGATAGGTCTCTCGCTGCACTCTGCCCTCGCTGTCATACGAGGTCTCACGTACAAACTCACGGCTGTCCAACTTGTCTATAGTCTTAACAATGCGGTCAAATTTGTCATACTCGTAGCTTTGTGATATGCCTCCAGCCATAGTCTTGGAGATGAGACGATTCTGTGAGTCATACATATAGTTGGTGATATCTCCACCACGGTTCTTCTGTGTCAAAAGACCCTTAGGACTGTAAGTGTATGATGTGGTTACAGTAGCTCCGCTGCCTTGCTTGTGGCTTGACTCCATGAGTTCACCAAAAGCATTGTACTTCTTGGTAACCGTGCCGCTCTCAGCATCTGTTATCTTGATGCGGTTGCCCCATTTGTCATACTCCATATATACTGGCTCACCACCATCAGGAGTGGCTGTCTTGAGTTCTCCTGTTGGATAGTAGGTGTAGCGCACTGTCTTGCCGTTGGTGGTAACAGACTCTGTAAAGCCTTCAGGTGTAAGGGTCTTTGACACTTTCTCGCTTGGAGTTATTACTGTAGTGGTCAGACCGCTATAGTTAATATTTGTACGACCATCTGCACCTGTAATGCTAATTGGCCTGCCGTATCTGTCATAGATGTACTGCTCTGCCCACTCCCTTGGCATATTTTCAAATGACGGTTTTGAAATCTTGCTCAAAGTACCATCCTTGTTATATTGCCTAAGCACATAGACATCCTTGCCGCCTAAGCCCTTCTGCTTTTTGCATACCTCACGGCCGTCTGAGGTGTACCAGGTGGTAACCGTTCCATTGCCAGAAGTAGTAGTCTCAACAATGTAGCTAGCCTTGTAAACATTGTTACGTTCAGCCCACTTTGTCTCTGTACTTACGGTAACTCCGTCTGCTGTGGTCTTATTCTTAAGACCTCCTAAATCATCATACTTGTACGTGGTCTTGTGACCGTAGGCGTCCTTCTCCTCCAGAAGAAGGTCCTTTCTCTCATCCCATTTATACTCTGTCTTCTCTCCAAATGCGTCGGTCTTTGACTCAAGGTGGCGACCTGAGGCCGTGTAGGTCATCTCCTCCGCGCGGTAGTTCACACCTGATGCGTATCTTATGCTCTGGCAGTTGCCAAACACATCATAGTTTCCGTATGACTTTGTAACACCATTGCCACTCTCTGATGTCAAATTACCATTGTCATCATAGTTAAGTACTTGTATCTTGACTGTGGAACTGCCACCGTAACTGTAGGTGGTCTGTATGCGTGACGGCCTAAAGGAATTTAATCCCAACTTTATGTAGGTCATATCCTGCGTCACAGTCTGACCTCCCTGTTTGGTGACCACCTTCTCAGGATTGCCATAGTCATCATAGTTCTGATATTCAACACTTCTCTCAAGGCCGGTAAGATAGTCATGCTCAGTCTCTTTGGTGACGAGACTTGTACGCAGATTGAGACCAAGTGTCTTTACATCATAACTGTATGTAACTGACTTTACTTTTGCTGCGCCTACATTCTCATCGGTGCGGTCAAGCTGCACTGTGGAATTATTTACAGAGAAACTGTTCACTACACTCCTCCCGCTCACCTCATCTGTCCTGCTTACTGTACTAAAGCCCATAACACTGCGAAGGTTGCTGTCATACAGTATCTTTCCGTAAACGTAGCGACTAGACTCTACTTCACCGTTTAAGTTTGAAGACTTGACTGATGTTACAACAACACCCACACGCTCTTTCTTGCCATACTCCAGTGAAAAAGTATTGTGCATGCCGTCCTCTATCTTTACTATCTTGTCAAAGACCTTGTTTGGAGAGAACTCAATAACACCGTCAAGGCACTCCATATAGCGTGAACCGTTTATGTCTATACCGTCTAATGTGGAAATGATTGGGATGTATTTACGTATCTGCTCCTCTGATGATGCATCCGGGTTTATTGCGCTGTTATTGTCACTCGCAACCAACTCAAAGCCGCTACCTGTTGACAGATACAGCTTGGCTGAGCTGTTATCCGTGACATAGAGGTCTGAGCGGCCGCTCCCGTTCACGTCTATGGCAGATATGTTAATCCCGCTCTTAACTTCTATACCATCTCCCATGCTTGAGAGCACAAACTCCTTGCCTGTTGACAGCCACACCTCCACCTTGCCGTCTTTAACAAGCAGCAGGTCTGTGTTACCGTCCCCGTTAAAGTCTCCCAGTGTGTACGTGGCAGGAGCTGGGGTTACCTTTTGAGTTATTATCTCCACAAACTTTCCATTCTGCTCCTCATAACAACGCACCATCCCTTTTTTCTTTGCATAACCTAAAAGAGTTGTCTTGCCGCTTCCGTTCAAATGGATTGCGAATATGTCTGCACTCTTAACATCCGCTATGCTTGGAAGATAACCACCGCTGTATCTTGATGACTGCAATGTTGTACTACCCTTTCTTCCTGACAATGAGGCCTTCTTGGCACCCATTATCGAACTGATTATATAGGCCGCCTTGTCTGCGTCGTCAGGTTCCTTGGGCAGCCACACCGTCAATGGTATGAACTGTGGTTTGCCGCTGCCGTAAAAATCACCCATTACCTCTTCCATTCGGTCAGCCACCTGAGCATAGTACCCGTTCACGTATGACGGTGTGTAGAGTTCCTGCCATTTAATACGTTTGGTTGACGGATTGTACTTGCCTAATGAATGATGTATCTCTCGATAGTCCTCTTTATCCGACCCACCGCGATGAGAGTATGAATACGCGGCTATTATCTCATCTACGCCGTCGCCGTCCATGTCATAAAGGCATACGTCATCATAACGCCTGTCTGACTGACACAGGCCTTCGCCGTCAAGTTCTGGATATACTGTAAAGGTATTGTTTGAATGCATCAGAAGCTTGCTGCATTTTCCGCTGCCGGTTATGTCTCCTATTGATATACCCAATATGCCTCTCCAGGCTGAGATTGTTGATAGATTAGGATCTTTCACACTCTTTATGCAGTAGTTATTCTCCATCCATGTGAAACTGGTGGAGCCTATATTGGAAGCCCCCTTGCTGCAACTAATGCTAACAAGACGGCTGCGGTCTGTCTTAGCTCCGCCGTCCATATACTTGAGATCATAATCCACTGTTGGCAAGAAGCCGTTACCAAGCACGCGCACTCTTTTAACACGCGCCCACTTGTCTATGGCCTTGCCGCACAGATATTGAGTGAAAGCATTTGGTGACTGCTCATACTCAAACTCTATCACGGTCTCCATACCTGCACCGCTCTTGTTCTTGCCGTAGATAATGCGGCCTGTGTTGGAGTTTATGTCTCCGCCATAGGATGTTATGTCTTGGAACGTCATGTAATTGCCGTTGGCGTCATACACCTCTGTAAGAGGCCACGCTGCACCGCTACCGCTTCCTTCTATGCTGCCATAGATAAGGGTCTTGCCGTCCTGGGTGAACACCTTGAAATACTTGAAGCCCTGATCCTGAGGCTCATAACCCACAATGCGGGTGTAGATGTCATTCTCTGAGCGGAACTCAGCCAATTTGCTAAACTCTGATATCTTTACCAAACGCGCTCCGTCTATGGCAAATGCTTCATAGCCCTCGCATTTAGGATATCTGGTTATGGCGGAGAGACCGCCTATGGTCCAGCCGCAGCCCAGAAGACCGTCACCCATCTGGCTGCTATATACAAACTTGAGATCAGGCTTCAGGCCGTTAGGGCCTGCAGGACACTCTATGGGTATCTCATACGTAGCCGCTCCAGTGGGACTCACATTGAACTCCGCCGGAATGCTGCCCACGGCAGGTGCGGCTGTTGCAAATATATATGGCATGAATGCCATTAAAAATAGTAAAACAGAAAGTAATAATAATTTCATCTCAATTAGATTGTTTGGCATGACAGAGCCTGAAAATTCCACCTAAATGGAATTTTCAGCCTGCCAGCATTAAAAACTTTAATAATTAATTTATGAATGAGTGTTTATCAGTTGCCTTTAATAACCTTGAAGGAGGTGCTCTTATCTGCACCTAAGGTTACAACAACTATATATTGACCATCAGAGTAGGAAGAGAGGTCAATCATATTTCTACCAAGCTCAACGGCTTTTGACATCAACGACGCACCTACGTTAGAAAACACTTCTACATTCATAGGCTGGTCTGTGTCACCTTTTATGTCTATAACTACAGGACCGTTTGTAGGATTTGGGTATGCCTCCATTGTCAAGTCACCAAGTGTTATAGGACTGTCACTCTTTGTAATATCATCTGATTCAGCAAACGCACCTCTCAATGCTCCTGGCTGTTCATCTGAATCTTCTGTAACTATGTACCTTGCAGTTCTGTTACCTGCTGCGTCATATTCATACACAACGCTTTCTTTTGCATTACACTCTGAAAAGAATGCATACAGACAACTTAAAATAAATGTCAAATAAATAAATTTCATATTCTTTGTTTTTTTGTTGTTTCACGATGCAAATGTATGTTATATTTTAATACTTCTTAACACGATGTTAACAAATGTAAAAATTGTATTGATATTTTTAACATTTGTATTTCAAAAATGTAACAGTTTGTTAATTAATCGGATTACCATAGCAATACAAGTACCTATCCCGGAATGGCACCCACAGCATTGGTGCAAAATGCACAAAAACAAAAATTCACATTTATTAACACAATGTTAACAAATGTGAATTTCCGCAAAATATTTTAACATTTATATTACATAGCTGTAACAAAATGTCAATTTAGCATAAATGATGCTGTAGAACCTGAGGTGACAGTGGATTTAGGTGTTGTGGGAGTTGTGGGTGTTTTGGGGTTGGTAGGCGTTTTGGGGTTGGTAGGCGTTGTTTGTGTAGTGTTTTTTGGAGTCTGAGGAGCCCATAACCCACCCAAAAGATTTGTAAGATATAAATCAAGAAAACAGGCTCCCGTTACCATAATAGTACCTACCAGACCGGCGGTTACGTAAATACATGCTGTTGCTGCGGTAGTTGTTAGCAGAAGAGATGATGTAATATGCGTGGCTGCAGCTATCACACCAACTCCGCCCAAACCACATAAAGCGCCAACAACTCCTCCTGTAAGCACGCCTACACACACATATTTAACCAAATCCCAGCCTGAAGCCCCATTTATATATCCATACATATATCCCATGGTACCACCTACAACGGCACCTACTATGGCTCCAATTATTATGGCCAGCAAAATGCTCTCTCCGCTTGGGTCAACGTATTTGAGCGGATTGCCACAGCCGTACAGATAGCGGTTATAGTTCAGCCAGAAGTCCGGGGCTTGGATGTATGGGTCCAAGCTTAGGAACAGACCTATGAGAGGGTCATACACTCGGCCGTTCATGTTTATCAGGTTCAACCCCTCTATATGCTCGTGACCTGTGAAACCTCGGCTGCAGAGAAGGTTCTCTCTTGTGTCCTTTCTGCTCCAGTCTGAAGGATCAACCCTCTCGCCCCATGGGTTGTAGGCGTAACGCTCAACCACAGCACCTTCTGCGTCTGTTAATGCTATGACAGAGCCAAGACAGTCCGTGTAGGCGTAGTATAGCTTGCGCTCGCCGCCCTTCTCTATCATTATGGCGCCGCCTGCAAGATAGTGGTACTTGGTCACGCTGCCGTCTGGCGATGTAACCTCCTCATAGTCTCCTGTATAGTAGCGGGTGGTCTTGCCTCTGCCTGACGTGTATTCACTCTTTATGCGCTGCTCGTCTGCATTATATGTGATGTCATAGCGCATGTCACCTTCTGTCACACTCTCCACCTTGCCAAATTTTGTATAGGTGATGTTCTGGTCTGTGCGTGGGAACGAGCTAGGCACACCGCTTACTGAACTTATGGCGTGAGGATGGTTGGCATCGTCGTAGGCCATTATACAGTCTCCAAAACTGCCTCGGCCTACCATATTGTTGGACTCATCATACGTAATGTAGTCTGAAAAAATTGCATTATCCGATCCGGCTTTGCTAACATCCCACCTTACAAGACGGTTCTGCTCGTCATAACTGTATAGGTACGACTGACCTTCCATTCCTTCCTTGTACACAGCAAGGTTACCCTTGGTGTCATAGTTATAGCTCTGGTCGGTAATACCATCGCTATGTTTCATTGACAGTCGGTCTGCGTTGTCGTAATTGTAGTAGGTTGTGCTTACACCACGGCTCTCCTTCTTTATCTGACCAGACGCCGTGGCCTCAAGCGGACGGTATATCTCATTGCCGTCCATATCCTTCACAAGCGAGAGCTTCTCATTCTCATCATACTCATAATCAACATAGTAACCCGATGGATAAGTCTCACGCTTCTTGTTGCCGCTTCCGTTATACTCCGTCTTGCGCACAAACACCTTGCCATCTATGCGGTCCGTGGTCTTTACTATGCGGTCTGCATTGTCATACTCGTAACTCTGTGACACGCCAGCTCCCATGGTCTTCTGAACAAGACGGTTTCGGCTGTCATACTCATAGTTGGTTATATTTCCGCCACAGTTCTTCTGCTTCAACAGACCCTCTGGACTGTAGGTGTAGGTGGTGGTGACTGTGCTGCCACTGCCCTGCCTGCGGCTTGACTCTGTAAGCTCTCCAAAGTCATTGTACTTCCTCTTCACTGTGCCGCCGTCTGCGTCTGATATGAGAGTGCGGTTCCCTTGTTTGTCATACTCCATATACACAGGCTCGCCGCCGTCCGGAGTGGCGCTCTTTATGTTGCCGTCCGGATAGTAGCTGTAGCGCACCGTCTTGCCGTTGGTGGTCACGCTCTCTGTCCAGCCCTCCGCTGTAAGAGTCCTGACTACCTTCTCTCCTGGGGTCTGCAATGTTGACGTCCTGCCGCTGTATGACAGCTTTGCATCGCCGTCCGGTCTTGACACATTTACAGGACGGCTGAACTCATCGTATGTGTATATCTCCGCCCACTCCTCCGGCACCGGACTGAATGACGGCTTTGAAACTCGGCTCAACGTGCCGTCGGCATTATACTGCCTTGTCACATACACCTTCTTGCCGCCTGTGACGTGGCTCTGCCTGCACACCTCACGGCCGTCTGACGTGAACCAGATGGTGGTGGTGCCGTCTTTGTAACTTGTTTCTACTGTATAATATGACGCTCCGTACGGATTGCCAGGCTCCGCCCAGTATTTCTCCGTCTTCACAGTGTTGATGCCGGGCTTAAATGTACTGGTGACCTCTCCAAGGGCGTTGTAATAATAGTATGTGAAACGTTTATAGGCGTCAACCTCATACTGCAGCTGGTCTTGAACTCCGTCCCATACGTACACCGTACGCTCGCCTAAGACGTTGTATTTGTTCTTTACGTACCTGCCTGACTCCGTATATACATACTTCTCCGTGCGCACTTCAGAGCCTGAACCGTAGGTTACTGTCCTGTAATTGCCAAACACGTCATAGTCACTGTATCTGACTGTCGCCCCGTCTGCATTGCGCTCCGTGAGGTTGCCGCGCTCGTCATAAGAAAATTTAATCTCCTTCTCCTGACTCCTGCCGCCGTAGCTGTAGGTGATCTTTATGTTTGACGGCTTGACAACATTTAACAGGCCGCATGACACATAGGATATATCATGCGCTACGCTCTGGCCGCCATGACGTCGCACAATCCTCTGTGGATTGCCGTAACTGTCATAATTATGGTACTCGACACTCTGCTCAAGATTATTTGTGTTGTTGCGCTCCGTCTGTTTCGCAAGAACTAGAGAGTAGAGTTTGGTGCCGCCAAGGTTCACGACATCGTAGCTGTATGTAGTCTCCTTTGTTTTTACGCCGCCTACGCTCTCGTACGTGCGGTCATGCTGAAGGACTGACTTTTTGAGGGTGTAGCTCTCAACAGTCTCCTTACCGCTCATCTCTTCAGTACTCTTGACGCTGCTGTAGCCTGCAAACTTGTGGCTGGCGCCGTACAGGGCGCCGTTATACGCATATACGTTTGTCAAACCGACACCCGCAGAGTTGAGTTTTTTGACGCTCTTTACCACGGTGCCTGCGTTTTCTTCATTCTCATAGCTCAGTGATATGGTGTTTTGCAGACCGTCCTCTATCTTCACCACCTTGTCAAATATGCTGTCGGGCGTGAGCTCAAGCATCCCGTCCATGTACTCCACATACTGTTTTTTGCCCCCCTTTGTAGGACTGACACCTGATATTACAGGATAGTAGGTCAAATCCGGGGTCGTGTTCCTGGCGGTGGCCACCTGCTTGAAGGAACGGCCGGTGGAGACGTACAGGTTGACATTCTGGCTGTCATACGTAACCACATCCTGCCTGCCGTCTGAGTTAACATCCACAAACGATATGGCGGCGCCTACGCCAAGGCTTAGACGGCTACCCGCTTCAGAAAGCACAAATCCGGTTCCTGTTGACAGGTATAGCTCAGCGGTGCACGTGTTGCCGCTGTTTCGCAATATCATCAGATCTGTGCAGCCGTCGCCGTTGATGTCACACGGATATACAGCATCTTTTTTTGACACCTTGAGGTCATTGTGCATTATCTCCGTGAACACGCCGTTCTTCTCCTCATAAAAACTTATGTCTCCGCCTTTGCTTACGAACATGAGGTCTGACTTGTTGTTACCGTTGACGTTCACACTGTACACCTGGCTCTCCTCCTGAGGAAGGTTGCGTGTGTCGGGAAAATTGCCGCTGGCTTTGTGGGATACGGTCCTGTAGGCGTTGTCATTGTCACCTCCTATTTTTAGTATCAACGGAAAAAGGTATTCCACTTTCCCGCTGCGTGCAGGAACAAACTGCAGTGTGCCGTCGCCGTAGAAGTCGCCGGCCAGCTCTGTGTAAGGGATGTTTGCGGGAGCAAGTATGGGAATTGGTTCGTTTAGATTTGTGCGGGTGCTCCTGCCGCCATTGTACTCATCAAGGCTCTTCCATACAAAACTTGAAGTGCTCTTGTCCCACTTCCCCACTATGTGGTCTATCCTGTCCCCTGACTTGACACCCATTACAACCTCCGACACCCCGTCATGGTCTATGTCATACAGCATCAGGCTGCTAACACCCTCCACGTTTTTGTCATAATCAGCCGGACCGTTTACCCCTCTGCCTATTATTACTTCGTCGTCTAAAATCATCGCACGGTCTGTAACACCGTCGCCTGTGTAGTCGCCGTAGGAGAGACCCTTGATCCTCTTCCACTTGGATTCTGAGTTTTTGTCAGGGGTTTTTATGTTCTTTATCCCGTAATGGCTATCAAGCCATGTGAAGTTGGTGGAGTTCAGTTTGACTCCGTCGCGGCTGTAGCTTATGCTCTCAAGACGGCTGCGGTCTGATAGCAGGATGCCGTCTTTGTAGCGGAGCTTGTACTCTCCCGTGGAGACAAAGCCGTTGCCGAGGATTCGCACGCGGCTCAGACGCGCCCAACGGTCTATCGACTTGCCGCTTATGTATAAGGTGCTGGCGTTGGGGGTGCTCTCAAACTCAAACTCCATCACTATCTCATACCCCGCTCCGCTCTTGTTCTTGCCGTACCTCACCCAGCCTATGCCGCCGTTCATGTCTCCGCCGTACGAGGTTATGCCGTCTATGGTTATGTAGTTACCGTTGGCGTCGCATATCTCTGTAAGAGGCCACGCTATGCCGCCGCCGTCGCCCTCCGCCTTCCCGAATGTGAGGGTGCGGCCGTCTTTGGTATAGACCTTGAAGTACCTGAAACCCTGCGGCTGCGGCTCGTAGCCCTCTATGCGGGTGTAGATGTCATGCTCCATGCGGAACTCCGTGTGGTCTGCTGATGCACCGACCTTTATGAGACGCATGCCGTCAAGCGTCAAGGCGTCATCCAAAGTGTATTCCACGCCGGAAGTGCTGCCGTCATATTCCACGCTCTTGAACGTTCTGGCTATTGCGGACAGACCGCCTATGGTCCAGCCGCACCCCATAAGGCCGTCTGTGGTCATCTGGCTGTTATACACAAACTTAAGCTCAGGCTTTAGCCCGCCTACGCCCGTAGGGCACTCTATGGGTATCTCATACGTGGCGGCTCCTGTGGGGCTCACCTTAAACTCTCCCGGAAGAGTGCCTACTGCAAAGTTCCCTGCTGCATATAAATATGAACAAGAAAACAGAGCACTGATTAAAATTGAAAAACACTTAAACTTCATATAATTTTTTTTTGTTTCCCTAAAAGTATCCATTGTAAGCGCCCGTTAAAAAAATAAAAAGTTAAATGTAAAATTATCGTTAATATTTTTAACACTTTTATTACACAAATGTAACAAAATGTTAATTATAAGCACATTTAATAAAGGTGCATACTGCACATAATTATAAATTCATATATTTGCAGCAATAAAAAAAATACAAATTATGAGCAAACTAAATTTTTGTAAGAACATTCTTATCCTTCTTGATTTTGTAATTTCATGTATAGCAGGCGGCATTCAAACAAGCCTGCCTGAAATTTCCGGCTACCTGTTTGGTTTCACAGCTATAATTCTGCTTATTGCAGTAATACTGGTATTAGTGGAGTTCTATCAGAACAAAAAAGCCAAACAATGAACCTGAAAGAATTTCTCACGAGCGGAGACAAGATGGCCCTGAATGAGGGTGTAAGATTAGTGGAAATAACACCAGAATACGCCGTAACTGAGATGACTGTGGAGCAACGTCATCTCAATGCCGGCGGTGTGTGCCACGGAGCCGCCATGTTTCTGCTTGCAGACTTTGCCCTGGCAGCAGTAAGCAACACATCGGGGAAGCTTACATTTGCCATAAGCTGCAACATAACATATCACAAGGGTGCGCATTTAGGCGATGTGCTGACCGCACGTGCAGAAATGGCGTCATCACACCCCAAACTTCCCTACAGCATAGTACGCATCACCAATCAGAGAGGCGAACTCATAGCCACCTTCACCGGCACCTGCTACAGCAAAAGCCAGCCACTGGCAAATTAAAACACCTGCAGTGGACCGTGGCCGTGGCCTATGTTTAGATTAACGCTTCGGGTTATGGCGTTATAGACAAAGCGTTTTGCCATGCCTGTGGATTGCGGGAGTGAACAGCCTTGGGCCATGTAGGTGGCTATGGCTGATGAGAGGGTGCAGCCGGTGCCGTGCAGATTGCTGCTCTCCACCTTCTGGAATGTGAAACGGAACGTGCCGCCCTCAGAGGTGAAAAGAGTGTCGGTCATTTCAGAGCCAGAGGCGTGACCTCCTTTAATAAGGAATGCTGTACCGTACTTCTTAACAAGTTCAGTCCCAGCACTTTTAATTGTAAAAACATCAGTGAGTTCAGTACCAGCAAGCATCTCAGCCTCAGGCAGATTAGGGGTTACTAAAGTGCAGAGCGGGAAAAGGTTTTCAGCCACATACGCCACACATTCAGAGTCCATGAACTGGTGACCGCTGCTTGACATCATTATAGGGTCATAAATTACCGGCACGCTCCGCCCCGCCTCTGAACGCAGATACATAAGTTCTGATACAATAGCTTTTGCCACCCCGATGTTAGGAATCTGCCCTATCTTGACAGCCCTGACATCGAGGTCTATGAGTACAGCGTGAATCTGCGCCTCCACTACTGAAGGCTCAACCGCCGTAACACTCTGAACGCCCATAGTGTTCTGAACTGTGAGCGCAGTTATTACCGCCGATGCGTAGCCGCCAAGAGCGGATATTACCTTTATATCTTGCTGAATGCCAGCCCCGCCAGACGGGTCGCTGCCAGCTATACTAAGAACTATTTCCATGCGTCTCCTAAAATCATGGCTCCACCAAAGCCCATTTCTAAAACTTCTTTAACTCTATTGAATGTAACACCGCCAAGCGCCATCACACGGCTGTCAATAATCCCTTTAGAGCGAGCGTCTTCTAACTCTTCTGACGTAAATGCCGCCTTATACCCCACTTTGGATATGCTGTCAAATATAGGGCTAAGGCTAAGGTAATCAAACTTCTCACGCTTGCGCTCAGCCAATTCTGCAATGGAATGGCATGACACGCTCACAGTACCGTCAAAACCTTGCAGCCTCTCAGGATTGCGACTATTAAGGTGTATGCCTCGCAGCCCGTACTTTAGTGCCAAATGATGGTGGTCATGCAGCACCAAGCGGCTGTAGAGTTCCTTGGGCAGGGCGCATATCAGCTGCTTCACCTCACTCTCTGACGCCCCAGGCTTGCGGATATGAATCACATCAGCACGGCCGCTCCCAAGCAGAGCAATACACTGCTCCACCTCACCCTCAAAAAAGTCTGGTTTTGTTATCACAATTATCATAATGCCACTCGTCATGCTGAGTGTAGTGTAACGAAACGAAGCATCTCATAATCATCTTGAGATTGTCCCCGTTGGTCACCAACTCGTTTTCACTTCACAGGCGTTCCGTTCAAAATGACGTTAACTGTCAACTTTATGTAATTACTTCGTAATTCCATGATTACTTGCTGCGCTCGGCATAACTGAAACAAGTTTCACTTTTGCTCTCGCTTGCTGCGTAATTCAACTGTCAACTAATCAAGTCAAACGAAGCGTCCCAATCTTTCCAAACCGGCTCACGGCCAAGCTCACGCAGGCGGCGGTCAATGTCAACTGCCTTGCGCTCGTCACTCACGGTAAACTGCTCCAGCGCCTGCGGATAGGTGTAGTAGCCGCCTGGGTTCACCTTACTCTCCGCCGACATGGTGGTTACACCAAGCGTGCACATATTGTCACGAATATATGCTGGCTCACGTGTTGAATATGAAATGTCAACATCGTGGTCAAAAATACGCATGGCAAATGTAGCCTGAGCCAGCTCTCGGTCAGTCATAAAGCAGTTTGGCTGGAAGCCTTCATTCTGAGCCGGACGCATACGCGGAAAGTTCACTGAATATTTGGTGCGCCAGTAGTGCTTCTGCAGGTAGCGCAGATGGTAAGCCATCATGGTTACATCGGTGCGCCACTCCTTTTCAAGACCAATAAGAACACCCATGCCTATGGAGTGGACTCCAGCCTGCCCCATGCGGTCAAATCCGTTGCATCGCCAGTCAAACTTGCTCTTCATGCCGTGAGGATGGTAAAGATTATAGTGCTCACGGTTATAGGTTTCCTGAAAACAGATAACCCCGTTAAGTCCGTGATGCGTGAGTTCTTCATACTCTTCTGCTTTCAGCGGCATAACCTCTATCTTGATATTTGAAAAGTACTTTTTGGCAATATCTATGGCAGTGGCAAGGTATTTTACGCCCGCCTTTGCAGGATGCTCGCCTGTTACAAGCAGAATATTCTCAAACGGCGACAGTTTCTTTATGGCCTTATACTCGTTTTCTATCTGCTCCGGAGTTAGAATGGTTCGGGCCATTGGGTTCTCTCTGTGAAAGCCGCAATACACGCATGAGTTTGTGCAAGCGTTGGTAATGTAAAGGGGTATGAACATAGATATGGTTCTACCAAAACGCTCCTCTGTGTATTTGCGTGAGAGGCGTGCCATTACCTCAAGGTAAGGCTCGGCGGCTGGCGACAGCAGAGCCATAAAGTCATTTACATCACAACTCTTTTTTGACAAGGCACGGCGCACATCGGCGTCAGTCATGGAGGCTATACGCTCAGTGGTCTCCTGCCAGCTTATCTTATCCAATTCATCTGTAAACATCTCTATTTGCTTTTACATGGTTGAAATGCGTACTCTTTCAGAGCGGTTATAGAGGGATTCACTCCGCAAAGTGCGCATCGGTTGTTTTTCTTAAATTCAAAACGGCTCCACTGCATAGTGAGAGCGTCAAAAGTTAGTAACGTGTCTGTGAGCAGCTTTCCAACACCGGTCAGGTACTTTATGCACTCAGTGGCTTGAACGGCGCCTGACATTCCGGCTATAGAGCCAAGCACGCCCACTGTGGCACAGGTCTCAACCTCAAACTCTGACGGCGGCTCCGGGAACATGCACCTATAGCAGGCTGAGCCTTTTACGTGTGTCATAAGCTGCCCTGAATAACGGTTGATGCCGCCCATGCAGAACGGTTTGCCCAGCATTACACAGGCGTCGTTTATAAGGTATTTGGCAGAGAAATTATCAGTGCCGTCAACAATAAAATCATACGGGGCAATAAGGTCTAAGGCATTATCCTCTGAAAGGAAAATCTCATGCTCCACCACCTTTACATCGGGGTTCATAGCCTTAATTTTACATGCCGCCGATGCCACCTTTGGCTTGCCTATATCTTCTGTGGTGTGTATAACCTGACGCTGAAGGTTTGAGATGCTCACCACATCGCCGTCAGCGATACCAATAGTGCCCACACCTGCGGCTGCAAGATAGAGCGCCACAGGAGAGCCCAAGCCTCCCGCCCCCACAATAAGCACCTTGGAGCCAAGAAGCCTCTCCTGCCCCTCACGCCCAAAACCGTCAAGTATCAGATGGCGGTTATACCTCAGTTTTTGCTGCTGTGTGAGTTCCATTATTTCTTAAACTTACGCAAATCATGTGAAAGGCGTGCGGCGCAGAAATCAGGACCGCACATGGTGCAGTACTCACCGTCAACATGGCCTGCCTCTTCATAATACTGCAATGCCAGTTCCGGGTCAAGCGAGAGGTGGAACTGGTCTCTCCAGCGGAACTCAAAACGAGCCTTGGCAAGTGCGTTGTCACGCACCATTGCTCCAGGATGCCCTTTGGCAAGGTCTGCAGCATGGGCGGCTATCTTGTAAGAAACCACACCTGTGCGCACATCCTCACGGTTTGGCAGAGCAAGATGCTCCTTAGGAGTTACGTAACAGAGCATGGCGGTGCCAAGCCACCCTATCTGAGCGGCGCCTATGGCACTGGTAATATGGTCATAGCCCGGCGCAATATCGGTTACCACAGGACCCAATGTATAGAACGGAGCCTCATGGCACTTCTCTATCTGGCGCTCCATGTTCTCACGTATCTTCTGCATTGGCACATGTCCAGGTCCCTCAATAAAGGCCTGCACATTTTTCTCCCAGCAGCGTAGCACAAGCTCGCCCATTGTGTCAAGTTCTGCAAACTGGGCTGCATCATTGGCATCGGCGATGCAACCAGGGCGGAGTCCGTCACCAAGTGAGAGCGCCACATCATACTGCGCCACTATGTCACATATCTCATCAAAGTGCTCATACAGGAAACTCTCCTTGTCATGTATCAGGCACCACTTGCTCATTATGCTGCCGCCACGGCTCACAATGCCGCACAAACGGCTATCTGCCAAATGCACATTCTGGCGACGTATGCCCGCATGAATGGTAAAGTAGTCAACTCCCTGCTCACATTGCTCTATGAGAGTATCTCGATAAACCTCCCAGCTAAGGTCTGCCACCTTGCCGTTCACCTTTTCAAGTGCCTGATAGATAGGCACAGTGCCCACTGGTACAGGGCAGTTGCGCACAATCCACTCACGGGTCTCATGGATATTGGCTCCTGTGGAGAGGTCCATCAGCGTGTCTCCGCCCCATTTGCAAGACCAAACCGCCTTATCCACCTCCTCATCTATAGATGATGTGGTGGCGGAGTTTCCAATGTTTGTATTTATCTTAACTGCAAAATTCCTGCCTATAATCATCGGCTCACTCTCTGGGTGGTTAATGTTGGCTGGCAGCACGGCGCGTCCGGCTGCTATCTCTGAGCGCACAAATTCTGGTGTTATGTGTGTCTTAATGCCTAACTCCTCACAGTTCATATTCTCACGTATGGCCACGTACTCCATTTCCGGCGTGATGATGCCTGCCTTGGCGTATGCCATCTGTGTAATCTGCCTGCCCTTGACGGCACGGCGAGGCATGCGTATGTGCTCAAAACGCAGGTGGTCAAGCGAGTGGTCTGAGAGTCTCTCTCTTCCGTACTCCGATGTCAGCTGCTCCAGAACCTCTGTGTCGCCACGTTTCTCCACCCACTCCTCTCTCATGCGTGGGAGCCCTTTTTTAAGGTCTATCTTAACATCGGGGTCTGAGAACGGACCGCTTGTATCATAGATTAGCACTGGAGCGTTCTGCTCATAATGCGGAACTCCATTCTCATCCTTAACCACTGTGGGAGTGAGGTTTACCTTTGTCATTCCCACCTTGATTTCAGGGAAAAGCGTCCCCTGCATATAATACTTTTCTCGTTTAGCGTAAGCTTTGTTATCTTTAATCATGTTTATCATTTATTTAGGTGAATCGGTGATGCGGTGACGTACTGATGACCGTTAGGGAATAACCGGTTAATCGATTATTTCGATTCACCGATTAACCGATTGTCCGATTAAACATTTAGGAAAGCGGTTAGCGGGCTGGAGGCTTCTGCGCTGTCTGACACTGCGCCAAGTCCTGCCTCGTATGCCTGACGGCCTGCTATAACCGCCATACGGAATGCGTCGGCCATGGCTACAGGGTCTCCTGCCACTGCTATTGCTGTGTTCACAAGGCAGCAGTCTGCGCCAAGTTCCATTGCCTCTGCGGCATGGCTCGGTGCGCCTATACCGGCATCCACCACCACTGGCACTGTGGCCTGGTCAATTATTATCTGCAGAAAGTCTCTCATGCGCAGGCCCTTGTTTGTGCCTATTGGTGCTGCAAGCGGCATAACGGTGGCGGCTCCTGCCTCCTCCAAGTGCTTGCAAAGCGTAGGGTCTGCCTGGCAGTATGGCAGCACTATGAAGCCAAGCTTTACAAGCTTCTCTGTGGCTTTAAGTGTCTCCACTGAGTCTGGCAGCAGGTAGCGTGGATCTGGGTGAATTTCAAGCTTGAGCCAGTTTGTGCCAAACGCCTCACGTGCCATCTGGGCGGCAAACACGGCCTCTTCTGCTGTCCTTACACCTGATGTATTAGGCAGCAGCTGTATGTTTTCAAACTGTGTTATATGTGTGAGCAGGTCATCTTCTTTGTCTTCAAGCTCCACACGTTTCATTGCAACGGTTACCATCTCTGTACCAGAAGCTTTAATGGCATCAGCCATAAGTTTGTTGTTGCTGAACTTTCCTGTTCCAAGAAATAAACGGGAGTTAAACTCCCTTCCAGCGATTACTAATTTGCTACTCATATTTTTTTAGTTGAAAATTGATAATTGAAAGTTGAAAGTTGAGAATTGAGAGTTAATGGAATATCTGTTGCAAAAGTAAGCGTCTCCACCCGCGGAGACGTATAGCGGGAGGGGCCCATAGGGTCACAGACCCGTATGGGAGGGCCGAAGCCCCCTCACAGAGGGGCTGAGTCTTACGTTGTAACAGATATTCCATTTAACTATTTATTAGTTTAAGTATTCGCTTCATTTCACCAACCGGATCCGCTGCGCGGAGAACGGTGCCGCTAAGGGCGATGCCAGTGACGCCGGTCTGCATTATGGGGGCGATGTCGGCAGCAGTGATGCCGCCTATAGCCACTATTGGGATGTTAATGTTCTCTTCACGCATCTTAGCCACTATGCTACGGTAGCCTTCAAGCCCCAGCACCGGCGACAGTTTTTTCTTGGTGGTGGTGAAACGGAACGGTCCGCACCCCACGTAATTGGCTGACGCCTGGCAATGAGCCTTCACGTTCTCAAAGGTGTTTGCCGTGCCGCCGATGATAAACTTTTCACCAAGTATCTTGCGAGCCTCAGTAATGGGCATATCGCCGAGGCCAAGGTGAACACCGTCTGCGCCTATCTGCTTAACAAGCTCCACGCGGTCATCTATTATGAAGGTGGCGCCTGCCTCACGGCAAAGTTTCTGTGCCTCCACAGCGATGGGCAGCACCTCAGCATCGGTGGCATCCTTAATGCGCAACTGAACCCACTTGCAGCCGCCTTCAAGCGCCATCTTCACTGAGTCAAGATAGGTGTACTTCTCTGTGTAATGTGATATGAACTGCAACATTCCGCTTATCCTCCGCAAGCCGCTTTAATAATTACCACATTATCATTTGCGCTCAAGGCAGTGTTCTCCCACTCTGTGCGTGGCACCATGGCATTGTCAACCGCCACAGCGATGCCTTTTTCCGGCAGGTTCAGTTCAGCCGCCAGCTCTTTCAGGTTTGCCGCCTTAACATCGGCGGGCTTTCCGTTAATTATAACATTCATACTCTTCTAACTTGATTTCTGCGGGCGCACCCACATTAAACGCTCAAAAAAAATCCCGAACAACGCTAAAAACGTTACTCGGGATTTTGTTTTGTATCACACTCATTGTCATTCCTACGGCGGCATTACCCGCACAGGTTCAGTGGGTATAATCTCAGCATCGGCGCACAGCGCCTCAGCACCCCAAGCAAAATTCTGACTGCAAATGTAACACATATTTATTAAATATGCAATTTAATTCTTGACACAACGAACGCTGGCGGCATAGTCTTTGCTGTAAATACAGCCTTCCACCTCGTTAATCTGGTCAAGGAATATGTAACTAATACCAAAGAAGCTCTTTGAAGTATTGGTGGCTGTCCAGAAAAAGGCTTCATGGCCCACATCACATACTCTGCTGCCCTCTGCATGACCTGCTGGCAATTCTGAAAACGCTTCCTTGCCCTGAGGCTTTTCAATCTCAGTCAATAGTGCTTTCCACTCATCATCAGAAGGCAAATGCCATCCATTAGGACAAATTCCCTGCCTTCTATCCCCCATTTCATAGTACGGATTAACAATCTCATTAGCATATCCAACTCCAACGGCGGCACCCCAGCTGTAGAGGTATCCTAACTTTTTAACTTGGTCATCAGGAAGATTAAATATACAGCTTGACGTACTCCAAAGTTTTTTGTTGGTGGCATCGGCGTAATACGGAGTGAATTCAGCTGTTTCGTATGTTGGCAGCTTATATCCAGCAAGCTCACTCTTAGTGTCATACTTATTGCAACGCATATTTTCCACCATCCAATACTGACTGCCTATCTTCACATAGTTGTAGGTGTTACCGCAAATATCTTTTACTGTGCCATTAGCACTGGCTGGAGCATTAGCACTGACTGGCGCATTAGCACTGGCGGCAATGTCATTAACACTATTCCTAGGCGTTACTGGTTCATCTTTTGAACAGCTTGAAAGCATGAGCAAGGCAGATGTAACAAACAAAATTAAAATTGATCTCTTTTTCATAACATACTACCCTTAGTTTGTGTCGGGCGCAACTGCTTGTTTTTTTACAAGCCCTAAATGTACGTTCGTTTAACATTCGTTAACAAATACGAATGTTAAATCTTAAAAAGACTCAAAAATTTTAAGATTATTGTTACATTTTATTTACAAATTGTTGGGGAGTAAGTCACATCCGCCCCATTCTTTTGCTAAAAATTGGGAATGTAAGGAAATAGTTGTATCTTTGCAAGAGAGATATTATTGTATCAATTATAAGCCAAAATCATATATAAGAGATACTATTATATGCCTTTGTTATACGAATACAATCCAGATTCACCCAAGGACGTAGCGGTAGCACTTGCATGTGACCTGAAAAAACGCAGGCTGGAAAAAGGCCTTACAAGGAACGCACTATCTGCAATAAGTGGTGTACCAGCCCCTACTATAGCAAAATTTGAACAGAAATCAACCATATCACTCCAAGCGTTCATATCCATTGCCGCATCGCTCGGCTACACAGAAAAAGTTAAATCAATACTATCTGAGCCACTATTCAGCACAATGGAAGAACTGAAGGAAATAAACCGCAACAAAAACCGCAAAAGAGGGAGCAAATGAAACAAATAGATGCAATAAATGTGTTGTTCCATGGTAAGATTGTAGGAGAACTGACACTTACCCCAGGCGGACAATGTGCATTCCAGTATTCAAAGGAGTGGCTTGCTAGCGGATTCTCCATCTCCCCTATCCAGTTGCCGCTCAAAAATGAATTATTCATTGCGCTCCAAACACCATTCTGGGGAAATTTTGGAATATTTGAAGACAGTATGCCGGACGGATATGGCCGATATCTGCTAAACAGAATGCTTAAACGTCAAGGCATCAATGATACAAATCTAACCGTACTACAGAGACTATCCTTAATTGGTAATTCAGGCATGGGTGCATTGTGTTATGAACCAGTTTCAAAACTCAGCATTAGCAGCACTGAACAAACTGATTTTGATGAAATACAACAAAAAGCTTTGGATATTCTGTCAGAAAAATCTGACTCCGATGCAGACCTACTGTACTTTAAAAGCGGTAACTCAGGCGGATGCAGACCTAAAGTGGTTTTCTCTGACAATGAAGGGCATTGGATTGTAAAGTTCCGCCACACATACGACCCGCATGACATGGGGAAAATGGAATACCATTACAATGAAATGGCACGCCGATGTGGAATACAGGTACCTGACTTTAAGTTAATAAACGGAAAATACTTTGCATCAAAACGCTTTGACATTGAAAATGGCGAGCGCATACACGTGGCAACGGCCGCTGCACTTTTAAATACAAGCATACAACAACCTACCCTTGATTACAAGAACCTTCTACACTTAACCGGATTTTTAACACAAAACCCAGCAGATGTAGAAGAAATGTACAGGAGAATGGTTTTCAATGTATTAGCCAAAAACAAAGATGACCACGCCAAAAACTTCTCATTCATATACAAAGACGGGAAATGGCATCTAGCGCCCGCATACGACCTGACACTTTGTGAAGAGGGTTACCATGGTGAGCACGCCACATCTGTAATGGGCAACGGCAACCCTACCACTTCAGATATGGTTGCCGCTGGAGAATCAATCCGAATCCCTAAGCAGAGATGTATGGAAATAATTGAAGCCGTAGCAGAAATCACCCGCCAGCTTGGATATTGATTACAAACCCATCATAACAGCGGGACTGATTAAAAAGCATTACGCATAATTAATCCCTTAAGCACCCAAGTGATAGCATTTCCAAAAATAATGAATTCCGAACAATTTAGCAAATTCACTCCGAACTTTTCGGCAATGCAAATTATATCACAAGTGAAATACTATGCAAAATCTCATATAATATATCATAATTGAACGCCCGCATTAATATATTTTCATCTTATAAGCGATGTATCTGGTTCCAAACCTTTAAGGAAACGCCATGCATGCAGATATTTGCGTTCACGAGCAATAGTATTCTCCGTTATGTCATCTAAACGTCTAACATCAAGATTATCTTCCAAATCAGATATTTTTACCTCTTTAGCTATCTCATTCTTTGAGGCTCGCATAATAAACTGCGCATACGTTTCATTTTCCTGACGGCTTAATGCTAGTACGGCTTCAATAACATCGTTGCTAAAGCCGTATTCTTTAAGATAGTCAGCAGTGACAAATGTATCTTCAATGGTATCATGTAAGAGGGCTACTATTTTAGCCTTCTTACCACGGCATCTTTCACTCACTCTACGTGGGTGTCCTATATAATCCTTACCCGATTTATCCGTTTGACCATTGTGTACTTTGCAAGCAAACTCATCTGCTTTTTCAAGCATATCCTCAGCCAGCAAATAGCTGACCACAGTCTCCCAGTCTGGGAATCTGGCCGAACCAAACTGAATCCACTCTCCTTCAAATTCTGATGTACCGTTTTTCCCTCGGTCATCAATCAGATAATCCCCTTTGCACAAATCTTTCCTGTGAGTAATGACCATTCTTTTGTGAAAGACGTCGTCAAAATATTTTGTAACCCATGAAACTTTATCCGACCATGCCGAAGGGTTTTTCCAAGGAGCAGTAGATAGGATAAAAACATCATATTTCTCAGCTAACTTATGTACTGCATCTATTGCACCTGCCATAGGCTCCATCAAGCTGAATATGCCAGGAATTTCATCCAATCTGCCTTCATACTCCTGTTTTGTCTGCTCGTCAACTTTATCAAGTCCACTCTTAAAATCAACGAGCACATTGTCCATGTCAAAAAAAAGCCGTTTTTTAGCCATAAACTTATTATTTTAGAGAAAAGATACACAGTTTGCGTAAGTGACAGTATCGGCGAAACAGTGACATCGGAGCACTCGAAACAGTGACGCTGTAGCGCTATTATTTGCCAATGAAACTTAATTTCAACACTTAAAATATTGTTGTATGAAAGAAATTTTGTATTTTTACGGTCGGAAATATTTACAATCATTCCGACTATAATCCTCATATACAATCAAATGGATAATGCAGTAATACAACAGATTAGAAAGAAGCTAATTCACAGCAAGTACGGTGAGATATTCTTTGTTTCTTCTTTCCCACAGTATGATGTTGAATATGTCACGAAACTACTATCCATATTTGAGAAAGAAGGTTTGATAACACGCATCGCCAAGGGCGTATATGTTAAGCCTCGTAAAACACAGTTTGGAATACTCTATCCCTCAGCTTACGAATTGGTGAAAGAGATTGCCAAAAGAGACAAGGCAAAGATTATACCGACCGGAGCTACGGCTGCAAATCGTTTAGGTTTCTCAACACAAGTACCCATGAACACAATATTCCTGACCACCGGGTCTGGACGAAAACTGAAATTGGGGAATAGAACAGTAACACTGAAACATGGTGCTCCAAAAAATTTTGCATTCAAAGGGCGTCTAATGTCAGAATTGGTTCAAGCATTACGTAGTATTGGAGAGGACAATATTAACCAAGGGATTGAAACAAGAATAGAACAACTATTCAAGGAAACTCCAGAGACAGACACAATAGAACACGATTTATTATTGGCTCCAGTTTGGATGAGACAAGTTATAAAGAAAAGAACACAAAAATGAGCAAATGGATAAACGTCTCGCCTGAGAATAGAATGGCGATGATACAACGCGTAATAGAAACAATACCAACAATAGATGAAACTGCTGCAGAGAAGGACTGGTGGGTAACAGCCGTATTGTATGCTATCTTCCATACCAATATAGCAGATTATCTGTTGTTCAAGGGAGGCACAAGCCTAAGTAAAGGCTGGGGCATCATAAATCGCTTTAGTGAAGACATAGACTTAGCATTGAGCCGAGAGTATTTCTTGAACATAAAGAAACTTCCATGTGCAAATTGCACCAGCAACACACAAATCCATAATCTCAGAGAGAAAGGTCAAGACTTCTTTTTTGGAGAGTTCAAAGATGAATTAGAGGCTAAACTTGCCGAGATAGTAGGATTTGAAGTAACTGTACTCACTGATAACGATATTACCAACGAAAATGGCGAATCTACAAAAGTACCACACGATAAAGACCCATCTGTGCTTTACGTACAATATCCGTCACTCTACAATAGCCATACCTCATACGCAAAACCAATAGTAAAAATAGAGGTTAGCGTATTGTCAATGTCAGAGCCTTACGAAATGAGAAGAATCTCATCACTTATAGAACAAGCATATCCTAATGAAGACGTAGATTCAGACCTCGTTCAAACAATTCGAACAGTAAGCCCCGCAAGGACTTTTTTGGAAAAAGCATTCCTTTTATGTGAGGAATTCCAAAAAGACAATCCAAGAACGCACAGAATGACACGTCACTTCTATGACTTAGAGAAACTAATGCATACTCCATACGCAGAAATGGCACTAAATAATTTGACTCTATATCATGAGATAGTGGAACATAGGCGTAAGTTTTACCATGTTGGGCATGTCGATTACGATAAGGAGCTACCAGAACATATTCATTTTGTACCCAACAAAGAATTGATGCCATCTTATGAAAAGGACTACAACGATATGAAAGAAAATTTCTTTTACGGACAATCACTGACTTTTGGAGAGTTGATTGATAGGATTACAACACTTCAAGAAAAGTTTAGAGAACTTGGGAACTCTAAATACTAAACATGCCGTCATTCCAACGCATCATATAGTAGGAACTTTTTCATGGTCTTAATGTTATTCATCCCTGTACGGAGGATAATATTTTATGGCGTAGTTATACCATTTCATCTTACCCATTTCAAGGATACGAGTATAGCCATCTTTGTCAGTGTAGAGTTCATTCCCAGTAAGATAGCCATAACCAGCTCTGCAGCCAGATTCGTATTCACAAAATGCAAAATCAACATAAAATGCATTGGACTTAGTTATAATTGAATCTCCCCCGCTCACATCAATACCGTCATGAGGAAACACCCAAGACATATTTCCACAAGAGCCCTCGATAAACTTATAACCACTCTCAATACGTATATCGGGGCGCTTGTCCGGCCTCTTGTTATTATGCCAGACGCTCAATACAGGCTTATCTTTATAAGAATCTACTCTCACATAAGCAGAGTCAGTGTTAAGTTCAATAACGTTATAATCAAACTTCCGGCATGACGGGTGCAGAGACTGCTTATCCTTTCCCAAATTCTCTCTAATCTCAGATTTTACTGCATTTGACCTAAGGTAGATTGTGCATATAGAGCCTTTATAATTTAAGGCAAGCACCTGATTATCGTTGCCATCATATATATATGCAACATCGCGATAGAAATCATACCACTTTACATTTGATTTAAGGACAGTGGATGTGACTCCCATATCAAACAACATGTCAAAATAGCGTGCAAAATCAGCCTCATTCTTTATCACAAAATAGCGGTCAATCACTAAAGGATACAGGACATGCTTTTTCAAATAATCAACATCGCGTTTTCTGAGCCTATCCTTAAAATTATCAAAAGTCTTAGACAACTGAAGCATAACACCCTTCTCATACTCCTCCCAGTCATAGATATCATTTTCAACTTTAGCTACTGTGTCTTGCGTAGCAGAGACAGTCGTATCCACTTCTGCAGTTATGGTAGAATCTGTAGAAGCCACAATTTTTGCATCCTTGCTTGATTCCGCCTTCCCACTGTTTGCATTATTACAAGAAGACATTATCAGCAGTGCTCCCGCCGATGCAAACATTAGTGCGTTTTTGAGGATCTTGTACATAATTATTTATTTTCATAGCCTGCCTTTTCTGCTCATCACTCAAATCAAGAAATCTTCTCATATCTATCTTGTATAATTTTACGAACCCACTCTGGCATAAGATGCAAATCCAGACTGAAGGATACATTCTTACTACTTAATACAGCATCCAAAACATTAACCAGCTCATCTGTAATGTTACCCTTGCCAATAGATTTTAGTGCAGATGTAACAAGCATTGCAGTTCTGTCCTTAAAAGCAAAATTTTTTGACGCAGAATGTTTAAACTTAATTTTTCTCCCATCAAGAAGTTCTATTGTTCTGGATGTCCCATCAGTCAAGTAAACAATGTTCATTGGAATCTGTTGCGTTAATCCCAATTGATACTGAGCCCATTCCCCGGTAGGCACTACACGTGACGCATCCCTTCTGGCAATTGCAGACGCTATCTCTTCCACCATTGGAGGAACTGCACCTAATCCATAAATTTTTTCCTGTTTTGGATAGCAGTACAGTCCCCTAGCCACACGCATGAGCAGTCCTTTTTCTGACAAAAGTTCCAAAGCCTTATTAATCCTCTTTGCCGTACCATAGCGCAAGAATTCAGAAGAGAAAAACACCTTTCCTCTTCCGCATTTTTTAACAGACGTTAATATCTTATCTTCAACACTATACATACAGTTTTACAAATAAAAAATTCGCAAAAGCTACTCGTTTTTACGAAACAAAGATACACAATAATTTTTATTTATAAGCAATTGATGACTTATAATTTTTAATGATAATATTACACTGACCTCACCCTGACCTTCACTAAAAGTTGCGGAATATCAATATTTTCACATATTTTAACTTCCCTACTCACCAAATTGTAACCATTGGTTTAAGGATTGTAACTGGCAGTTACAGTGCGTTAACATTTGGCGTTAATAATTCATAAATCATTCATTGTCTATTGATTAACATCGCATCTATCTGTAATTTTGCAAAGAGAAATTTTTGAGCGGAAAATTTTGATAATATTAAAATCAATACTATTTTTGCAGAAACAATGAACAGATACAAAGTCAGGGAAGTTCTTGAATTGTTAAAAGAAGACGGATGGTATATTATAAAATTCAAGGGAGACCACAGACAACTTAAAAACGATAACAAATCTGGCAAGGTCACTGTAAACGGAAAACTTAGTGATAATTTAAGTCAAGAGTTATTGAATAGTATTTGGAAGCAAGCTGGATGGAAATAAAATTGAAGATTATGGAACTACACGTAACTATAGACTGGTGTGAGAAGAACTACTCTGCATCACTTGCCACAGAGGGACTGGGGGCTGTAATTACTACGGCAAAAACAGAAACTGATGTTATCAAGAAATTTCAGGAGACCTTTGATTTTCACATCGAGGGAATGAAAGAGGACGGTGACGCCATACCTGACTACATAATAAAAGGAGATTACAAGTTTGTTTACGAGCGCACCATGTCAGCCACATTGCGCAATCTTCAACAATACACTACCCTTTCAGCCATAAGCAGAGTCACTGGTATTAAACATGCTCAGTTGTCTCATTACGCCAACGGCACCAGCCGGCCAAGGGCGGAGCAGAAAAACAGAATACTACAAGGACTGCACACTATAGGTCAAGAGTGCTTATCGGCGCAATAATGGACTTATTAACATCTTTTAACTCCCCTATCAGTCAAATTGTAACTATTGGTTTAAGGATTGTAACTGGCAGTTACAGTGCGTTAACATTTGGCGTTAATAATTCATAAATCACTCATTGTCTATTGATTAACATCGCTATCAACAGTAACTTTGCAATAATTTCAAAGTTTGCTTTCACCTAAGTTATTGTATGTGTTATGGCTATTGAGGTAATTAAGATTCCTGCGCAAGGAAAGGAAGATAAGGTCTATGAAATCCGCGGCAAGCGTGTAATGATTGACCGTGATTTGGCGGAGTGTTTTGGTATAGAAACTAAGTACCTTAATCGAGCGGTTAAGCGAAATGCAGAGCAGTTCGCAAGCGATGATTATATGCTTCAACTGAGTCTCGAAGAATGTTCAAGGTGCCAAATTGTCACCTTGAACGATGGTCGTGGAGGCAATTTGAAATACCTTCCAAACGCCTTTACTGAAGAAGGTGTAAGAGCACTGGCGCAGGTGCTGAAACGGCAGGTTGATGTGAACTTTGAGCCACCTGTTGAGGATGCAAAAATTCTTCCGGAATTATGGAATAAAGGCACTGTGGTGCTGTATCAGCCAAATAATAACACGTCTTTGGAAGTTCGCGTAGTAGAAGGAACTGTATGGTTAACGCAAGAACAAATAGCCAGAGGTATTAAACTTTTAGGACAAATACTATAACATTTAGTTAAAAAATCCTAACAATAGTATATTTTGCAAACGAGAGAGGAATTTGGCAAATAAAAAAAGCCACAGCAGCGGTGTGCGGTGGCATGGAAGATTCTAAGCAAACAAGTTATTTACCTAACGTATTTACTTCTTAATAAGATTTAGAACGGCATCTATAAAATCCTTTGTCATCGGGATTCTAGGAATAATCTCATCCTCTGTTGCATTGTAGGTGCAATTATAAGCGCAAAACATCTATCTCCGCAAATGTGGATAACGATTTTTCCTTTTCCAGTTCAACAATAATATTTCTTTCTTCTTGCGTAAGGCTCATACAAGTACAATTTTATCACGTTCAACATTTTTATGGAATGGTAGGAATGACATATTATCCCACTCTTTTTGAGTGTAGGTATGAACACTGAAATATTGGTTCATATCAAAACCCATCTCCATTAACGGATATGATATAGTATCAAAATCATTATTCTGATGTTCCTTATTTAGCAACACAAGCAAATCCCAATCAGAGTCTTCCCTATTATCACCCCTGGCACGAGAACCGTACAAGAACAAATGGCTACCCTTAGGAAGCAATTTGCGTCCCAATGCGGTAATCTTATTTTGTACTTCGTTTCTGCTCATTTTTTTTGCGGCAAATAGATTCTCTTGATTGCAAAGATACTGAACTTATTTCAAAAATCCAATATCTTAATCCTATTTAAAAAGCGAAGTCCCACCATGGTACGCACTGTTAGGAGGCGTGGTGGGATCTGTTGTTGCAAAGGTACTGCTTTAAATATATCTGTACAACTTTTCAAACAAATATTTTTCAGGAAAATTGACATTACAGACAAGGTACCATATATAATGGATTATTTACACGGAATCAAGCCTGCCGGTTACTAATTTTTGCACGAAATCAAGCCTGCCGACTACCCCTTTCTTGCTAAAAGCTCTATGGTGCGGAGCTGGTCTTTGTAGAAGTTGTTGGCGTTCTGGCGCTCTATGCTGAGGGCGGCATCGGAGTTGCCATCCCAGCGGCGGCAAAGGTAGAGGCTCTTGTAAATGCGGCCAATGCGCCAATCACGGCTGATGCGCAGACCCATGGCGTAATCCTCACCGTAGCTTGTATTGGGCAACTGAAGTTCACGCAGCACAGGAGTATAGAAGGCACGCGGAGCACCAAGTCCGTTAATGCGCAGAGCGTTGTTTGCACCATTCTCGTCAGTCCACTCCTTATGGTCAATAAGCCCCGGAGGCAGAATCTCCATATTGAAGTTTGTTATGGTGTATGAGCCCACAAGCATGGCGCACTGCTGGCGGTGGAACTCGTCAACAATGGTCTGGAGTACAGAAGAGTCCTGATATACATCATCGCTGTCAAGCTGGACGGCAAAACGGCCGCAATGAACGTTATTAACGCCGTAGTTCCAGCATCCGCCGATGCCAAGATCGTCAGCGTCTGGAATCAGATGAATTACACGGCGGTCACGCTTCTGAAGATCAGCGAGGATATTGCTGGTGCCGTCAGTTGAATGATTGTCAATCACAATCACATTATAGACGAATGATGTCTCCTGGGCAAGCACAGAGTTAACCGCATCAGCAATGGTCTTTACACGGTTACGCACGGGAATAATAACAGAAGCCTCAGCCGTAAAGTTATCTTTGCAGTTAGAGAAATCAATCAGCTTGTGAGTGTCAGCATCCACGTAGGCGCCAATGGCCTTTATGTGAGCGGTTACAGCCTGCTCCATCTCAATCTGCACAGCACGGTTCTTAGGGTCAACATAACCAAACTGCTTATCTTCAGCACTACCCTGCTCACGCTCCACCTGAGTGTAGAGGAACTCTGTAAGGTGGAAAATCTTAAACTTCTGAGAGATTTTAAGGCGTAAGTCATAAAGAGCCGCAAAATTATAATCATCAACCGTCACGCTCCTCAACGCCTCAGCACTGATAAGCATGAGCGGGCCAAAATCAAAATCATCACGCAGACTACCCTCCTGATACTCAATAGTAGGAATGTTCTCAACGATGCCACCCCTATATGAGCGGTAATTACAATATACAATACCAGCACCAGTGCTTTCTGCCACAGCAGTCAGACGCTTCAACGCATTCTGGCCAAGCACAATATCCACAGGCCTCACGCACACCAAGGCGTACCCTTCAGCACTGTTCTGCTGAATAAACCTTACAGCCTCCGCCGCCCCCACAGGAGCTGGAAGTATAAACGAGTTATCTACGCCGGAAACATTTAAAGCTGATTGGGAAAATAGTGTAATCATATTAATTAACAGTTGACAGTTGACAGTTGACGATTCACCGATTCCACGATTCCACGATTCCACGATTCACCAACAAATTAGAATGACGAAACCAGTAATTTCATAACATCATTCACCATATCCTGCGTCTGCAGTGCCTCAAGCGGGAAGCCCACAACAATGGATTTGTAGTTCTTCTCATAAAGCAGTGCGGCTGGAAGATGGTTCTGGTTATAGAACAGCAGCTTCTTAGTTCCACGATATTTAGGGTCAATAGCATCAACGTTCTGCAAAAAATAACGTTTGTCAGACGGCATCATCTGCAAAGCAAATGTCTCTTTGGAGTCAGGCACAGACACAAACCCGTCAGTAGCAGCAAACGGAGAGCGGAAAATGTAGCTGAAAGTCTTTTCAGCAAAACTTCCACCCTCATGGCCTAAAAACGCCCCGCTAAGCAGAATGTTACCGCCAGCCTTAGTGTAATCAAGGATGGCAGCCTGCATGCGGCTTGAGAATATCTCAAACTTGCCAACATTACGTTGCAGACCAAATATAAGGTCAAGCACAGCATAGTCAGAAGGAGACGTTTTGCGCTCCGCAAAAGCGTTTTTAGAGCAAGACACAAATGAGTAGCCGGCAGCCTTCAGCGCCACGCCATGCACATACGGATAATCAAATGAGTTACCCGCAATAGTCTGAGTCTCATAGTTGCCGAGCGATGCGCCAAACCCAGGATAGTCATTATTCATAAACGGCGCACAACGCTCAAACTCTATCTGCGGACCTGTATATGCAACATCGTAGAGATAAGGCACTCCAAAATCCTTTTCATAGGAGAAACCTGCTATAGGGCCAAAGTCAAATGCTTTAGGGCCGGATATACGGTCAAAACAGTTCACTATGAGAGCGGTCTTATCAGCACCACGTGTACGACATACACTCAACGTTTCTGATGGAAAACTCTTTCCACCTTGGTTAACAGCGGCTACACGGTAACTATATATGGTGTCTGGGTTTATAGGCAGTGTAATAGATGTACCTTTAACGGTTACACCACCGTCAAAACTGCGGCCGTTCTTTCTTGTATAAACCACATAACTATTAGGGAATGCCGTAGTCTCCAACTCATCAGCAGTAGGTTTCCAGCTGAGAAGCACACTGTCCGCCCCTGAGAAAGTGGCAGAGAAGCTATTTACAGGAAGCGGCTGCACCACATACGTTTCTTTATACTGGGCTGCTAAAAAGCGGAGTATCGCCTTATATATGGCACGTGCCATAATGAACTTATACATAGGCTCCAAGCCACGTTTCATATCAGAAAAGTTCTGGTGGGAGAGCGTCTCACATATAACCGCAGGCACCATAGGTACACGAGTCTCCACATAGTTCTGATGCCATATACCACGCCACTGCCAGTTGCTTGCACCTACAGCCTTAAAATCATTCAGTATTTGCGAACCCACATAATAAGCATAATCATTTGCAGCCATTCGCTTATAACCTGACGGATAAACAGTATCTGACGAACAAATAACAAGCGTTCCAACCACACGGTCAGAATCACGAACAAAAGCGTCAGAATGAAGAGCGAAACTCAAATCTATTGGAATCTCCAAGCCAGGGTAAGATGGGTGTCTGTCTGAACCTCCCATAAGAAAATTAACCCATTTGCTGCGGCTGTATATGTCATCATAGTAGTCACTAATCACACCCTTTTTCTGATCATAGACAATACTGTCAGGCAGTCCGCACTCTCTAAGGTTATAGAAGGCAGCCTCTTCAAATCTTGGGTAGCCACTCCCAAAATGGCTCATGCCTCCGCCTATCACCACAGAATCCACAAGCAGTTTTGTATCCTTCTCCGCAGTGAACACAAGTTCAGCCTTATCATCAAAATAAAGCTGGTCAACATACATCCATGTACCGTAACCAGCCGATGTGTTTATCTTATATTTACTCTCCACACCGCCGTGCTTTACACTGAGGTTCAACGCACCACCCTTCTGTTTCCTGTACTTAACCTTTACCCAGTAGTTACCAGCACTTGGAACCTTGGCTGAAAAGCGGAGAGCCTTTTCAAAGGTCTCTTTTATAAGCGACACTTCATTGTGGTTGATATCCCTTTCACGAGGCATATAAACCTGAGCTCCGGCATTTTCAAGCATGGGAAGTAAATATGGAACAACTATTGAAGTGGAGAAAAGGTCTTCCACTGTGCCAAACATCTTTGGACGCTGCCATTCCCAGCGTTCTGAGTTACGGTTATAGTAGAGGCCGTGGCTGTTCCATAGCGCAATATTACGGTTTGTGAGACCAGCCAGCGGCTTAACGTCATCAAGACGTGTAACCACATTAAAGGCTTGCGTATGAGAAGGCAGGCGCTTATCATCAGGCGGAATGGACTTCCTCAGAATATTGGGTACGTATGATTCAATCCTCTCACCGTGGCTTACTATAGAAAGCTCTTTGCTCTTGTACCTGTCAGGCAACTGACTGCGTAAAGAGTCATACATGGCAGCCACACTCTCCTCTGTGAAAATCAGGTTTGAAAACGAATCCTCAAGATAAAAAGTGAGTTTGTCACCCTTGAGCGTGGTTTTCTGCACCTTATAGAAATTCTTAACCACATTTATCATCCCAATGTTAGGCGGAAAATAGAGTCTGGATATCGGATTAGTGATAAGGTTCTTATCAGCTGCCGCATCTCCCTTTTTCTTAGCCTCCACTGGCACGATGCAGAGAAAGAGAAGCGTTATAATAATTAATTTATATCTCATTAATTGATTATCTGAATTCAATGATAACTGACAAATGTCAACTGTTAACTGTCCATTGAACAACCATCTCCTTTGCAGCCTTCACCTCATCCGGCCTTGCAATATACGCATGAAGCGGCGCAGCATGCAGAGCCTCGGCATCGGTGGAGGCGGTGGCGAATATAGAGCGCATAGTCTCAGCCAAAGCGTCAATACTCTCCTTGCTCTCCGTTTCAGTAGGTTCAAACATCATAGCCTCTTTAACTATAAGCGGGAAGTATATTGTAGGCGGATGGATACCCTCATCAAGCATAGCCTTGGCAATATCAAGCGCATGAACACCCCACTTTTCACCAGCCTTTGACGCACTTACAACAAACTCATGCATGCAAGGGCGGTACTCCTCATCATATAGAGCGGCAATCTTACTGAACAGATAATTAGCGTTAAGCACCGCCTTCCCCGATGCGTCCTTCAGCCCGTCAGAGCCGAGCGTGAGAATGTATGTGAGAGCCTTGACCACCACTGCAAAGTTTCCGTGGAAAGCCTTTACCTTGCCAATGCTCTTCTTCGCATCAGACGCTTCACGATACCCCACCTCAGTATAAGGCAGAAAATCCTTTAGGAACGCCTTGCAGGCAATAGGACCGCTGCCAGGACCACCACCGCCGTGAGGAGTTGAGAATGTTTTGTGCAGGTTCACGTGAACAATGTCAAAGCCCATGTCACCAGGGCGGCTCCACCCCATAATAGCGTTCAGATTAGCGCCGTCATAATACATAAGCGCACCAGCGCCATGCACTACTGCAGCCATCTCAGCAATCTGTTTGTCAAAAATGCCAAGAGTGTTTGGGTTTGTAAGCATCATGGCGGCAGTATCATCACCCACAGCGGCTTTCAGAGCCTCCATATTGACCATTCCGTTTGAGTAGGAAGGTATAGTCACCACCTCAAAGCCGGCAGCCACCGCACTTGCAGGGTTGGTTCCATGTGAAGAGTCAGGCACAATAATCTTTGTACGCTGGCTCTGCCCTATGCTCTGCAAATATTTATGCATTACAAGCAGCGATGTCATCTCACCATGCGCACCGGCGGCAGGCTGGAAACTCACAGCGTCCATGCCAAGAATACCGCAAAGAGAACTATTCATAATAGAGAGCACCTCACGGCAACCGTCTATTGTGTCAGCCGGCTGCAGAGGGTGTATCTGGGAGAAACCATCAAGGCTTGCAGTTATCTCATTTATCTTTGGATTGTACTTCATGGTGCAGGAGCCAAGCGGATAAGGTCCGTCCTCCACACCATGCACCAAACGGGCAAGAGCGGCATAGTGGCGCATAACCTCAACCTCTGGCAGTTCAGGCAGCAGCAAATCAGATTTTCTGCCACAAGAAGGAGCGGTTACAGGCACATCAATTTCTGGCAGAGCAAACTTATTGCTTCCCGCCTTGCTAAGTTCAAATAGAAGTTTCAGACTCATAACGCGCCTCCTTTCTCATAATCGCTCACAAGTTTCACAAGACAGTCAATATCATCACGGCTCGCCATCTCAGTTACGCACCAGAGAATTTCAGTGTCAGAGAGAGGCAGTCCACCAAGTATGCCCTTGCTCTGCAAATATTTCAGCAGGCCGTTAGCATCGGTTGAGACAGTCACAAACTCAAAGAAGAAATCATCACTGAATTTAATGTTCACGCCATCTATCTTTGATAACTCCGATGCTAAATAATGAGCTTTTGAATAGCACCGAGAAGCCACTTGCTTTAGCCCCTCGCCTCCCACGGTGGCAAGATACACCGATGCAAGGATAGCACAGTTTGCCTGATTAGAGCATATACTTGACGATGCTTTCTCACGCTTGATATGCTGTTCACGAGCCTGAAGAGTAAGCACAAAACAACGCTTGCCATTCTTATCCACAGTCTCACCAATTATTCTGCCTGGGAGCTTGCGGATATGCTCTTTCCTGCAAGTCATAAAACCTAAGTACGGACCTCCGAAGGATAGCGGCAGTCCAAGAGACTGCGCCTCACCCACCGCCACATCAGCACCGCACTCTGCAGCTGAAGGCAAAATGGCTGCGGCTGTAGGATTCACACCTACTATAAAGAGAGCCTTTAGCGGAGCGGTAAGCTGGCCTATAGCAGCCATGTCCTCTATTACTCCGTAGTAGTTGACCTGCTCCACATACACACCTGCGGTGGCATCGCTGAGCATGGATTTAAGAGCCTCCACGTCTGTTTTTCCACCCTTCATAGGGACATACTCCACAGTACAATCCATCTGGTACAGGTAGGTTTCTATAACCTTTCTGTTATCTGGATTTATGGCTGACGATATTAGAATCTGGCGACGTTTCTTGTCAAGCGACAGTTTGCACGCCTCTGCGGCTGCAGTGGCTCCGTCATAGACAGAAGCGTTTGATGCGTCCAAGCCTGTAAGCATGCACATCATGGTCTGATATTCAAATGTAGCCTGCAAAATGCCTTGGCTGATTTCAGGCTGATATGGAGTGTATGCTGACAGAAGAGATGTATTAGTGGCTATATGACGCACTGTAGCAGGTATATAGTGATAATACGCGCCTGCGCCACGGTAGATGTGGTCAAACTTCACATTCTTGGAAGCTATGCCACGCATCAAGCGCTCAACTTCAAGTTCAGACTTGCCCTTTGGTAGCGGCAAATCACCCTTGTAGCGGAGCTCCTCAGGTATCTGGGTGTTCATCAGTTCTTCTACTGACTCACAGCCCAGCGATGCAAGCATCTGCTCTACATCAGAAGCGGTATGGGGAGTATAGTTCATGTTAGTTGACAGTTGATAGTTGACAGTTGATCAAGGCTTCGCCTTTCCGTGATTTTGGCTGCACCTCAGCATAATCCAAACAAGTTTGGCTTCTGCGTTCGGTTTGCACAAAATTCAATTTAATACGATTCACCGATTAAGCATTCTCTAATAACTTCTCGTATTCCGCAGCATCAACAAGTTTGTCTGAAAGCTCTGTGAACTCCACTTCAATAATCCAGTTTGCGTATGGGTCCTGATTCAAAAGGCCTGCATCTGAGTCAAGAGCGTCATTGATGGCGGTTACAGTGCCTGTTACAGGAGAGAAAACCTCTGATGCAGCCTTAACGCTCTCCACGTCAGCAAAACTTTCATCGGCGGTAACTTCATCACCCACCTCAGGGAGAGAGATATAGACAACATCGCCGAGCGCATGCTGAGCGTAATCTGAAATACCTACTTTTGCCTTACTCCCTTCTACAAGCACCCACTCATGGGTTGGGAGATACTTTAAATTTTCTGGAATGTTCATGTTTTATATTGTTTAATCGTTTATTCGGTTAATCGTTTAATCGATTCGGTTCACCGATTATTCACACTCCGTGTTCATCAACACGTCACCGGTTCACCGATTCAACATGAGTTTATCTCATTTATTGTTCTGCTTGGTTATGAACGGTAAACGGACGAACTCGGCGGGGAGGCGTTTGCCTCTAAGTTCCACTTCTATCTTGCCTTCAACGCCCTTCTGAACTCTTACCATTGCAAGTGGCACACCGTTTGTAACAGAAAAGTTACCCGATGTAACGTAGCCCACATTGCGTGTACCCTGATACACAGGACTACCCTCACGTGCTATACCCTTGGCAAGCAACTGGATTCCTCTGCGGCAATAGGAAGCCGTATGGTTTATAATAGCCTCACGTCCCACAAAATCACCCTTGTCTAACTTGATGGCGAAATTAAGTCCCACCTCATTAGCAGGAATGTTGTCGCCCAGTTCATGACCATAGAGCGGCATCCCAGCCTCAAAACGCAAGGTGTCACGTGCGCCAAGGCCGCAAGGGACAATACCCTCCGGCTTACCTGTCTTAAGCACCAGATTCCATAGGTCAACCACCTTGTCAGCATCTACGTACAGCTCAAAACCGTCTTCTCCGGTATAGCCTGTACGTGAAACCACACACCATCCGCCTTCATACTTGGTTTCAAAGAATGTGTAGTTATGCAGCTTGGTGGCATCGGGGAAGAGACGTGTTACAACATCTACCGCCTTAGGTCCTTGAACGGCTATCTGCCCTACGGCCGCGGATATATTCTCAAACTTAACGTCAAACTCCAAGTGGCTTTTCATCCACTCAAAATCTTTTTCTATGTTTGAGGCGTTTACCACTATCAGGTAGCTGTTTTCATCACGCTTGTAGATGAGCAAATCATCCACTATGCCTCCGTCTTCATTGCACATAAGGCTGTAGAGCACCTTGCCATTAGGCATACCTGCCACCTGGTTTGTAACCAGACGGTTAAGTTGTTTCTCAGCATCGGGGCCTGACATAAGGAGTTCTCCCATGTGGGAGACGTCAAACACGCCCACTCCTGTACGCACAGCTGTATGCTCAGCCTTAATACCAGTGTTTTCATACTGTACCGGCAGCTCAAAGCCGCCAAACTCTACCATTCTGCCCTCTAAGGCAACATGGGTGTCATATAATGGGGTCTTCATAATCAGTTAACAGTTGACAGTTGACATTTGACAGTTATAATAACTTTCAATTTAATACAATTCACCAATTCACCGATTCTCCAATAGATTCACATACTGTTGGGTGCGGGTGGATTACTGATGCTATCTGCGGCTGTGTGAGGCCGTTAGCCACTGCCACCGCAAGCTCTCCTATCATGTCTGTTGCATGAGGAGCCACAATGTGCGCACCTAAAAGCCTGCCTGTAGCCTCAGAGAATATGGTCTTTACAAAACCGCTGTTCTCGCCTAAAATAAGAGATTTGGCATTACCGTTTATGCGGTACATTCCTATTTTCACAGGCTCCTTGCAATCCTGTTCCCTCAGTCCCACCGATGCAGCCTCTGGTGCTGTGTATATGCACTGCGGCACCACGTTCATGTTATATTGAGGCTTACGTCCCGCCCACTCCTCAACAATGTTCACCGCCTGCGCCGATGCAAAGTGTGCCAGTTGTATGCCGCCCGCCGCATCGCCGGCAAGACGGATGTTCTCATTGGGAGTCACCCCTTCTGCAAACACATCGCCAAGGAACGGTTTGCGTCCTGTGCAGGCAATCACCTTGTCAAAGCAAGCTGTGCCTGGCTTCTCCTTTATAAGCGCCTCCACCTCAAATCCAGCCTCATTCTTGCGTATTTCTTTCACAGCAGCCTGCAATTGCACTTTGACACCAAAACGCTTCACCTGCATGAGCAGTTGTTTGGAAATATCAGTGTCCATCATTGCTACTAAGGCGCTCATATATTCATATATAGTCACTTCGCTACCCATCTTTGCAAAGAAAAGCGCAAGTTCCACACCTATAACACCGCCTCCTATAATTGCAATCTTCTTTGCCTCAACAGGGGCTGAAAGCACGTCGTCACTACTAAGAGCATACTCAATTCCTGGTATTGGAAGACGCGCCGCCACTGAGCCGGTACATACTAAAATCTTATCAGCATCAATCTCTTGTCCGTTCTCCTTAATTTTCACCTTCCCATCTGCCACAACCTGTGCAGTTCCGCTTATAACCTCAATTTTGTTTGAGTCCATAAGGAACTTCACGCCTTTTCTGAGCTGCTCCACTATGTTGATTTTCTTGTCATATAGCTTGGCGGTGTCAACGTTAGTCACACCCGTTTCTATTCCCCACTCTGCCGCCTCTTTGGTTACTTCACTGTACACCGATGCGGCCTGTAGCAGCGCCTTGGTTGGCACACAGCCTCTGTTAAGGCACGTACCTCCAAGTTCGTCCTTCTCTATAAGAGTGACGCTCATGCCAAGCTGGGATGCTCTAATGGCTCCCATATACCCTGCCGGGCCTCCGCCTATAATAATGATCTTCATTGTTAATCTGCAAAATATATTCTACGGTCGTCATGCTGAGTGGCTTTAGCCCGAAGCATCTCATAATTAACGAGATAATCAAATCTTTATGAGATCCTTCGGACTACGTCCTCAGGATGACGTAAGATGCCAACTATTACCTGAATGAAACTCCTTTCCTCCACTCCTTCCACTTCCAAACGGTTCCATTGCGACACTGGAGTGGAAAGCATCTTGTGCTTTATAGTTGAAACCCAATCTGTATTCATTGAGTCTGTCCAAATCTCAAGGCGTGTTACACTGTCTCCATGAATCTCAATATCAGCCTGTACCGTTCCCCAGTCAAAGCGTTTCTCTATGCTGCACTTGGCTTTTGGGTTCTTGCCCCATATCCAATCCTTTGAGCTGATACGCTCCGCCTCCGCCACTATTCTGCCATCTGTCAAATCCACTACCTGCTCATCCACTGTGCAGTCTGCGTAAAACTCCTTAAACGCCTCTGCCAACGCCACCTTCACTTTATCAACATTTACATCAGGGTCCCAGTCTTTGAGGTTGCCCACTCTTGCCACCACCGATGCCACACCCTTGCTCTGCAATTTCAGTTTTGAGGGGCTCAGCGCACTGCGCATACGCTCCACATCGCTGTTAATAAGGATTGTACCATGATGGTAACAAGCATTTGCACGCAAACAGAAGGCCTGACCTGAAATCTTTTTGCCCTCAACAGTAACATCATTGCGTCCTGAAAGTTCGGCATTGAACCCCAAATTCCGTAACGCTGAGAGAATGATTTTATTGTTATTCTCCACAGAATACTCACAGCGCTCTGAAACAAAAGTGAAATTCAAATTTCCAACATCGTGATAGACAGCACCACCGCCTGAAAGACGGCGTGTGACATACCCTTTGAAATCAGGATTAACCTCTGCGTACGTGTTCTGGTTACGCCCCACCACCACAGTGTCATCATTCTGCCAAAGATATAGAGCATGACTGTAAGGCGCAAGGTTCTCAAGAAGGAACCCCTCCACAGCCAAGTTCATAAAAGGCTGCAAATTAGGATTTTGCAACAGCAGAACCTTATCTCTTCCACCATGTTCCATACATTTGTCAAAGGTACAGACTTTATAAGTAAGGAACAAAGATAAACGTAGTAACTTATTAACAAACTAACCGGTTGGTTACACTAACAATTCAATTGGTTCACGGACAATTTTACCAAGTTTGAGACCCAATGCCGTCATAGCCTCCTCAAGTATGGTGCGGAAGTAGTACGCCACGGAGCCCGTGAAGTGGACCGGGAGCCCTGCAGGGTACTGACGCAAATTGCGTTCTATAAAAGATTTAAGAGAGTCATAAACAAGACTGTGACAGTATGTTACATCAATATTCTCTGACAGGAACGGAGCAAACGATGCTAAGAATCTATTTGGGAACGGTTTACGATAAACCCTGTCTATAATATCAGCAGATGTGTAAGAGTATTTGGCAAAAAACTTATCTCTCACTGTTTTTGGCGCCTGTTTTTTTAGAATGTCCGCTACAAGCAGCTTTCCTAAAACAGCGCCACTGCCCTCGTCGCCTAATATGTATCCAAGCGGTGAAACATTCTGCACAATCTTCTCACCGTCATAATAGCAAGAGTTTGAACCAGTACCAAGTATGCAGGCAATACCAGCCTCCACGCCGCAAAGCGCCTTGGCGGCACCCAAAAGGTCAGACGACACAATTATGGCAGCATACAGGAACACACTCTGCAAAGCGTCTCTAACAATGGCTATCTTATCCGCAGGTCCGCAGCCGGCACCGTAGAACTCAATGTAATTAACGTTCTCTGGTTCTGCAATTTTTGGTAACAACTGGACCTTGAGCGTGGAAACAATATCCTCAACACCTTGGTAATACGGATTGATACCATCTGTATGAACATACTCCACCGCTCCTCCTTCAACAAGAGCGAACTTTGTTTTAGTGGAACCACTGTCTGCTATTATTTTCATAGATATTACTGGTTATAAAGCAAATCATTGTATGCAAAGTTAGTTATTTTTATCTCCTACACCAAATTAGTTTTTCAACAATTCACATCATTCGTTTTAATATAAGCCAAGTAAACATTTGTTAAAATTTTAACACTTCGGCACAGGCAAAACACAAATTTTAACATTACTTTTGCGCTCGCAACCCACAAAAAAAACTATGAAAAAAACTCTACTACTTACATTATTCACAATAATTACCATATCCGCATCGGCTGAGTTTGTAAACAAGGACTTTAGAAACCAAGCCCTGTCTGTAAGCGATGCGCAGCAGAAAATAGGCAGCTACTTTAACACCACGGGTACTACATTTAAGCTCGATAAAGATGTAACGGATAACAAAGGTATAAGGCACACCGCATATCAGCAGTACGATGGTAATACAAAAGTGGATCATGCGGTTCTTGTAATCCACTCTAAAAACGGCTGGGTTGAGAACATAAACGGCGCAATAAAGAAGCAAAATGACACTTCCAGCGGCAGTCCCAAAAAAGCCATAGCCGCTCCAACTCCAGATGCTGAGCTGGTTTACATTGATGTGGAGGAGTATGGGAAGAGGGTTTACAAGCTTGCCTACAAATTCTTCCATGACAGCTACCTGAGATATATGGACGCCTCAACTGGCGAAATAATCCGCAGTGAATCAATTGAGCCAACAAGCCAAGAGTTCATAGCCAAATCTCTTTACTCCGGCAATGTAAAAATAACCTGTGATGTTGTGGACGGCAAGGTCTTGCTCAGAAGCACTGCTGTTGGCAACAGGGTCTCCATTAAGAACATCTACCCTACATTTTTGATGACTACTGAAAATGGCTATAAACACGCTGAAGGCAGTGTTGATTTTGAATTTGAAGGAGGTATATCCACAATGCGTTGCGTAAATTCAGTGGAAGTTAAACGTTATAACTACACTGACTACAGTGATGGCACCGATGACAAGAATCCGGACCTGTTTGTAATTATTTTATCACAAAACGGGGACACACTCCACATATCAGACTACAAAAAGGATATTGACATTGACAAAGGCAAACACTCGTTTCCCGTTACGTTCAGGATTTCAAGTCTTGTAGATGTGCTGAAAAATGAAATATGCACAGTTAAAGTATGCAGCAGATATAACAATGGCACATACACCGTTATCGGGGAAATGGAACTTAAGAAAAACGTGGTGATGGACAACGCCAAGCTCACATACTCTGATAACAATATAGAGTTCTCATGCTACATTGCCAATTACCACCCTGCCATAGATGTGTTCTACGGTACTCAAAAAGTGCTTGAATATTACAGGACTGTGTTCAACTACAACAGTTTTGACAACAACGGCGCATTTGTGCAGGCGTATCTGCATCGCCCATCATCAGTATCAACAATTCAAGGTGAAAACGAATATAAAACAGATGAAGGTAAAATCATTAAGCATTCATTCTACAATAACGCGATGGCACCAAACCACTACACCGATGTGCGCATAGGGCATCTATGGTTTGGGATTGGCGCAGACAACCAGAACTCAAGGGTGGGACTTAACGCAATATGCCATGAATTCACTCATCTTGTAACAGCCTACCGTCCACTTGGTCCTATAGGATCTTCAACAAATTCAGAGGACGGAGCCATTAATGAGTCATGCTCTGATATGATGGCAAAGGCTATAGAACACTATTTCAAACCAGAAACATTCACTTGGCAGTACGGCAAAGAGCACAAGTTAGACGGATCTTGGACAAGAGATTTTGA
>ONEZ01000047.1 GCA_900316995.1 uncultured Bacteroidales bacterium | reverse complement strand
AAGCTTGACTATATAAGAGAGAATACTCTTACCTGCTATAACGGCATAAAGGGCGACGGATGCGGACACTGTCCGGCTTGCACCCTAAGGCGCAGAGGGCTGGAGGAGTTCTTTTCAGTTGACAGTTGACAGTTGACAGTTGACAGTTGACAATAGCACGTCATCCTGAGGGTGCAACCCGAAGGATCTCATAATGAAACGAAGGATCTCATAATGAAACGTGAGACTCTTCGCTTTGCTCAGAGTGACGTTCACACCTCTATACACTGAAAATGATTTTAGGAAATAAGACAGATTACCCAACGCAATATGCTCCTGAGGTTCTGGAGGCGTTTGACAACAAACACCCCGATGTTGACTACTTTGTAAAGTTCAACTGCCCGGAGTTTACATCGCTGTGCCCAATAACATCACAGCCTGATTTTGCAACCATCTATATCAGTTACATACCTGATAAGAAACTGGTTGAGAGCAAATCTTTGAAACTCTACCTTTTCAGCTACCGCAATAAGGGAGAGTTCCATGAGAACTGTGTGAACACCATTATGAAAGACCTTGTGGCCCTGATGGACCCTAAGTACATTGAGGTTTGGGGCAAGTTCATGCCAAGGGGCGGCCTGAGCATTGACCCGTACTGCAATTACGGCAAAAAGGGCTCCAAATATGAGGCTATGGCGGAGCATCGTTTGATGAACCATGATTTATATCCAGAGAAGATTGATAATAGATAATTATCTGAATATATTTGAGTTATGCTTATGAAAAAATATTTTATACTTTTTATTATGGCAGCAGTTACATCATTAGTGGGAGCTCAGACTTCTATACTTGGTTTGAATTTTGGAAGTGATTATGACGTGGTCTATAGCCAGCTTGCAGACCGTTTTGGTAGCGCTTCTGTTACAAAACTTGACGGTGAGCATATTCAGGTTAAAGATTTTGACTACACAATAGAAGATGTAAAAGTTAATAATATTACCTGTACGTTCTCTTACATAGACGGTGAGCATCATCTGTGCTCCATAGCCTTTACATCGGAGCCATACGTGCTGTCATACGAGTCAGACAAGAATAAAATCAATGATTTTAACAGCTATGCCGTAAGGGTTAGCAATAAGATAGCTGTGGAGCTGAACAAGAAATACAAGGTGAGCGGGGTGGAGAAACGCATTAACACCGCAAAGCCTTGGACTACTCTCTACCGCTTTAACGTGGATGAGAATGTGTCTGGCGTAATTGCCGCATACTTCAACGCCACCAAGAAACTTATGCTCCAGAACGGCACTTCGTTTGCCCGCCTCACATATACAGACTCCCGTTACGTGAAGAACAAGATTGACGAGCTTTAACAGGCGGCGTTATTCTGTGAGGCTTTCATACTCTGATAGCAGATACTCCTTGAGCTGAGGGGTGTCTGTTATTTTTATGTGCTTTAGCAGCCCCATGCAGAAACGGCCTACGCCACGCAGGTCATACACATCGATGCTTAAAATCCACTCGCTTTCAGACATCTGAGTGATGTAAGGCTTGGCGGCAGGGTACTCCTCTAAAAGCAGGTTGCGAGCCATGATGTCAAGTTCTATGCGCACCTTTATGGGATTGCTCCCGTGAAACCCAAAAATGTCAATGTCCTCACTCCTAAAACTACCAGCGTGAGCCCAGGGCTTGCTCAGTACGGATACGCTCTTGCAGCGTGACGGGCGGAATGTCTTGCACTGGCAGTCTTGCGGGTCATAGCACCATACAAACTTGCCGTCATCTGTAATCTCAAATGGCTCCAAATCACGGGTTCGCACTGTTTTGCTGTGAGCGGATATGTATTCCTCTATTCTCACAAACCGTTTCATTTTAACCGCCGATGCAAATTGCTCAGTGTTATTGAGCGTCTGCCACTCATCTGTATTGCTTATTATATTAAAGAATAGCTTGTTAGCACCAGAGCGCTTGTCTATTCTGTAGCAATGCCTGTCAATGAAAATCTCAAAACCGGCACTCCTGAAGTCATCAATGTAGCGCATCACGGTGCGCTTTGAAACACCAAGCGCCTCCGCTATCTCCTCCGTTCTGTAGTACTTGACACTTTGGAGCATATTCAGTACGCGAAACAGCCTCCCCACATGAGACTGCTCATGAATTTTTGTGGTTTTCATAGGCAAAATCAAAAACTTTTGCAAAATAAATAATAATGATGACAAATTTTGTCATCGG
>ONEZ01000048.1:1365-2621 GCA_900316995.1 uncultured Bacteroidales bacterium | reverse complement strand
AATCTAACTCTTTACCTTTGCTCGTCAGAGCCTTGAAATCATAAATGGTTTTCATATCTAATAATTTTAAATTGTATTTATGTCGTTCACGATGCAAAGGTAAGAAAATATTTTTATATCGCAAGCGATTTATTAAAAAATTTACACAAATCCTTAAATTTCTATTTCTTTAGAAACTCAATGGGGGTTATTCCATTTATGCGTTTGAACAGTCTGGTAAAATGATGAGGATATTCAAAACCTAAAAGACGTGATGTTTCATTAACATTATACCCACTCATTAGCAGGCTTTTTGCCTGATTTATAACATAATTATGAATATATCCAATAGCAGTTCCGCCTGTTGCCTTATGAATCAAGGCACCAAAATATCCAGGTGAGTATGCAAGTTCTGAAGCAACGTACGCCACTGTTGGCAGCCCGTAAGCGAGCTGGCGGTTTTCACGAAAATATGTTTGCAGCAAACAGTGGAAGCGCTTCAAAATATCATCAGTGCTCTTATCATCATCTGATATCTGACGCATGTATATACGATTACAATATTCTAATATTAAGCGCAAGTAGCTTAACAAGATACTCCTTAAAGAAGAAGAGTCTTCATGAAGCTGCAACTCCTGCCGCATCTGAGCAACCAACTGAGTGATACAAGACCATTCGTCCGTCTCCATTCTCAGAGCCTCAGTAAAAAAATATGAGAAAAACTGGTAGTTTTCTATCTGTTTTTCCAAATCTGTTCCGTGAAGTAGCTCCGGCGACCATAGAAGCACCCATCCGCACAGAGAAATAAGCTCTCCATTATCTTCCAGTCCGCCTATTTGCCCAGGTTCCACCGCTATAATGGAGGCTCCGCTCGTTTGTAGAGTCTTCATACCGTATGAAAGCACATTAGGAAACTGCCGCTGAATAAACAGGCCATATACACTGTAGTTATTCAAACTATGACGGAACGGCTCAGTAACAGTAACGCTTAATTCAAGCGGCGGTTTTGAGATATGGGGTGCTTTAGGCTTTTCTCTCACAACAAGTGACCAACAAATAACTGCAAAGCCGGGCGATGTTATACTCTACAACGGCAGCAACATTTGTCTGTTATACGGCACTAATTCCTGGAGTTACACTCGTATTGGCAGAATTGAAGAAATGACAGAGGGTGAACTTCGCACATTTCTGAAAGCAGGTGAAAATGGCATAACCGTCACACTGTCATTGGACGTCACCACAGGGATTAAAGGCATATCATATATTTCAAATCAAAA
>ONEZ01000048.1:0-1287 GCA_900316995.1 uncultured Bacteroidales bacterium | reverse complement strand
CATCAAAAGGGATATATATTAAAAACGGTAAAAAGATATTATTATGAAAAAAGTATTATTGGCCACGGCGATGATAAGCTTGATGCTTATGGGCTGTACACAAAATAATCAAACAGAAAATACAACAGATATGAGTACAGTAAATCTAACGCAAGAGTGGGATAAGGTGTTTCCTCTTAGCGAAAAGGTAAACCACAAGAAAGTGACATTTAGAACTCAATATGGGCTGACACTTGCAGCAGATCTCTACACACCAAAAACAGGTGAGAAACTGCCAGCCATTGCAGTTAGTGGTCCGTTTGGCGCTACCAAAGAGCAGTCAAGCGGCTTGTATGCCATGAAAATGGCAGAAAGAGGTTTTGTTGCATTAGCGTTTGACCCTTCATATACGGGAGAAAGCAGCGGAGAGCCACGCCGCACAGCATCGCCTGACATCAATACAGAAGATTTTATGGCGGCTGTGGATTTCCTGTCAAAACAAGAAAACGTGGATGCTGACCGCATAGGCATAATAGGTATCTGCGGCTGGGGAGGCATTGCACTAAACGCAGCGGCAGCCGACACACGCATAAAGGCTACCGTGGCTTCCACCATGTATGACATGACCCGTGTAAGCGGCAACGGCTACTATGATAGCGACAATTCAGAGGAGAAACGTCATGCCGCACGTGAGAACATTGCAAAGCAACGCACCACAGACCCTATGGCCATGGCCGGCGGCGTTATAGACCCACTGCCAAGCGATGCTCCTCAATTTGTAAAAGACTACTATGACTATTATAAAACAGAGCGTGGATACCACAAGCGTAGCGGCAATTCTAACGACGGCTGGCGCATAATTGGAACAATAGGCTACTCTAACAGCCGTTTTCTCTACTACATCAATGAGATTCGTTCTGCCGTACTTGTTATGCACGGGGCTGATGCTCATTCACGCTATTTTGGTGAGGCTGCATACAAATATATGACAGAGGGCAAGGCGGAAGGCTATAACTTTACAGGCAAGCCAAACCCTAACCCGGAGAACAAAAGACTGCTTATTATTCCTAACGCATCACACTGTGACCTCTACGATGGAGGCTACACTGAGCCTGAGGGCAATGGCGAGCCTAAAAACATGATTCCTTGGGACACTCTGTCTGAGTTTTTCAAGGAGAATTTGAAGTAACCTCCGTGACAAAATTAGGCATTAAATTTTTGATTTGTTAATGGAGTTTCTCCAGAAAGATGGTGATAAGATGGCAATAAGTGTAAAAATTTCAAGACGTCCTGCAAGCATGAGGACAG